>CAXGZM010000223.1:0-1507 GCA_964014165.1 uncultured euryarchaeote | reverse complement strand
ACGGCCTTCATGGCCGTGCCAATCTTGCTGCTGTGCAGGCTGACATAGGTGGAATCCTCGTCAAACCGAATGGTGCCGATGGCAAGTTCATCGCAGCGAAGTTGTTCGAGGAACCACTTGGCAACGTTCAACGGCGAGCCTGCTTCTTCGGGAGGGAGTGAGAGTTTCATCGTCACGTACCCGAACACATCGGCGGTTTCGCCGAAATCTTCCTGGCGGCGAACAGGGTCTCGCTCAACGCCCTCTGGAAGTTCAGGGGCTTCGCTTGGCTGAATGTCGAGGCCGTAGGTGGCCATGATCTTCGAGAGTTGCGGCTCGTCGTCTCGGGAAACGAGGCTCCACGCCTCACCGGTTCGACCGATGCGCCCTGTTCGTCCAATGCGATGAATGAACGAGTCCATGTCGTTTGGAATGTCGTAGTTAACAACCAGCGTGATGCCGTCCACGTCGATGCCGCGTGCGGCGACGTCCGTGGCGATGATGGTGCTGACTTCGCCCTCTTTGAAAGAGTTCAGAATGCGCTCACGCTGGTTTTGGCTGAGGTCGCCGTGCAGGCCAGCGACGTCGAACCGGTGTTTTTTGAGGCGCTCGACCGCCAAGTCCACCATGCGCTTGGTGTTGCAGAAAATGATGGTCTGGTCTTCTTCTTCCATCCGTGAAAGAAGACGTCCGAGGACCCACAACTTGTTGGAGCGGCCAATACGGACGGAGTACAGGTCGATGGGGGGTACGTCCAGTTCCTCAGCGTTGGTGAGCACAAAATCGGGTTCGTTCATGAACTCGTGAGCGGCATCGATGATCTCTTGAGGGAAGGTGGCCGAAAACAGGAGCGTTTGCTCACGCTCCGTCATGCGCTCAACAACCCACATGATGTCGGGGAAGAAACCCATGTCAAGCATGCGATCGGCTTCGTCCAAGCAGAGGAGTTTCGGCGATGCAAGGTCAATGTGGCCTCGTTCGGTCATGTCCATCACTCTGCCAGGCGTACCAACGATGATGTCGACGCCTTTCCCGAGGGTCTTGGCTTGCTTTTCGAGGTCGGTGCCACCGTAGACGGTCAAGATGGTCAAACCCGTGTCGCCCTGGAGGAGGTTGAATTCCTCGGCAACTTGGTTGGCCAGCTCCCGCGTGGGTGCCAACACGAGCGCTTGGAGTGCACCGGTTGGCTGGCATCGCTCAAGGATGGGGAGCCCGAAGGCAGCGGTTTTTCCAGAACCGGTTCGGGCCTGGCCGATCACATCGGTTCCCTGACGAGCGAGCGGAACCGTGTCCCGTTGCACTTGCGTAGCGAATTCCCAGCCCATGGCGTCGAGGCCGCCCTGCAGGGCATCGGGAAGGTTCCAGGTATCAAATCGGGTTGTTGTGAACATCGGTTTCACCGCTCGTCTCAGGGTTGTTCATTGGCCGCCGAGACGGGGCGACCTCCACAGGAAAATCAGAAGTTTTCGCGGTCGGCGATCTCTTTCTGAAGCTCGCCCATCCAGTACCGGCGAGCGTTCTCGCGGTT
>CAXGZM010000222.1:0-1520 GCA_964014165.1 uncultured euryarchaeote | reverse complement strand
CCCTCGTCGGTGTCCTCGTCGTGTTTTGACGTCAAGGTCACTCGCCGGAAGTACAAGGCCGTGACGAAGAGCACGAGGAAGGCCACGGCCTCGAGCGCGATCAGTGCTACGTCGCTGTCGACCGGGCCGCCCGCGGCTTTCTCAACGTCAGCCAAATTCTTGAACATATCACGCACCACGAGCAGGCTCATCACTTCGAACTGCTTTCCAATGGAGATGGAGAAAGATTCGGGGATGGCTCGGATGAGCTCGTAGACTTCGTAGGCGAGGATGATGGAGAAGGGCGTGTAGAGGGCGTCCAAGTAGGAGTCAAAGAAACCGTTCATGTCAGGGACATCAAAGGACGTAAACTGATGGAGGGTGCACCCCAAAACGTGGAGCAGGAAGCCCGCAATGGCGGCGTTGATGGCCCAATTTCGAAGCCGTTCATCGGTGCTGTCACCGAGAACACGTTCGTACAGGCTGACGCCGCTCATGGGTTCCAACCGGCAATTCTGTAATATGTAGGCCTGTTTTTTTCCCAAACGGGTTTTTTGACGACTGGCGGTGCGCGCAATACAGGATTTTATTCACGCCGTGGCTTCCCCCGAAGCATGGCCTCGTCTCGATTGTTTGGGATGTGGTACCACCCCCTCTACACCGACGGCATTCATCCCGAGGCCCGCTTTCCCCGCGACCGCTACCAGCTCTTGCTGGATCGTTTTGAGGCGTCGGGGGCACGTGAATTGATGCACATCACCCAACCGCATCCCGTCGCCAAGGCGCTGCTGTTGCTCGCCCACGACGTGGATTATGTTGACCGTTTTCTCGCCGGCGAACTCTCGGAAAAGGAGGAAAAGCGGATCGGTTTGACCCCGTGGACGCCGGCGATGATCGAACGCACGCAGGTCCTCATCGGTGGTGCGGTGGAAGCGACCGAACACGCTGTTCGCCACGGTGGCTTTTCGGGCAACATGGCCGGCGGGACCCACCACGCCCACCGGGACTTTGGTTCAGGCTACTGCGTGTTCAACGACTTGGCCGTGTGCGCGCTCCATGCGCTGGACAACCTCGGCGTGGAACGCGTGGCCGTCGTTGACCTCGACGTGCATCAGGGCGACGGGACGGCGACCATTCTTGCCAACGAGCCTCGAGCGTGCACGATTTCGGTTCACTGTTCGACCAACTTCCCCTTCCGAAAATCCGTCAGCGACCACGACCTCCCCGTGCCGCCTGAATCAGGGGACGACGTTTACCTCAGCACCGTACGGGAAGCGCTTGACATCTGCGAGGCGTTTGAGCCCGACCTCATCCTCTACCAGGCCGGCGTGGACGCGTTGGAAGCGGACGCCCTGGGCAAGCTCAACGTGTCGAGGGAAGGCATGCGTCAGCGCAACCACCTCGTGTTTGAGGCCGCCCAAGCGCTCGGGGTTCCGCTGGTCGTCTTCATGGGCGGTGGATACGCCAAGCCGATTGATGCATCCCTGGACGCCTTTTACGACCTGTTCACCGATGCTGCTGCGTGGAACGTTTGAATCCGT
>CAXGZM010000221.1:0-1586 GCA_964014165.1 uncultured euryarchaeote | reverse complement strand
TCGTCAAGATTTACAACGCCGAGCAAGCCGGGAAATTCAACGTTGAGTTGACCCCCGCTTCCAAACTGCTCGGAAACGTGCTGAACATCATGCAGACCTCTGGCTACGTGGGCGAGATCGAGCGTGTCGAAAACGGACGCGGCGATGCCTTCGTGGTGGAACTGCGTGGAACGATCAACCGCTGCGGTACGGTCAAGCCTCGCCACAGCGTTCGTCGCCAAGAATACGAGAAGTGGGAGACCCGATACCTCCCAGCCCGAGACTTCGGCCTTCTCATCTTGACGACCAACTCCGGCGTGATGCATCACAACGATGCAAAGGACGCTCGAATTGGCGGCAAACTGCTGGCCTATGTGTACTGAGGTGAACAAACATGGTAAAACTCGACAGAATCGAACACACCGTAACCATCCCTGAAGGCGTGACCGCCAACATCAGCGAAGATGGCGTCGTGACCATTACCGGGCCGAAAGGCACTTTGACGCGCACGTTTGAAAGCGACGTGGTGCAACTGTTCCACGACGGAGCCGGACTCATTGTCCGTGTTGATCTTCCCCGACGAAAGCAACGAGCCCTCGCAGGAACCTGGAACGCCCACCTCAACAACATGGTCAAGGGCGTGACCGACGGTTTCACCTACAACCTGAAAGCCTTCTACTCCCACTTCCCCATGACCTTGGCCGTCAACGGCAACACCTTCCAAGTGAACAACTACTTCGGAGAGCGTGTGCCACGTACCGCACACATTCTCGAGAACGTGAACGTGAAGGTTTCCAACAAGGTCGAAGTCACCGTTTCAGGCATCGACAAGGAGGCTGTGGGTCAAACCGCCGCCAACATTGAGCGCTGCACGACCGTGAAGAAGCGAGACCGACGTGTCTTCCAGGATGGTATCTACCTGTTGAACAAGGAGTGATTGACATGGCAGAAGATTACGAATCAATGACCGTTGCACAACTCAAGGAGTTGTTGAAAGAACAGGGCCTTCCCGTTTCGGGCAAGAAATCCGACCTCGTGGCACGTCTGCAAGACGCAGCCGGCCAAGCAGAGGACATCGTCGAAGACGAAGCACCCGTCGAGGATGCAGATGACGACAACTGGGATGACGAGGACTGGGACGACGAGGACGATGACGTTTACATGGTGAAGCAAAAGCCCGTGTTGAACGATGAGATGAAGGCCGCTTTGGCCCTCCGAGCCGCTCAGAAGAAGAAGACACCTTCCTTCCGCCGAACCGAGTGGTTCCGCTACAAGCGTCTTTCCCGATCTGGCTGGCGAGCTCCTCACGGCATGGACAACAAGCAGCGTCGCAACTACAAGTACCGAGGTTCGCTCGTGCGGATCGGCCACGGTAAAGTCGCCGCAGCCCGCTTCCTCCATCCGTCAGGCTTCCGTGAAGTGATGGTTCACAACACCGCCGACCTCGAAGCCATTGACCCCGAGACCGAAGCAGCCCGTGTGGGTGCCAGCGTCGGCGGTCGAAAGCGAGAGCACATTTACGCACGAGCCGACGAACTCGGTGTTCGTGTCTTGAACCGACGGAGGGATGTTTGATGCAAATCACCAATCAGAAGCGAATCGCAGCT
>CAXGZM010000220.1:0-1606 GCA_964014165.1 uncultured euryarchaeote | reverse complement strand
CACACGTTCGAGCGGGACCTTGACGACCACGAGGACGTGCTGGCGAGGTTGGAAACACTGGTGGATTTGGTGATGGAGCGAGCGCGTAGCTTGGGCGTGTCGGGTCGTTTAGGTGAAGTCAAAATCCGCTACACGGGGTTTGAAACGCACACGAGCGGCCGTAGCATCCCCGTTGCCATGGACGATGAGGCGGTCTTCAAACGCTTGGCAAAACAGTTGTTCGCCACCAACATTCGGGCTGAAAGTCGCGTTCGCCTCATCGGCTTCCGTTTGGGTCAGTTGGAAATGCTCCCGGGCCGTCAAACCACCCTCTTCGAGGAGGAATGAATCAGGAGAGTTGGTGCATCCGGGTGAGCGTCGCGGCAAATTCAGTCAGTTCCTTGGGAACCACAACGCCCTCGATGGGTTGGTTCAGCGAGATGCCTTGTTCTTTCTTTGCAGCCCATGTTTGACCGTTGAAGTCTTGCAGGCTCGTCGACAGTGCGCAAAGGCGAGCCCCTTCATCGGTCCCGAATCCAACTTCGGGGAGCGCTGCGGACGGGAAAGCATCGACGTCCACCGCTGATGAACCGTAAACGGTGCTGCTGATGTGGTGAGCAAAGAACGGGCAAACGGGACTGAAGGCTGCGAGGAAATCACGGACCATGCGATGAAGCGTCCATGCAGCTGCCTTGTCCTCATCGTACAGCCGTGATTTTACCATCTCGAGGTAGTGGCTGGGCAGCAGCCCCGTACCAAAGGTCTTGAGCGCTTGCGTTGCGGTGTAAATGTCAAGGTTGGTCCATGCTTCTTCAACGTGGTTCATGGTTTGTTGGAACTCTGCTAAGACCCACCTGTCTTCGGCAGCGAGTTGTTCCGGCGGCGTGTCCAGATCCTCGGGCACCTCAAACTGCGATGCAAACCGAGCGACGTTGAACAGTTTGGTCAACACGCCAAAGTATTTTTTCTCAATTTCCTCAGGGTTGATGTGAAAATCATCGCCAACTTGTGCATCGCAGGCCTTCCAGAGCCTGAAACACTCACTGCCAATCTTGTTTGCACGGAGTTTCACGGAGCCGTCCGGACCTTTCACCTGCCATGATCCGGTTCGTCCTCCAGCACCGCACTCAAGCACCGAATCAGCATCGATGCCGTTGCCCAACGACTTGCTCATCTTTCGGCCCCACGGGTCCATGCCGAGGCCGTCAATCCACACGTGCTGAAATCCGGGCTGGTCAAGGACCAACGTTGATTTGAGCAGGGTGTAGTACAACCATGTTCGCACGATTTCCTTGCCTTGGGGACGGAGTGCTGTAGGGAAGGCCTTCCCGAACACCTCGGGGTGGTTGAGGAAACCGCTGACAAAGAGGTTGGAGTTCGAGGAGTCCATCCACGTGTCAAACACCTTTTCTTCTCCGACAATCGCACCAAGCGTGTCTTTGACCTCGTCAAACGCACCGATGTCCTCTCTGGTTTCCCGATCAAGAACACGACTTCCGTCGGGCGGGCTGTCTTTCCAGGGTTGCACGTAGGTTCCAGCAGGCGGGACAACGACCTTGGTCTGGTCTTCGCTGTACCAAACTGTCTCTTATACACATCTCCGAGCCCACGAGACACCATGTCATCT
>CAXGZM010000219.1:0-1619 GCA_964014165.1 uncultured euryarchaeote | reverse complement strand
CTTCTCTCGCGTCCCAGCAAAGAACTTGAACGCACCTTGGCCGACGTGCAGGCGTTGGTGCCGTCCTCCATCGCCGCCCCCTGCGACCTCGGCGAACCGTCGTCCATTGACGCAGCCGTTCAGCACATCCTCGGCGAGGTCAGCAAGCTCCACGGCCTGGTGCACAACGCCGGCGACATTCATCCCATCAAGCCGCTCTTTGGTGCACGCACATCGGATTGGACGCGTTCCATGATGGTCAATCTGGTCGGCGTGCAGCACTTGACGCAAGCGCTCGGTCCCTTGGTCCAAGGCGAGCACCGTACCCGAGTGACGACCATATCCAGCGGGGCTGCCCTTCGCCCCTTGGCGTCGTGGTCGGCCTACTGCACGGCCAAAGCAGGCTTGGACATGTGGACGCGCTGCTTGGCGGAAGAAGGCGCAGACCACAACATCACGGCGGTGTCCGTTGCGCCGGGGATCGTTGACACCGGCATGCAGTCAGCTATTCGGTCCGCCTCTCCCGAGGATTTCCCGCTGCTGGACAACTTCGTTGGCTACCATCAGAACGGCGATCTTTCCGACGCCGAAACCGTTGCAGAGGCGCTGCACGGTCTCATCACGACGCACACGAGCGAGCAATCAGGTCAACGATTTGACGTCAGGGACCTGTAGGAAAGCAAGCCTGTTTGGGCGAAGGGTGATAAGCCAACACCCAGACAGCGTGCCGAGGGATACCATGCCAGGCACCGACCGTGTTGAGATTCGAACGTTGAAAGTTGGACGATTTTGCGTCGTTGACGATGAAGCCTACAAAATCTTGAGCATCTCCAAGTCGAAGCCCGGAAAGCACGGTTCGGCCAAGGCTCGCCTTTCGTTGGAGAGCATCTTTACCGGCAAGAAAATCTCCCACGTCGGCACGGTTACGGATTCCATCAACGTCCCCATGATCGAAAAGGGCACGGCGACCGTCACCCACCTCGAAGGTGAGGAAGTTCACGCGATGAACGACCGAGACTACTCCATGATGATCCTCCCCATGCCCTCCGCAGAATCGGCCATGAACATCGAAGCCGGTCAGAAGATCATGTGGCAGGAAGCCCTCGGCCGCTACATCATCATCCGAGACCACTGATGGCGCTGTTCTGGTCGGACTCAATCCGGCTCTGCTCGCTGCGGTGGCGGGTATGAATTCATAAGGTGATTGAGCCATGCTCACTCATGGAAGGAGCAGCAGCGACGATTGACAACGACCAACGAGTCCGTGGGTACTGTGCCTACGATTGGGGGAAAAGTGCATTCGAAACTTCGGTGACCACGGCCATCTTCCCCGCCTGGTTCGCCTACCTCTTCGCCGAGGCGAACGGCATCTCAACCAAGTTGCTCGGCAGCGAGTGGACGGCCGACGCCATGTATTCGGCCGCCGTCATGATCGGTGCACTCCTCGTCGCCATCTGTGCGCCTTCGCTGGGCGTCATCGCTGACCGGCGCATGATCAAGATGTGGTGGCTCAAGATCCTCACCCTTCTCGGCTCGGTTTCCTGTGTCTTGCTGGCCCTCTCGCCCTACCTTGGTGTATCGGCGGGGTGGATATGGGCGCTCATCATGTTCATGATGGCCAACGTTGGCCTCAACGGTGC
>CAXGZM010000218.1:0-1651 GCA_964014165.1 uncultured euryarchaeote | reverse complement strand
ACCGTCTTTGGGATACCGCTTCACTTTATGAAGAGTGCCCACATTGAGAATAGAATCAAAACTCCGCGTTGCAAAATGACACGTCTATAGATGGACAGATAGAGAAGAAAACCACCTCAAGTCCACGAATCACATGCATGACAATACCAAGCGGCGTGTTCGGGGTACAATTCCGCCATGGCGCCGCAATTGGTGCATTCTTTCAGGGTGTTCTCGCCACAAATGTCCATCACCATTTGGATATGGTACGCCTCATCAATGTTCAGTTGCTCACGCATGGCCCAGAGGAGTTGATCCTCACTGGGCGAAATGATGCCGTCTTCAAGAACCATCTCAACGACGTTGCGGTAATCCTGAATGGTCGAAAAGTCTCGGTGGTCCAACACCACACCTCCCTTTTCTGCAACGATGTCCGTACCGCCCGGGTCATCGACAAAGATCACAAACGAAGCAGCGTTCAACGAGTCATCTCGAAGTTCAAACGAAATCCTGGTGCCCTCAAGGTTTGCGTAAACCATCCGAGATGACCGATTGATGACGTTGGCGATGGAACGGGCCGTGGTTTCTGCATTGGGCCCCCGCTTCCATCCGGTAGGACTACGTTCGTTGTAGGCGTAGAACTCCGTGCCTCGCCCGGGATATTCGAGTCGGATTTCCTCGCCGCCGTCAAACCCGTTGGACACGATGGTGATCGCTGCGACTTCGGTTGACAGGATGTTGTCATCGTCATCAAAACTGATCATCAACGGTTTGCGTTCCTCGGCAGCAGCGTTGTAGTGGCCTTGCATGCCGCTCATCCATTTGTCTTCCAACCGCTTCAGGGATTGCTCTTGTTCGCCGGTAAGATTTTTGTTGATTCCGAGGACATTGGCGAGTTCACCCGATGCCATTTCCTGCTTGAACTGCTCAATCATTTCGGCATCCCGGCGATGCGTGGGGGGTGGAGCTCGCTTCTTGGTGTCCTTGTGGTTCGGGTCAGCCCATTCATGACCGCACGCGGTGCACTGCAGGTAGCCTGTCATGCTGGAATCCTGAGCAGCGCCGCCGCACCGCGGACAATCGCCTCCTTCGGTGTATGCAAGGTTGTCCCGTGCTTCTTCTCGGCCCTTTCGCAACCCGCCAAAGCCTGCCATGTTCGTGTGCTGAACTTTGCTTTGTATCAATGCTTTGTTAGTCGTCAATGGACCGTGCTTTCAAGCCGTATCGAATGAAACCCTCTTGTGCGTAAAGACGTCGGAACACGAGCTCCATTCGGGCGCCCATGATGAGGTCGGGTGACTCATCGTCCACGGTCAAAAACACGCCCTTTGGACCGTCGTCCAGTTTCAGGAATACGGTGCTCACGCCATCCAACAGGGGAGCGCGTAGGGAGAATTCCGACGGGGCTCCAGCTGCTGAAAGCGTCGTCCACGACTGCACAGTACCCGTTCGCTTGAGTCGATGCGTTGTCGTAGGTGTTCCATCAACCACGTGCGTGTATCGAGGCGGCCATACCGTGTTGTCGGCCGCCGATTGCCCGAGAAGCGAGAGACGAGAGGTGGCGGCTTCCTCGTATTGCGCTCGCGATACGTAGGCGCCCTGGCTCACATGGGCAGCGGTGAGTTCGGTCTTCCATGCAGCCTCAAGCGCCTCGTTGAACGCAGGGTCCACC
>CAXGZM010000217.1:0-1659 GCA_964014165.1 uncultured euryarchaeote | reverse complement strand
TTCTTGTTGATTTTCATGCTGTAGGACTTGATGACCTTGTCCATGGCCGTGCGCACATAGGCCTCGGGATTGGAGTCAATTTCCTCAATGTTGGCCGTCAGGGAGCGGATGAAAATATCCATGATTTCGTCCCGCTGCTCCTGTTCTTTTTTGGTGAGCGGGGGCTCGATGATCTGGTAGATGATGTTGAGCGTTTGCTTGTCGCGAACGATGCGGGCGAAGGCGTGAGGTGGCATCACGGGGTACTTGTCCAGCTCGTCGTATTGCGCTCGTTGTCGGGCTCGCTGTCGTCCACCGCCACCGCCTTTTTTTCTTGCCATGGTCACCAACCCCCGCGATTGCAGTTTGCTACAACATCTCCCCGACTATAACACTTGGGTGGAAATCGGCCGCAAACCGCCCTGCTGTGGCGCGTTTCCTACCTTCGACGCAAGCCGGTTTAGACGTTCAGAACCGACGCCATCCAAGCCCCGCATCGGCCTTGAAATTCCGGCAGGTCAACGTCGTTGTGGATTTTGTCGCCGGCGACCTCGATCAAAGCGTCAAGACCCCATCCCTGTTCGCGTTGATTTCGAGCCTCAAACGCCGCTCGGTCGCCGTCCTCGGAGCGGCCTCGCTTGAGGGTGCGCTGAAAGCGCAACTCGGCATCAGCGATGATGGCCACCGTGCGGTACATCTCTCCCCAGCGTGCAGCGAACACGGCGTCCTCCGCCGTGCCTCGAAGCCCCTCGATGAGCACCAAGGGGTGGCGTTGAAGCAACTCGTCAACGCGGTCGCACAAGCGAACCGCCAACACGTCCTCGCCGTGAGCAGCACGCAGCGAGGCTGCGACTTCACCAAACACGTGCGGTGCTTCTTCAAGCCCGAGCCGCTGAACTTCGGCTCGAATCATGTCGCCCATCGAAACGATGGGAACGCCCGCCTCGGCAAGGACGGCTGCAAATTCCCCTTTGCCCGAACCGGGCATGCCGCAAACCGCCACGACTTGACCCATGGTTCACGGCCGTCGCCTGCCGCTCAAGAACCTACCTCCCGCATTGGCGATGAGGCTCAATTTGAGAACTCGGAGCGCCCCCACCGGGTGTCCATTAATTTCCAGAGCAAAGCAGAAGCAAGGATGAGCCCGGTGGAGATGGCAATCATCCCCATGTAGCCCTGTTGCACCATGGTTTCGTCGTACATCTGTGCCGTCGCCGCCAATCCGTCCTGGCTGGCTCGCTCCCACCAATTCCCGTACAGACTGACATCCCCTTGAGTAAACGACAGCAAGAAAAGCCCGAGCAGCGGGAGAACGGTTCCGATCCAAAACCATACCATGATCGAAGCATCAAAAATCGCCTTGTTGGGTCGCAGTCCCATCAAGAAGGCCGTGAGCGCCACGATGTACACCGAGTTCGCAAACATCACGATGATGCTTGTGGGCAGCGACGCCCATTCGTCCAACCGCCAAGCCATCAAGACGATGAAAATGAGAGAAATCCACGACGTAGCGAGGAAATAAACGACCACCTTCGCTCGAATCAAATCGGGCACTTTCAACGGCAAGCCGTTCATGAAATCAGGTGAATCAAGGATGGTCAACCAGGAGTAGAAGTTGAACCCGAAAAAGCCCAAAAACGGGGCGTAGGAGAGGAGATTAATCGGAATGGGCGCCTCCGC
>CAXGZM010000216.1:0-1686 GCA_964014165.1 uncultured euryarchaeote | reverse complement strand
GGTGAGTTCGGTCTTCCATGCAGCCTCAAGCGCCTCGTTGAACGCAGGGTCCACCTCAATTTCAACATCCAATGGAGTCAGGGCGACGTTCGCACCGTGTTTGGCGATCACGACGGTCGCTTCATCGCTCATCAACACGTCCCACGGTGAGGTTTCGTCGGATTCGTCGTCATGTAGACGAACGCCGGTGGCAATGGAAAGACTCTGGCCGTCAATGCCATCGGGAACGGAGACCGATTCAACCGATTCGAATTGGAGTCGATGAAGAAGGCCAGCAACGGCCAGTGTTGTTGCATCGCTGTCGGCACCGAACACCCTTGCACCGTTGTGGACGAACGGGGATTGGACAACGACAAAGTCTTCATGAGCGTCGACGAGATAACCCATCCAAACTTCTGCGCTCACGAGCGTTCCCTCCCGAAGACATGAACGGCGCATGTGGCACCTGAACCACCGACGTTGTGCGTCAGTGCGGTTTCTGCATCTCGAACCTGACGGTTTGTCGGAACCTGGCCTCGCAGTTGCTTGAACACCTCAACCACTTGACCGGTTCCCGTTGCGCCGAGCGGGTGGCCCTTGGATTTCAGGCCCCCGCTGGCGTTGACCGTCGTTTCTCCTTCGTTCAAACGTCCCTCGCCGTTCCGGGCAAAGCGACCCCCTTCACCCCGGGCTGCAAAACCAAGGTCTTCGGTGGCCAGCACTTCTGCAATGGTGAAACAATCGTGAACTTCTGCCATGTCGATTTGCCGTGCATTCACACCAGCCATGGCGTAGGCTTTTGCGGAGGCGTCCTTCGTCGCTTTGAGTTGTGTGATGGTCGGCCGGTCGTGAAGTGCTAAATGATCCGAGGCAGCACCCGAACCGCGCACCCAAACGGGCGTGTCCGTGAGTTGCTTTGCGACGTGATCGGCCGCTAGAATCACGCAAGACGCACCGTCCGATGTAGGACAGCAATCGTAGAGTGTGAGTGGGTCAGCGACCATGAATCCGCTGGCTGCTTTTTCAAAACTGACCTGTTTTTGGATGTGGGCGTCGGCGTTCATCGAACCGTGATGGTGGTTTTTCACGCTGACATGAACCAAATCGTCGTGGGTTGATTCAAACTCATGAAAATAGCGACGTGCCATCAGCGCATACGTGCCGGGAAACGTGAGACCAGCAAGACGCTCCCATTCCGTGTCCCCCGATACACCCAACCAGTACCGCTTCCGCTCGGGCGTGAGATCGTTCATTTTCTCAATCCCACCTGCGACCACAACGTCAGCCTGACCGCTTTTGATGGCCATCCACGCATCACGGAAAGCAAAACCAGAGGATGCACAAGCGTTTTCCACTCGACGAACGGAGATGCCATCCATCGCTGAATGCTCCGTCAGCAGCGCTGCCGTGTTTCCAAGCTGCGACCCGCCGAAAGCGATGCTGCCGATGAACGCCTCGTCAATGACGGAAGGATCGAAATCACCGTCGACGCTGGCAAAGGCTTTGCCGGCAGCCTCAGCCCACATCCCTTTGAGACCGAGGGCGTGATTACCGTACTTGGTTTGTCCAGCACCGACAACGGCGACATCCACCATGGTTTGGGCAGAAGGCCGAGGCATTTCATACCCGCGCTCGTTTCGAATTCAAAGGACCGAGTTTTGGTTTCCTCAGCGCCCGTAGGGTTCTTGAACAGGTCGCACCCGCATG
>CAXGZM010000215.1:0-1701 GCA_964014165.1 uncultured euryarchaeote | reverse complement strand
AACATCTGTCCGGTCGGGCGCGCAGAACCCAAGGTCTGAGTCTTGAAGCGTGGGCTGAACGATTTCAGGAGGGGCTTGCTCACCTCGAAGCGACCCTTCAACCCGATCGCATCGTGCTCTACGGGGGCATGATGGAGCACTGGACAACGCTCCAACCGCTCCTTTCAACCCGGGCAGAACTGGTCGCTGCCACGCTTTTGGAAACGGCAGGCACGCTAGGTGCTGCGCTGGCCGTTCAGCCTTTGTGAGATGCATCAGCGAGTGAAAACGACGTGACCATCTGCATCGCTTGACCGTACTTGATGGTTCCAAGGTATTCTCGACTCTGCCCGTGGGTGACCACGCGCAATCGGTATTTGCACACGCGCTTTGTTCTTCGCTTTCGGTGATGTTTGTAGAAGTGGACCCCCACCTTGTAGGTACCCAGCGGTGCATCGTTGGCCCACACGACGTTTTCAACGGGTGTGTTGGACACGGGCCGGACGTTCATGTCGACGTCCAAGTGGCCACCGCATTCGCTTCGCTTGTTGTTGAAGTAAATCCGCTCGCCGGAGGGGGAGAAGAGGTGCAGGTCGAGGTCGTTGTAGTCGTCCCAGGCCAGCGAGATTTGCACTTCACCCGACGCCCCGCCTTCGCGCTCAAGCCGCTCGTCCATGTCCACTTCCGGTTCAACGTCCTCCTCCGTGGCCACGACCACGCCGCTGCCGACGTGCTCCTCCGCTACCACGGCAGCGTGCTCGGTAAGGGGTGCATCGTTGGCATCCGTCCATGCCTCTCGGGCAACGAGTTCTGTCCTGCGTTCCTCCTCGTTTGGAATTTGGTCTTCCGTGGTTGCGGGGGCGTCATCTTGTGCGTTGGATTGAACGAGGCCAAGTTCGAGAAAATTGCGATTGCGTCGTTCATCACGCTCCTGCCAGGCCGCTCGTTCTGCCACCGGGAGTTCGCCCAACTGCGGCATCGAAACGAGCAGGCGCATTTGACCTCGGTGAAGCCCGATACGCGAGCGCGTGCTGTATTTATCGAGCAGGGCCTGTGCGCGCAGTTGTGCTTGGCGTTGCTGCCAGTAGCGGTTCAGCAGGTAGACGCCAAACCCCCCCAAGCCGAGGCCGGTACCGAGGGTGATGGGGTCGACCATGCGGGTGTATTCGTCTCGGCTCCTTAATGAGAGAAGCGGTTTGCGGCCGCTCACGCAAGGAATTCCGCGTTCAATGCGTCAAGCGAAGCTTGGTCGGGACGGAGCGCTTCATCGGCGACGTCGATAAGCGGCGTGTCAACCAGGCCGAGGTCTTCGGCCAGCGAGGGCTTGGATGCGTCAAAGTAGAGCAAGCCGGTGACGTGTTTTTTGCCGGTTTCAGCGCTGTGGAGGGCGGTCAGGGCGGCCATGGCATCACCGGGGTCGTGCTCGGCCGAAATGGTCTCCAGTCGGATGGTGGAACCGTCGTGGAGGGTGATGTCCCTGAAGTGGCCCTCGGGAACTTCAATCTCTTCCATGGGGTTGAAGTGCGGGATGTAGTCCGCCATGTGGAGCGTGATTTCGTTCTCTTTCACGTAGCCGTAGGAGCGCATGGATTCGTCGTTGTTGTTGAAGGTGACACAAGGTGAAATCACGTCGATCAGAGCGAAGCCCTTGTGCGACATGGCGGCCTTGAGCAGGGAAGTGAGTTGCTTCTTGGAACCCGAAAACGAACGGGCAACAAAGGT
>CAXGZM010000214.1:0-1701 GCA_964014165.1 uncultured euryarchaeote | reverse complement strand
ACGTCTCACGGCGAGGACCGAGTTCCATCAGGATGTAATTCGCACCTTCTTTGATGCGCATGACCTCCGGAACGCGGTCTCGTACCTCCAAAATCTTCGGAAGCGACGACGTGTTTTGCATGCGCAATGTCACGTTCAATTCTCCATCCTCAAACATGCGAGCGCTGGACAGTTTTCGCATGGCGACGACGCTGCCAAGGGCAACGCCTTCCTCTCCACTCCACTCGTCGGCACGACGGCCGCTCGATGCAACATCCGCATGGTTCCCAAGGAGTGCAGCCCATGTAAGGAACACGAAGATAACCACGGCGATCGTGACGAGTTGGGTGTTTCGGAGCGTCAAGCCGAGCAAGTACATGGCAACGGCTAGGCTGCCAAGCATGGCTGACTTACGACTCCACATGTTTGATTCACCTCGTTGTGCAAACGTTCAGCTTCAAACCGTGGGCACGGGGACTTCACGGAGGATGGCCTGAATGACCTCTCCGGGTTCAAGACCCTTGATTTGGTGCTCTGGCTTCAAGATGATACGGTGGGCGATGGCGAGTTCAGCGATGGCCTTCACGTCATCGGGTGTGACGAAGTCGCGGCCTCGGAGGGCGGCGGCTGCTCGCGAGGTCTTCAGCAATGCTTGGGAACCACGAGGCGAAGCGCCAACGAGAACACGGGGGTCCTCACGGGTGCGGGACACGATCTCGACCATGTACATGCGAAGCGCAGGGTCAACGTAGACGTCTTCACAGGCTTGCTGCATGGCGATGACACGGGCAGGGTCGGTGATGACGTCAACGTCAACAGCGTCCTTTCCACGGCTGATACGGCGGGCGAGGATTTCGTCCTCGTCAGCACGGTCTGGGTAGCCGACGGACATCTTGAACATGAAACGGTCAAGCTGTGCTTCGGGGAGCGGGTAGGTACCTTCCTGCTCCACCGGGTTCTGCGTGGCCATGACGATGAACGGGGCTGGCAACTTGTGGGTCACCGTACCGATGGTCACTTGCTTTTCCTGCATGGCCTCAAGCAGAGCTGCTTGCGTCTTGGGCGGTGCACGGTTGATCTCGTCAGCGAGGAGGAGATTGCAGAACAGCGGACCGGGCTTGAACGTAAACTCGCCCTTCTTGGCGTCGTAGATGTTCGTACCGGTGATGTCAGCAGGGAGCAGGTCAGGCGTGAATTGAACACGCTTGAAGTCGCAACCAAGGGCATCGGCAAAGGTGTTGGTCATCAGCGTCTTGGCCAAACCGGGGTAATCTTCGAAGAGAAGGTTCCCGTTGGACAGGATGTTGATCAACACGTTGTCGATGACGTGCGACTTACCGATGATGACCTTCTGGACTTCGGCGGAGATTGCTTGAGCAATCGCGCCGACGGCCTTGAGGCGCTCTCGGACTTCGGGGGTACTCTGGTGCTTCGGCTGAGCCGGAGCGGCCGGTGCTGCGGGCGCAACAGGTGCGGCGGGTGCTGCAGGTGCCATTGGTGGGGCGGGTGCGGCAGGGGCCACCGGTGCTGCTGGCGCTGCAGGAACAGGCGCGGGCGGGGCTGCTGGGGGGGCTGGGGGTTGCATGTCTTATCCTCCTTGTTTCAATTTCCCCAACGACGGATTTGCGGGATGAGTTCCCTCAATTCTTCGTTGGAGTAGGCACGGTTCGAACTCACCAGTTCGACCAATCGGGGTTCGCGGATCATCTGCATGACTTCCGC
>CAXGZM010000213.1:0-1705 GCA_964014165.1 uncultured euryarchaeote | reverse complement strand
GGGCGAGTTTACACCCGCTCCATGGATTGCATGCACGACGTACCATCCCCACGGTATCATTCGGGTGAGGTACAGCAGTATTCCAACCCAAGAGGTGACGGTCTGCGAGCCGTCGTTTAACGAAGACTACGCCGACCTCTTTCCGGAAGACCCGCTCACCCAGGCCAGGCGGCTTGCGGGCACGGCAAATCTCGAGGACGACATGTGGCAATGGCAACGGTCCGGTTACGACGAAATCACCGAACTCCCCGAGGATTACTGGTCCAGTCAACGTTGCCCGGACGAACCCTTTGAGGCCGTTGTTCTTCCAAGCATTGTGGGAAATTACGTTCCTGATGAGCGGTGGGACGTTGAGATTCGAGCCCACCACTACGCGTTTGACGACGGCGAATGGGCGGTTTCCACGATCATGGAGCGTTCCTACAACAGCTCGAATTCTACGACGTACGGTGCCAATGAATCCGTGTTCTTGCTGGACCTCTCGGACATGGACGACGGAGAGTTGCTCTGGCTTGATTGGGTTGTTTTCGAAAGCGGAAAAAAGGTGGGCAGCGGTATCTTTGGAGAATGTTTGACATCCGGGGGCGTTGAGTACTTGGACGATCTGTTTCTGCAAGCTGAGGTCACCATGGGGGAGGCAGGGATGCCGCTTCAGCGATTGTTCAACAAAATTGCATTCTCCATGGGGGTTCCCCTTTACGTCGTTGTGGCTGCCACGGCTTGCATGATCTACGGTGTGGCAAGAATGGTCAATCGAATAAAGCGTTGAACGTTTCTTGAACATCCTTGATTCCAGATGGACAGCCGTTCACCGTCTTGGCCGGAACAAGTTTGAAATCCATCACCTTCGTTTCACGACCATGCAGAAGGCACTCGTCTTGCTGGTGGTGGTCCTGATGCCCATGTCCGGGTGCCTCATGACGCCCGGCGATGTTGCCGATGACATTTTTTTCGACACCGACCAGTTTTGGTTGACGTACGGTCTCGACAACTGGGAGATGGCCAATGAATACGTCAAAAACGCCGACAACGAAACCACCTCAACCACGGTTCACGAGCTTAACATCGACTTCTCCGACACCGAATCCTACAACGCCGACGTGTGGGTTGACCATTTCTGGGTGGCACCCAACGACGGCTCGCCAGCGCAAGTCGTGGACGCCAACGCATCCCAAAACCTGCTCTACACGCCGCAGGGTTACGGGGCGTTCAACCTCCGCTTTGGCATGGTGCTCAACACGGGGGCGGTGTACTGGCATGGCGCTCCCCTCCCCAACAACTCGTTGGCTGATTTCGCACCCTTCATCCGCTCGGCGTGGTTTGAATTCGAGGAGACCCGAGAAACGGCATTCGCAGAACTTTACGTGGACGGACCCCACGAGGCCAGCCTTGGACCGCCGCGTGCCATCGTGATCGAGTCGACCGTTTCCAACGTCGCCGATTTGCAGTTTGACCCGGTTGACGTCACCTGGTCGATCTACGGTCCCGACGGTGCCTTGCTGCTGAACCACTCAGAAACCGTGGAGTACGGGGAATCATTGACCTGGGAGGGCTACGTCGACGAGGACGTTCCGTTCGGGGACGTAACCGTGGTCATCGAGGGCGACGGGAGCGCCACGATAAGCCACAACACGCGCGTCAAGATGTCCTATTCGGGCTTCATGTGCCATCCCGACACCTCACGTCCGTGCCCTCGTTGATTCAA
>CAXGZM010000212.1:0-1705 GCA_964014165.1 uncultured euryarchaeote | reverse complement strand
ACGCCGTTTTCGGTGATTTCAATCGGCACGCCCAGCGGCTTGAGGAAATCAAGTGCACGTGCCAGGCCTTCGGCGTACATGGGGTAGCCAAATTCGGTCGCCACCTCCTGACGCCGTTTGGGGAACTTCATCTTGAGCAGGGAGACCGAGGCGGGACCAACCAGCACGTGCGTGTAATAGTTGAGGCCGACAAAATCCAAGCTGGCTTTGGCTTCTAAGACCTCTTTGAAGAACATCTTCCCGTTCTGAATGCCGCTTCGCCAGGCGCCGTTCCACACCCACTCCATGAGACGAGCCAGCGGCCAATCGATGGGGCTCCAGCGGTTCTTGGGGTCGAAGAGCGTGACGTTCTTCGCCACGCCAAATTGGAGTTCGGGATGTTTGGGTTTGAGGGCCTTGTAAACGGTTCCGTGAGCGAACAGCAGGTTCCGCATCACCCGCAGCGTCGTCGGAATGGAGCGACGGCCGGGAGGGAACATCCCGAGGGTGTAGCCCATGGTGGAGAAGACCGTGGGTTCGTTAACGGTCACCCACGTCTTGACCCGGTCGGCCAAGGCATCCACCACTCGCTCGCAATAGGCAGCAAAGGCTGGGATGTTCGCTCGGTCTGCAAACCCGCCTTTGGCTTCCCACCAGTCCGGGTGGGTGAAATGGTGCAGGGTCACGACGGGGCGAATGCCGCGACCCACGAGGTCGTCCACCATCTCGGCATAGACGGCCAAGGCGGCTTCGTCCCATGCCCCTTCGGTGGGCTCCAAACGGCTCCATTCGATGGAGAACCGGTAGGAGGTCATGCCGAGGTCGGACAGCAGTTGAAAATCGTCCTTCCATCGGTTCCAGTGATCGCATGCTGCGCCACTTGCCTCGAGACCTTTGGCGGCCTCGTGGACCGTCCAGTTGTTCGCCTGATGGCCCTCAACCTGGTGCGCCGCCGTGGCCGTGCCCCAGTGGAAGCCTTCGGGGAAGTGCAGATCGTCGAGGTTGACGTTTGCCCAATCCTCGTGCGGCTCGGGGTATTTGCGCCGCCGGTACGTGATCAAGGTCACCTTGAACACGACGAACGCCACCAAAGCGGCCACCAGCAGGCGTTCCCACATGGTGAGCCTCTTGACGGGTCTTCCCTTTGTAGTTGGGTATCAACCCAAGGGGTACCAGCGCACGCAAGGCGCCTTCTGCTCTCAGTTTCGCCTGACGATCAGACGAAGGGCTGGAGGATGGCTACGGTTCCGCTGACTTCGTGGGCCACCACGAGCATGGCTGCACCGTTGGGGCTGTCAGCCGCTGAGATGAAGTCCAAGCCCTCGGGGCTCACATGGTCGGGGAGGTAGATGTACTGGTCGAACACCGGTGCGGTTGGATCGCTCACGTCGTACACGAGGATGCCACCGGCTCGCTCGAGGCCTACGAAGGCGTAGGTCTTACCGAACATTTCGCCGACAACGACGCCTTCTGGCTCTGCGCCCTTGTCGTCGTTTCGCTTCTGCGTGTAGCTGTTGATGTATTCGCCCTGTGAGACCATCAGGGCACTGATGGTGTCGCCGCTGTCCCACACCAGGGCGCCGTTGCTGTCCCAGATGCTGAACGAACGGGTGCCGTACGAACAGATGAAGTCCAAGTCGCCATCGCTGTCGGTGTCGCCGCAGTTGTTGGCCGTGGTGGTCTTCAAACGACCGAGGGCTTCCTTGTCAAGCAAGTCATCTTCGTT
>CAXGZM010000211.1:0-1707 GCA_964014165.1 uncultured euryarchaeote | reverse complement strand
ATCATGTACTGCGGCACGTGACTTAAGCCCCGGACACCGTGTTGTTGCGTCATCGTGAGGGTGTCGTTTTTCCAACGCACCTCTCGCTTGTCAAGGGTTCCTTCAGCGAGGGACATGATGTCGTCGGGATGGAGGGCGCACCACGGGCCTTGAACCGGTTCGTAGGACGCATCGGCCTTCGTGGACTGGCTCACCTGAATCGGCTTGCCCGTCCTCGGGTCGCGTGCGACGTACTTCTTTGCCATGTGGGTCCCTGTTGCGCGCAATCCTCCAACCATCAAGAAGGTATGCCGGTTGAGCCTAGAAAAACTCTTGACGAACGCCCGGCCTTCTCCGGTGTTGGAAGGGGATGATTCATGCAAACGATTTAGGGGGATGCTGCGCTGGTTGGTTTCATGAGCAACGACGGTTGGACGGTGGAGGCCGCCTTGGCAAAACTACGAGAGGCGCTTGAAGAAAAGGGCATGTCGGTCGATGAGATGTTTGCATCCTTCGACGCCGACAGCGACGGCACCATCAACGGACCGGAACTCCACTTTGGCATCAAGGACATGCTGGGTGATGTGTTGTCTCCCGCTCATATCTCGGACATCATCGTGGCCCTCGACGCCAACGAGGACAACCGCATTGACCTCGGTGAACTTCGTTCTTCCTTGAGCGAAGAAGAGTGAACGGAACGTGCTTGCATGTCCTTCCGTGTCTGCATTGCCTGCTACGGCATCCGTGTCTACCCCTACATGGGGTTCATGGTAGGTCAACAGTACGAATGCCAGGACTGCGGTGAGCGAATGGTGATTCCGTTGGAGTTTGACAGCGAGGACGAGTATCGTGCATTTCGTGCCGAAATGCTCGGTGATTCAACCGACGAAGAAGCCTGACCAACCACCGTTTCTTCACGTCGTTGCGCCAAAGGTCAAAAGCCACCGGGACGACGCACGGGCATGGCCAACATGGACATCGCCAACCCCAGCGAAGAACACCAAATGTTGCGTGAGATGGTTCGTGAATGGACCCAAGAGCACGTCGAACCGCAAGCGTTCGAATACGACCGCGATGAGAAGTTCAACCTCGAGTTGCTTCGCAGCATGGGAGAACTTGGCTTGCTGGGCATCAGCGCACCCGAGGAATACGGCGGCGCCGGATTGGACGCGGTGGCCTGCACCATCGTTCACGAGGAACTCTCCGCTTCCGACCCGGGCT
This sequence comes from uncultured euryarchaeote, assembly GCA_964014165.1. Taxonomy (GTDB): domain Archaea; phylum Thermoplasmatota; class Poseidoniia; order Poseidoniales; family Poseidoniaceae; genus Poseidonia. The sequence continues at coordinate 507 of CAXGZM010000211.1, read as the reverse complement.
TTGCGCTTGCCTACTTGGCGCACTCCATGCTGTTCGTCAACAACTTGGCCTACAACGGAACAGAGGAGCAGAAAGCTCGCATTCTTCCCAAGGTTTGCTCGGGTGAATGGATCGGCGCCATGGCCATGTCGGAGCCCGATGCCGGTACGGACGTTCTCGGTTTGTCCACCTCAGCGGTTCAGCGTGACGATGGCTCGTGGGTCATCAACGGCCGGAAGATGTGGATCACCAACGGTTGCATTGACGAAGAAGGCACGCCCGCCGACGTGGTGTGGGTTTACGCCCGAACCGGTGAAGACGAGCGCGGCCGGGTCCAGATGTCGACCTTCCTCGTAGAGGCTGGCATGCCGGGCTTCAGCGTCGGTCAGAAGATCTACGACAAGACCGGCATGCGAGCATCCAACACCGCAGAACTCGTCTTCGACGACTGCATTGTGCCGGCAACCAACCTGGTCGGCGGTGTAGGCGAATCGCTCATTCACATGATGGGGAACCTCGAACTGGAGC
>CAXGZM010000210.1:0-1713 GCA_964014165.1 uncultured euryarchaeote | reverse complement strand
TCAACCTGCCAAATCCATGCCTCCTTGCTGCTCGTGCGCTCAAACCCGAGGCCGTTCGACGTGGCGTGCCACACAGCATCCTCTGCGACAACCAAACGGTCAACGGTCGTATCGGCCAAGGTCAGGAGGGGCTCGCCATCCACTTGCAGATCGATGAGCGGGACTTGAAGGACCTCGAGGAGCGTGGCCTCGGGATACAGATCGGTCCTGTTCTCGCGAAGCGCAGCAACGTCTTCACCGTTCAAGCGTTGGAGCCCAACCGATGAGGAAAGCGTAAGCGAGGACGTGGCTTCGTCTGCAGTCCAGACAAGTCCGACGTCCTCCGACGTCATCACGTCGTCCAGAACGGTCTCGAGGGCCTCGAGGTGGCGGCGAACATCCTCATCAGCGACGGTGGGGTTGAACGCCAAGGCCATTCGGGTCAATTTTCCTTCCATGTCGAGGAGGGTTTGCGCGGTCGTCAAATCGAGGAAGGCTGCGGGAGAACGGGTCCCTGCCATGGCCCCCTGTCCTTCGTTTGGAACCACGGCCAACACCTCGACCTCGTGGGTGACCCGCACGCGCTGGTTGTCTTCGGTGATGAACGCCCCCAGCTCCAACGAATCGCCCTCGCTGACCTCAAGGGCTTCGGCGGTTGCGGCGTTGATGGCGATGCCCGGTACGGAGCGAGCGGTGTTTGAGAAGGCGATGTCGGCAAACCGATAGCCGCTGCCCGGGTCAAGCGCCTCCCAAGGCCCCTCATCGTCAACCGAGGCGTTGTGGGCAAACAGGGACACGGAAGGCTCAGCGAGGCCGGTGGTCGCTGCGAGGCTGACCGAGGCGGTCAACCCGTACTGGCGGCCGAGCAGATCGTCGGAAAGTCCGGGATGCTGCTGAAGTGAAGTCCAGTACCGAACAGCGACCTGGTCTTCGATGACCACTGCGACGCCCGTCATCGGGTCAAACCCTGAAATCAGTACGTCCGTCTCGCCGTAGGCGGCTTGCACTTCGCGCCCAACGGTGGCATCGAGGGAGTCGCCCACCACCAAGGACGACGTGATGATGGCTGAAGCGATGACCAAACCGGCGATCATCAGCGCAGATTGACGTTTCCTCCGAGTCATGTTTTCCTTGGCTAAGCGCCAAACGAGCAGCCGTTGGGAAAGAAGGAGCGGTTGCACGAACATCATCGAGAGCGTTCCGAGAAGAAACCCTCCGGCAACCGCCGTCGCCGTCGAGAGCCCGAACCAAGCGAGCAAGGCCATTCCAACAACCCCGTCGACGGCACCGGAAACAAGGAGCAGGATACGTGTTGACCAGGATGCTTCACCCCACCGCCCCGAAAGAACGACGCCGGTCGTGCTCATCGCCAGCAGCACGGACGCAACGAGCACGTACCACAGGAGCAACCTCATTCCTCCTCGACGGACGATAGCGAGGTGGGGTCAACGATGTTGCCATCGCTCATCGTGATGGTTCGTTGACATTGTGCTGCAATGGCCGGGTCATGGGTGACGATGAGGAAGGTGGTGCCCTGCTCCTCGTTCATGGTGTTCAGAAGGCGCATGACTTCACCGGACGTGGTGTTGTCCAAGTTCCCGGTAGGTTCGTCGCAAAGAATGATCGAAGGCCGGTGAACAATCGCTCGGGCAACGGCGACCCGTTGCTGCTGCCCGCCTGAAAGTTCTGCAGGTCGGTGGCCGCTACGGTCGCCAAGACCGACTTGCTCGAGAG
>CAXGZM010000209.1:0-1727 GCA_964014165.1 uncultured euryarchaeote | reverse complement strand
TGGGTGATCCTCGTTCACGGCATCCGCTCGTGCAAAGCGAACCACGAGGTGTTGATTCCAGCTGCATGGCTCCATCAAGCCGGTTTCAACGTCGTTTTGTTTGACATGCGGGACCACGGGGACAGCACGGTTGAGGACGGTTTGGTGTCGGCTGGGCAACGCGAGTATCGCGATGTCCTGGCGGTTTGGCAGTGGATCCAGGACGAGAAAAACGTCCCACCGGAACGCATCGGTGCCGTCGGCATCTCGCTGGGTGCAGGAGCGGTCACCATCGCCTTTGAGCAAGAACCCGCTTTCCAATCCGTGTTCCTCGAGTCGCCGTACGCTTCCATGGGCACGATCATCAAGGAAGAACTGGAATTTGCTGGATTCCCCGTGTTCTTGACGGACGCTGCCATTTTTGCTGGCAAGGTTTCCTCCGGCGATAACTTGGTCAAATACGAACCCATTGAGGCCATGGGTACGGTGGGTGACCGTGCGGTGTTTATCACCCAGTCCCTCGAAGACGTGCGCATCAAAATCCACCACGGTCAATCCATGTGTGAGGCCGCCCAAGCCAGCGTTTCACAGGACGGCATCGCTGAATGCTGGTTCGAATCCTCCGCCGTGGCTCACAACGACCGCAACCAGGAAGGCATTCTCTCGCACATCACGCTCATGCTCACTCAACCGAATGAATACCGAGATCGGATGGTGTCGTTCTTCGAAGAAAGCATCGGTCAGCCGGATGCGGTGGTTTGAAACGGAAGACGCTGAGCGCCACCTGCGGTGAACAGCATGACAGGGTCGAATCCTTTGCCGTTGCTGGGGAGCGGAGAGAAAGGCCTCCGCATCCACGACCTGGTCAAGGCACCTGCGAACACGCCTTGGGCCAAAGCCAAGCAGCAGTCCTGGGATGCGAGTGAACCCGCCACGGTGTACACCACGCCCGAAGTGCTGGCCGACGGCACACCGTGCAGCGCCGTGACCGTCATTCTACGAACCAAGGGGTGCCACTGGTGGTGGTCGTCCGGGTGCACGTTCTGCGGTTATTTCAACGACACACGCGACGACGTGACCAACGAAGACCTCCACGCTCAATGGGCCGCTGCGAAACTCAAGTTTGATGATTTCAAGGACCAAGCGATGGTCAAGGTCTACACCTCCGGTAGCCTGTTGGAGGACAGGGAAATTCCCGTGGCGTTCCAAGAAACGGTGCTTCGGGACTGTGCAGACATGGGCAAGGAACTCATTGTAGAGAGTCGATGCGAACAACTCACTGAGGAGAAATTGGCGTGGGCCACTTCCATCAATCCGGCGTTCACCGTGGCCATCGGCCTCGAAGCCTACGACGACGAAGTGCTTCGCTTCCATGTCAACAAGGGCTTCACCACCAAAGCTTGGGACAGGGCCGTGGCCAATCTGAAGAAATTCGACCTTCGCATCAAGACCTACCTGATGTTCAAGCCCCCGTTCATGAACGAAGCCGATGCGCTGGAACACTGTGTCAAGTGGATTGGAGCAGTCGCCGAGCGTTCGGACGAGATTTCAGTCAACCCGATGAACATCCAGCGCGGGACCGTGATTGACCGGCTCCACCGGCACAACGAGTATCGTCCGCCGTGGTTGTGGTCGCTGGTTGAGATGATTCGCCGAGCTCATCCACTGATTCACCCCGACGGCGGCATCAACGGCGATCCGGACCAAGTCGCACGCCTCATCGTCCACCCGACGGCCGGTGGGAAAAT
>CAXGZM010000208.1:0-1741 GCA_964014165.1 uncultured euryarchaeote | reverse complement strand
GACTAACTCGGGCGAATACCCGCAAGCAGCGTGACGACGCGTATGGTGTCGACCAAATCTTCGCTGACACGAGCGCCGAGAATGACCTGAGCGTCTGCGTCGAGGGCGCTCGTGAAGAGGTCGGCCACGGCGTCAACTTGGCCGATGGTCATTCCCAATCCACCTTCTACTTGAATGAGGCAACCTTTGGCACCTCCGACGTCCATGGCCGCAAGCGGAGCTTTCAGCGCAGCCTCAAGGATGCCACGGGGGTCGTCGGGTCGACCCACGCCCACCAGCATGGTCGCTTCCCCGGTTTGGTCGACGATGGCACGCAAATCCATCAAGTCGAGGTTGATGAGGCCCATTCGCATCAGTGTCCTGACCAACCCGTCGACCAGATCTTCAATCCATTCGGCCCCCATCTGCCACAACTGGCCGCGTTCGCGGGCTTGGCGTGCAAGGCGGTCGAGGGAAAGGCGTACCGTTACATGTGCGGTTTTTTCGAGCCGCTCCAAGCCTTCCATGGCGATGTCCAGCCGGGTTGGCTGATGCTCGAACGGCAGGGCGGCAACCGCCAGAACGATGGCGCCGGACTGGCGTGCTTGGCGAGCAAATTCGTGGGCAGCGCCGGTGCCAACGCCGCCGCCCAGGCCGGTGAGAAGAATGACGAGTTCTGTGGAACTCAACAACTGGTTGGTGATGGTGCTGAGCCCCCTCATTCGTTGTTCAGCCAGCGGAGGGAGAGCGGCGCAACCCACGCTGTCAAGGGCGTGCCCGAGCCGGAGAACATGCACGTCGTCACCGGTGGTAAAACTCGCATCGTCTGCGTCGATGAGAACGAGGTGGGCACTTCCGCGACACTTGGTGTGGGCTTGTCTTGCCCACGAACAACCGATGCCGCCGACTCCAGCCACGAGAATGTTGGAGGAGTCCATGCTCGCAACGGTGCGTTGCATCTCAATGAACTTTGGTGTGCATCACTCGTCGACGTAGCGCAGGTACCTCCGGCGTGCATCGCGTGCCCAAGCATTGTCCGGCTCGATGCACAAAACGCGGTCGTAATAGTCCACTGCCGTCTTGAATTCCGAAAGATGACGGCCGTAGAGGTGGCCGAGATTGGACAGCACTGGGATGCATTCGCCGTCCTCTTCCAGCATGGCCAACAGGATGGATTCGGCCTTCCCGAGCGCTCCTTTGAGCATCAAATCCTCGGCTTCATCCAAGCGTTCAAGTTGGTCGCTCGAGAGGTTGTAGGTGTTCTCAAAGGCGTAATCTCCCATGGTGCTCATCGTTTGGAACCGGCTCAAACTCATGAATCCTTCTCCCCGTCGTTTGGCCCAGATTTAAGGTGATAATTCAGGGGGTCAAAATATCTCAAAAAACGCAACACTGCGCCGCACATTTGGTGGTCTGTTGCTGGCAATGTTTAAGGAGTCCTTACAGGTCGGATTAGATGTAAGGGTGAGGCCATGCACAAATCTTCTCTCACGTCCCGTACCGTGCTGCTGACGCTGGTGGGGATGTTGCTCCTTTTCCCTGCGCTCGCCTCGTCCTACCACGGTGGCATCGGTGGGCCTCAATCCCACCAAGGCTCCACCGGTCAAGTCGACATCGACGACGTCGCAAAATCCGGGTGCCTCTGCCACAACGAGGTGGCTGACAACGCCGTTCAGGTGATTCTGGACGACGTCCCCTTCGCCTACCTGGCCGGTGAAACGTACACGCTCCAACTCCAACTCATCGGCGGCCCACCCGCCAC
>CAXGZM010000207.1:0-1757 GCA_964014165.1 uncultured euryarchaeote | reverse complement strand
GCCAGGAAAATCGCCACGATACCGGCGGGCGTGGGCGTGCCGTCGTTGAGCAAGCGAGGGAAGGTGGTTTCGCTGATGCCCTTGTCTTGCATCTCGTTGAGGAGTTCGTTGTAGAGGCGGTCCGCCTTCTTGTCTCGTGGGTTCTTTTTCGTGGACTCTCGCAGGAGCGAGGCTGCTCGACGATAATCGCCTCGGTTGTTGCCTGCTTTGGCCTCCAGCCAGGTGGCGTGACCGGCCAGCATGAGCGTTGTGGGCTCTTTTCCGTCAGCGTCGATGTCCCGAAGAATCTTCAAGGCTGAATCGCCTTTTCCTTTCGTGATGGCCTTCTCTGCCTTTTCCCAACCGGCTCGAATGGTGTCGTCCGCCATGGACCTCCCCAACAGCCCGGTGGTTTTGAGGCGTTCGCTCCATCAAACTGTCCGTCGCCCTACGGGCGTTTCATCGCTGAATGTGAGGGCAACATGTTGAAAGAGTGCATGCAAACCCACGCCTTCAAGGACGGGCAACCCGTCAGCCCTACGAGGGATGTTTCACATGGACCGCATCATTAACGACTTCACCATCAACATCGCCACCGCCAACGGAACCGGGTCGCAATCCGCCAACCTCATCCTCCTGCAATCACTCTTTGACATGGGTGTTCCCGTCAGCGGAAAGAACCTCTTTCCCTCCAATATTTCCGGCCTGCCAACGTGGTACATTGTCCGCCTCTCTGACAGGGGCTACCAGGCACCCGGCGACCGAACCCACATCCAGGTGCTCGTGAACCCCGCCACGTGGGAAGACGACCTTGCTGCCCTTGAACCCGGCTCGGTCGTGATTTGGAACAGCGACACCAAGAAGAAAACCGTCGACCGTGAGGACATCATCTCCTACCCGGTGCCGATGAGTTCCCTCGCTCGAAAGATCAATCCAAAGATCGCCAAACTCGTTACCAACATCATCTACGTTGGCGTTCTCGCCGAACTGCTCGGCATCGACCAGGCTTGCCTCGAGTCGGCCGTCGCCAAGCAATTCAAGGGCAAGGCCACCGCCGTGGAACTCAACATCACCGCCCTCGGCTTGGGCCGGGACTACTGCAAGGAGCACCTGACGAAGGAAGACACCTACGCTGTGGAAGCCCGCGACGTTGAAGTCCCGCAATTCTTCATCGAGGGCAACGAAGCCGCTGCCCTCGGTTCACACTACGGTGGCGTCCAGCTGCTGGCGTGGTACCCGATCACACCCTCGTCTTCGCTGGCAGAGGGCATCATCAGCTACATCCCAAGGCTGCGAACCGACGATGATGGCAACGCCAACATGGCCGTGATTCAAGCCGAGGACGAACTCGCTGCGGCCGGTATGGTGCTCGGGGCAGGATGGGCCGGAGGACGGGGCATGACCGCCACCTCTGGACCCGGTATTTCGCTGATGCAGGAATTCATCGGCCTCGCCTATTTCGCAGAAATCCCATCGGTCTTCTGGGACGTAACCCGCGTCGGCCCCTCGACCGGGTTGCCAACACGCACCCAACAATCCGACATATCCATGCTCTACGAGGGCAGCCACGGGGACACCCAGCACATCGTGCTGATCCCGGGAACCGTGGAGGAATGTTTCGAGTACGGATGGCGAGCCTTCGACTATTCGGAGCGCTTCCAAACGCCTGTGTTTGGGATGAGCGATCTCGACCTCGGCATGAACCGCTGGGCGTGCGGTGGATTCACCTACCCCGACCCTGTCTCTTATACACATCTCCGAGCCCACGAGACACCATG
>CAXGZM010000206.1:0-1764 GCA_964014165.1 uncultured euryarchaeote | reverse complement strand
GACGAAGAAATCGACATCGAGAACTCAACCAACATCACAATGACCCGCAAATTCTGAATCAAATCTTCAGAACCGTGTCTCGCTTGGCCCACATGTCAAGCCAGTGCGCCATGTTGGCCTCCAAGCCGGGCGGTTGAATCCGACAACCGCAAGCGTTGGCATGGCCGCCTCCTGTGGAATCCAACGCCGTGGCCATCCGCGACAAGTCGTAGCGACCTTGGCCGTTGGCCAGAAACGAATTGGCGTAAAAGCTGGCGGAAAGCGGTGGCCGGTCGGCCGTGCTCAAATCGCCATCAGCATAGCCGTGGACGATGCAACACGCATCAGCACGGTCACCCGCCCACGCCGTGACGAGGTAGCCGTTACTGCGAAAGCCCGATTCGTCCATTCGACACACAGCTAACCGGTCCACAAGCGTGGTGTTCGCCTCCACGTGACGTTGAACCAAAGCCCGCTCTTCCCTGGCCTGACGGCATCGCTGCTCAACAACGGGGTCGGCCATCAGTGCGTCAAAATCAGCGCCGCCGGCCAGCAGGTCGACGAGGTGCTCCATGTAAGCCGGGTCCCGAGACGTGCACGTGCGTGAAAGTTGCAAAAGGGGACCGTCTTCCAGAAACGATTCCTTGCTGATGCCGCCTGAATCCAACGCGTCCACGACGGGCATCATCGGTGTCAGGTGTTCCATCTCGGTGATGTCGACGAGCAACTCGTAGGCGAGACGGGCGGCAGAGGGCGTGGCTTCCCAGTGTTGCGTGCCCCCGTCGGCTGCAAACGACGAGGCCTCCTGCTCGTCAGGCCGGTTGGTCAGGTGGTGGTCGACGTACCATCCGCACGCCGGGTGGAACGGCAGGTCAACCAGCACCGTGTTGCGGTCGATGTCCCCATCGTTCAATCCACCCCGCAGGGCTGCAGCGTGAGAGAACATCACGGTAGCATCGGGACGAAAGGCCTTCAGCACGGCTGCACCGAAGAGCCCGTCCATGTCCGAATCGGCCAAAATTCGCGTGTAATGGGGCACCTCTTCGCGACGCAGCGGAACGATGCCCATGGCGCACCGTCGCTGGCCCATGTCCATCAAGGTTGGGTGGTCAACACCCGTTATGACCATGAACAAGAAGCCATGAGGCCAACACATGGAGACTTCGTGCGGGGTGGTGCTGGTCAATTACGGGGCCGTGCTGCTCCTTCAATACCCGCAGGGCCACTGGGACCTTCCCAAAGGCCACGTGGAGGCGGGCGACAGCGATCGCAAGGCCACCATGCGCCGAGAACTTGCTGAAGAAACGGGCATCGCTGATGTGTCGGTGTTGGACGGATTTGAAGAACGAACCGAATACACCTTCCGCCACAAAGGCAAACGCCAGAGCAAGGAGGTCTACTGGTACGTCGCCGAAACAGAAACGCTGGATGTCAACCTTTCTCATGAGCATCGAGGGTACCTCTGGCTGGATTGGGACCAAGCCTTGGAGACCATCACCCACGATGAAACACGCAGTGTGGTGCGGCTGGCGGAGCAGTTTGTGAAACTCTACGGCACGCAGTGATCACAGCGCATCGATGTCGTCATCGTTGGCTCGCATCTGATCGACCCGATGCGCAATGCCCTTTTCCGCAGGTCGCTTGCCCAACGGAACCCACAGCGCTTCCTCCTCGTTCAGCATCATGCTGGCCCAGCGCCCCATGACAAAGAACCAGTCCGAGAGCCGGTTGACGTAGACCATGACAAGGGGACGAACAGCGCCTTCGCCTTCTGTTTCAACGAGG
>CAXGZM010000205.1:0-1766 GCA_964014165.1 uncultured euryarchaeote | reverse complement strand
GATGACATGGTGTCTCGTGGGCTCGGAGATGTGTATAAGAGACAGCCAAATTACCCGCGTTTGCGCGAGATGTATCTTCACGGGTGCGAGCACTCCCCTTCCCCTCGCATTCGGGGACATTGCCTCAGGAAAATGGTTGAACTGGACCCTCAATCTGAGATTTTCAATCATCGAGGCTGAGCCACAACAGCGCTCAGACGGTTTGAGCGTTGCCAAAGGTGTAGACGGTCATGCCTTGGTCCTGGTAGATTTGTGGCATTTTCTTGTCCTTAGCGTAGCGGAACAGGGCCACCACGGCCACCTGTTCGGCAGCGTTGGCCCAAGCGATGAGCAAACCGATCAAGACGGCCCCAACCAGCAGGCCGAATGGGCCAGCTACGGCGGTCAACCCAATGGTCAAGAGGACGATGGGGATGCCGAACAGGAAGGCGATCGCGCCGATGCCCAACCCCGAGACGATGTTTTCACCCCACGTGTCGAAGAAGGTGGCCTTGGAGGCCTTGAGTGCATCTCCGATGCTTTTGTTTTCCAGAATGAGGTGTGGAATCATGAAGAAGGTCATCACCCACCAGGCGAGTCCACCGATAAAGTGGATGACGGTGGCCATGGCCGCTGCGGCGGGGTGGTCGCTGCTCCGTGCAACGCCCTCGAGGAACTTGAACAACAGGCCGACGGTACCGGCGATGATGCCCCACACGATGATGATGGGCAGACGCTTGAGCGCTGCGTTCACGCCGTCGGCAAACTTCGGGTCGCCTCCGGTCAATCGGATGTTGGCGTTGGCGATGATGGCGCAGTTCCAGAACACGACGACGATGCTCAGCACCATGTAGCCAACGAAGGTGAATCCAAGGTAGGTGCCGGTGAACGAACCGTCGGCGTTGACGGCCCATCCCATTTCGAGAAATTGCGGCATGCTCATGCCGATAAGGCACGCCAGGCTCATCACACCGGCGAGGATCATGTAAACCATCAGTTCCGGGTCTTTCTTGACCACGCTCATGCTCAACTTGCTCATTTCCCAGCCGCGACCGATGGTTGCAAAGAAACCCATGCTTGCAGGTGCACAACCTTGCTTTAATTCAGTTTCCCAGCGATTGGCGCTGACGAAGGGCTTCCACGGCCAGCACGCTGACCGCTACTTGGAGGTTGTAGGACGGAACAAACCCGTCCATCGGGAGTTTCACGACGGCGTCCGCTGCTCCCAACACCTCCGGGCTCACCCCGTCGCGCTCGGCCCCCACCACGAGAATGACATCGCCGGTCAAGTCTTCGTCCCACGGGCCGTTGGTCCCGACGTCTTCGGCGGCCACAATACGGTAGTTGCTGTCCTTGGCCGCCTCAAGGATGGCCTCGGTGGTCGTGTAGACCACGGGAATGAAGCGGTCAGCTCGCATGCTTGCACGGCGAATCGTGCGTCGTTCCTCGTGTGTTTTGCTGACGTTGAGCAGCACGGCGTCGGCGCCCGAGACCTCAGCGGTTCGGATGGCGAAACCGAGGTTGGTGGAGTATTCCACGCCGTCAAACAGCCAGACGCAACCGCCGGCGGCCATGACGTCTTCGAGGGTCTCGCTTTGCGGTCGTCCGGTGAGTGCAAGAGCGACCTGAGCCCCATCAGCTGACATGCGCCACAGGTCGTTGGTCGACCCTTCCTCGAGCGGGATGCCGGCGGCCTCGCACAGGGCACGAAGTTCGGTCGTGTCGTGGGCGCGGTCAACGAGCACGCGGTCGATGGCGACGCCGCTTTGGAGCGCCTCCATGACGGC
>CAXGZM010000204.1:0-1785 GCA_964014165.1 uncultured euryarchaeote | reverse complement strand
TCAAAGTAGGTGCTGTCAAGGTTGTGCGGTGAGAACAGCAGCCATTCATCCTCGTTGGGGTGGGCTTCACAATCCGCACCGTAGCAGTGGTCTTCAGCATAGGGAATTTCCCAATCACGAATCAATTTCGGTTTGAACTTGAATTGTCCGTCTTCCATCGTGTATTCCGTGGTATCGATGAGGTACATGATGCCCACGCCAACGCTGGTACTGAGGGTTTCAACGGCCGCCGTCACCAGATGGACGGGTTCGTCCGAATAGCCCACGTGCGACAGGTCCACCATCGTGGGGAAGGGTTCGGCGTAGTGAATGTAGGACACGCGGCCACCGTTTTCATTGCCGGTCGGACCGCTGTCGGGCTGGCCGTCGCCGTCGAGGTCGAGGAAATCCATCCACAAACCGACTTCTGGGGCTCGCCACCGGCACATCAGCGGGTTGCCAAATCCAGTACGGCACGTGGTGGCGTGAACCGTGTAGGCTTCCGGCGAATTGACGGGGTGAGGCACGTCGGTCACATCGCCGATTCGGAGGCCGGCTTCCCAGTAACTGCCGTAAATGAATGTTCGACCGTGCCGTGGGTCGTTTGGATCCTCTCCGGGCCACGTTTGGACGGTCATGTCGTGAATGTAGATCCAGCCGCCCATCGTGGTCTCCCAAGCAACTTCGTACTCGCCGACTTTGACAATGGTGTGGCCTGAACCAACACCGGGAACGCCAATGATGTTGTTCGCTGCTGAGCCAACGAGGTTGAGATGAGCGATGGTGACGCCGCCGCAAGCTTCTCCAATGGCATCGTTGCAGTTATCATAATCCGGGTTTGCGATGAACATGTACCATTCACCATCAATCATGTGGGTGTAGAGGTTGTGGGGCCCGGTTGGGTGATCAACATCGTACCATGAATCTATCCAAGTAGGGTTTGTTTTGTCCGTCACGTCAATGAGCGTGACGCTGACTTGGGCAGGGTCGCTCCACTCCCCGATGTTTGGATCTGAATTTCCAGGGTCGATGAGTTGATTTTGTTGAATGATGTACTCACGGCCGTTGTATTCAAGGTACTTGACATCGAGCACTTGCGTGTTCGGATCGTTGTAAACGCCCATCACCGTGGTGTTGTTTGGATCCGTCACATCAACGATGTGCATGTCGTTCCATCCCGCAAGGTACGCATAGGTCTCGCCGTCGGGCGTGGTTGCCACCTGAACTTCGGCGTTGCCGGGCGTGGTCAGAGGATTGAAATCGAGGAGTTCCATGTTGTCGCTTCCAAATTCGTGCTGGCTGGCGTTCTTGTGATCGTGGCCTTCACCTTGAATCAACGGATCATCGTTTCGGAGGGCAGGGTTTTCCACCACGTTGGACTCAACGTCGTCGCCAAAAATCAACATCGTGGCCGAGGTAAGAAAAAGAATCGTAAAGATACCAAGAAGAAGCTCTTTACCGCCCATGTTCCGCTCAACCCATCCGTCCGTTTGGTCTTTATGATTTGGTGATTACCCAAACACCATGGGAAAGGGCCGGCCCGTGCTTCTCGCCGGTTTGCTGGTGTTGGTCTCCCTGTTTTCACCTGCATCGTTAGGCCACACCCAGCAAACGCTCACGGTCATCTTGACCGACGACGGTGTGGCGGCCGGGAACATCACGGACCCTGCCTTCGTGCAGGGAAACGTCGCTTGGTTTCGAATGGAGGACAGCACCAACAACACCAGCATGGTGGTGCGAGTCGACGTTGACATGGACGGTGCGTTCAACGCCTCCAACGACTTTGAATCACCCGTCCTGACCAAC
>CAXGZM010000203.1:0-1822 GCA_964014165.1 uncultured euryarchaeote | reverse complement strand
CGTGATTTCCTGTTCACCCTCGGCAAGAAACTCGCCACGCTCGGGTGCACAACCATCTTGATCTCCGAGATCACTTCGGCAACGGAAAACGCTCACTGGTCTTCGTTCGGTGTGGAAGAGGCCATTGCCGACGGTATCATCGTCATGGGCGATTCCGAACGGATGGGCCACCTGCTCCGTTTCCTTCAGGTCGTGAAAATGCGTGGTACGTCGCACAGTCGTGCGAAACATGCCATCGAGCTGACACCCTTGGGCGTCATGCTCATTCCGATGTTGAAGTGGGGCGCATCAAGCGATAATTCCTCAAGATGGGGGGCTTAGGGATGTTTGAACTCGACCAGATGATCGCCGAGCAACTCACCCAGGTCTCGCTGGGCAGTTCCGTTCAGGTTCGAATGAGCTCGGCCAATGCGTTCGCCGTGACCGCCAGCACCATGATCCCCTTGATGCAGATGTTTGAGATGGGCGGCGTCTATATTTCAGCGAGCCGCGGGGCCGTCGAAATCATTCAGGCCTTCGAGGCCATCGGCGTGGACGTCTCGAACATCCATTTCCTCGATCTTGTCTCCTCGGGTGTTCTTGGCGGCACGGATGTACCGTACAGCAACATCACGTTCATCGACAGCCCCATCATGCTGGAAAGCATCTTGCTGCGGACGCTCTACACGCTCCGCACCGTGGACAATCAGCGCAACTTCGTGTTCCTCGACAGCGTCAATGCGCTGGCGATCTACAACGACGACCGCATGCTGGCAGAATACCTTCACACCTTCATCAACACGTTCCGCCAGCGAGAGGTGCTCTCTGTCATCCTCAATGTGCCGGATCAAACACCACCGTTGGTGCTGGCGAATTTGGACACGTACTGCACGGACCTGGTCGACAGGGGCCAGGTGGTCCTCCTCTGAGGTGATTCAACATGGCTCGAAAAATGACCTTTGACCCTGATGACGAGGAATTCTTTGGATCCGTCGGCTCCTTCGGCGTGCCGAAGTTTGACAACGAAATGCGAGGCGGTGTGCCCCGTGGCTTCACGATGATTGCGTTCACTGAAACAGGTTCCGGGAGTGAGTTGTTTGCCAAACAGTTCACCTCACCAGCCGAGGAGCCCGAAAACACCCTCTACATCGCAACCGACGAGGGTCAGCAAGAAATCATTCGCATTTTCAAGAAATACAGCTGGCCCCTTGACATCAACGTCCGAACCATCGGTGAGGAATACAACGCCAACGTTCTGGAGCGGGAACTCTTGGCCAGCCGCTACCGTCTTGAAGGCTTCCAACTCGACGATATCCAGCGCCTTGCTCAAACCCGCTTTGTGGACGACAGCAGCCAAGACTACCTGACGGAAGTGACCAACGAAATCATGGGGTTGGGGCCTTATTTCCGAGCCGTCCTCGACAACTTGGACTTTTTCTTGCAGCGTGAAGATCCCGCTCGTGTCGTCTCCATGGTTCGTATGCTGCAAGCACACGCTCAGATGGTGCGCGGCCTGCTGATGATTTCGGTATCCACCGACGGTTTGGACCCCGCCATCAAACAAGAACTGTCCTCGATTGCAGACATGGTCCTCTCCTTCAAAGTCCGAACCATCGGTACGGACTTTGAGAATTCCATGGTCGTTTCAAAGTTCAGAAACGCTCCGGAGAACCTCAAGATTCTCGTGTTCCGTGTCACTCCCGAGGAAGGTATTACTCCAGAAACCGTGGAACGTATCGCTTGACGTGCACCGTGGACCAAACGACATGTCCAAAACGGTCGGGTGTCCGCCAAGTCCCATGGGGAAGCGAGCAGCGACCGGCGGCTACGACGCCTCGGGCAT
>CAXGZM010000202.1:0-1830 GCA_964014165.1 uncultured euryarchaeote | reverse complement strand
GCTCCTGGGTGTTCGTGAACGACCAGCTCGTCAGCGCCGCTGACATCGCCGGCATGAACTTGGACGCCGGCAGCCGTATCCGCTTGATGCCAGGCCTCGTAGGTGGACGTGCCTGCTGAACCCCATGTTCGGTCCGTGGACGCCCGAGGAAGAGGATCTTCTCGTCGAACACCTCGAACTCGGCTGCAGCTTGGCCTTCATCGCCGATGCACTCCAACGGTCCGTTCAGGCCGTGAGCATGAAGTTGATCCAACTCTACCATCGAGGCCAACTGGTGGTCATGTCCGTCCCAACCTATGAGGCTGGACAGGAACGCATTGGTCAATGAAAGGTTCAAAACAGGATGCGAGGTCGCGGTGGCTGGAGAGAGACGTATGGTTGAACTCGTTGACTACAAGTGCGCCAACTGCGGAAACTTGGAATCGTTCCACCGCGAGCGAAACGGCATCAGCTGCAAGGCTTGCGGTTCTCGCATCTTCATGAAACTCCGCCGCCACGGTACCAAGCGCTTGAACGCTGAATGATGACCTTCGCTCGCAGAGTTCAAAGACCATGGTCCGGTCTAGCAACCCATGAGCGTTTGGCTTGAGCAATACAAGCCGGTTCTCTTCGATGACCTTCTCACCTCTCAACCGGTCATTGACGCGCTCAAACACCTGTCGTTGCAAGCCAACCCCCCGCATCTTCTGCTTTCGGGGCCAACCGGTTGCGGGAAGACCGCTGCCCTTCAACTGGTCTGCAGGCAAGTCCTCGGCCCATCGTGGCGAGCCACAACGCACGTCCTTCAGGCCCGAGACATCGATAAAACGGCAGGCGCCATGGCCAAATTCGAAGCCTTCCTTCGCCCCGAGGGCGCAGGTTCGGAAGACACGCTTGCGGGAAGGACAAGCCTGGACGCCTTCGACCACAACATCAGTGCAAATGCCGATGCATCACCGCCACCTGCCGGTGAAGAATCCAAGCCGCCGGAGGCCGGAACACTCGCTGCAGTTTCCCGCATCATCATCATCGAGGACGCCGACTATCTCGGCCATGCTCGACAGTCTTACTTGCGTCGCATGATGGAAGAGAGCAGCCGAAGCGCTCGTTTTCTCTTCACGACGCACACGCCATCAAGGATCATTGAAGCACTCCGAAGCCGAACTCAACACGTTCGAATGCCTTCGTTGACCCGATTGATGATCGAACAACGCCTGGAAAGCATTGCGAGCGATGAGCAATTGACGCCTGCACCGGGCGTGTTGGGCGACATCGCTCACGTCGCCAACGGCAACTTGAGAAAATCCATCTTCACCCTTCAGTTGCTGGCTCAGCGTAACCTGCTTGGCGAACGAACGAACATCCAACTCCTGATGGCGAACAGCAGCCGTCGGGAGGTGCAACTGGTGATGGAGGAGGCCCTTCGCGGGCGCGTTCATGAATGGAAATGGGAGCGCCAGGGCGAGAAGAACACCCGGGTGCTGAAAGGGGCCATGGGCGCCCTTGATTCCATGATGGCGACGCACGATTTGGATGGGCGAGCCGTGGTGGACCGCCTCCACCATTTCCTTGTTGCAGGGCGAACGCACTACCCCGAAGACTTGCTTGCTGCGCTGTTGAACGCCGTTTCGTCGTGCGACATGCGCCTCCAACGTTCGGCACAACAACGCATCCAACTCGAGGAACTGCTTCACCAAATTTCAGAGATCGGCGACCGTTTCCTCCGCTCATCACCAACGCAACCGTCTTGAAAGGTCGCACATCAGCCGATGATGGGCGTGTAGCACAGCTGGATAATGCACCGGCCTCCTAAGCCGGAGATCGCGGGTTCGAATCCTGCCACGCCCGCCA
>CAXGZM010000201.1:0-1893 GCA_964014165.1 uncultured euryarchaeote | reverse complement strand
CAATACAGGTCGACGTGCTCAACGCCCATCTTGTCGAGCAGTTCGCTCATGAACGGTCCGGGCACGGCGTTGCCGCAGTCCACGGCCACCTTGACGTTGCGAGCCAACGGTCCGGTGGATGCGATGATGGCCTCGAGGTAGTCGTCCATGTGCGGGTGTTCCACAACCTCGCCTTCACCTTCGCAAAAGTCCCCCTTGAGGAAGACGTCTTTGAGTTCCTGAATCTCTTCACCGGCCAGCGGCAAGGTACCACGGCACATCTTGAAACCGTTGTGCGTGGGCATGGGAAGGTGACTGGCGGTGACCATCACGCCACCGTTCACGGGCAGCGTCCAGCAGGCGTGGTAGACGCACCCGGTCGACACGATACCGAGGTCCCAGACCTCGACGCCACCGTCGGCCAGACCGGCCATGAGTTGCGTAGCGAGCGCAGGCGATGAGTCGCGGATGTCCCGCCCAACGGCGTACGCATCGCATTCAAGGTAGGTGGCCAGGGCGCGGCCCAAGCGATAGGCGAAGTCGGGGGTGAGTTCTCCCGTACCGTCGCCGTTGGCGAGTCCGCGAATGTCGTAGGCCTTGAAACAGGCTTCAGGCCACGTTTCCATGGTGGTGGGGGGAGGTTGCGGGTTTTGAAGGCTGGGTTGCGTGAAATGTGTAATAACTTCACATACTCCCATTATTATGTCCGTTCAAATATCTAATAAAAGAGGGGAAGGTGGGTCGCTCCATGAGTGCAGTAGCCGAACCCGACAACCGAATTCCGGTGACCGTCTTGACCGGCTTTCTTGGTTCAGGAAAAACCACCCTGTTGAACCACATTCTTACCAGCATGGATCACAAAAAGAAGTTCGCTGTGATCGAAAATGAATTTGGTGAGGTGGGCATTGACGAAAACATTCTCGTTGAGAGTTCTGAAGAGACCATCATTGAGGTCATGAACGGCTGCATCTGTTGTACGGTTCGTGGCGATTTGACCGAGGCCCTTGACAACATGCACGACCGCATCAAGGATTTCGACGGCGTTCTCATCGAAACCACCGGCCTGGCCGATCCTGCCCCTGTCGCACAGACGTTCTTCGTCGACGAGCGGGTGACTGAGCGCTACTACCTCGACGGCATCGTCACCGTTGTTGATGCGAAACACATCATTCAGCATCTGGACGAAGAAAAACCCGAGGGCATTGAGAACGAATCCGTCGAACAACTGGCCTTCGCCGACCGCATCATGCTCAACAAAATTGACCTTGTTGACGAGGACGGGTTGGCTGAGGTTGAGTCCCGTATCAAGTCCATCAACGCCTTCGCTCCCATCACCCGGACCCAAAACAGCATCATTGACCCGAATGAACTCATCAACATCGGCGCCTTTGACCTCGAGCGAACCCTCGAAATGGATCCGGAATTCCTTGACACCGAAGCCGAGCACGAGCACGACGACCGTGTCACCTCAACGAGCTACAAGTTCGTTGGTGAACTCAACGTGAACAAACTCCAATCGTGGATCGGTCAACTCATGCGGGAGCAGGGCGAGGACCTGTTCCGCTACAAAGGCGTTCTCGCCGTGAAGGGCATGGATGCAAAATTTGTCTTCCAAGGCGTCCACATGCTCTTTGGTGGTGAGTTCAGCGAAGAAATCGGTCTTTGGAAAGAAGGCGAAGAGCGAGAATGCCGTTTCGTGTTCATCGGTCGTGACCTTGACCCGGAGGCACTCCAGCAAGGGCTCATGGCATGCCAAGCTGAGGAGCTCCGCTTCAACGTCGGCGATACGGTCTACGCCAACATCGGTGAATTCACCAAGGGTCGCGTGTTGAAGTGCTGGGATGAAGGCAATCCGTACCGTGTTGAAATCCAAAACGAAGAGAAATCCAACGTTTGGGTCCCCATCGACAACGA
>CAXGZM010000200.1:0-1902 GCA_964014165.1 uncultured euryarchaeote | reverse complement strand
GGCATGGTGACGTAGGACTCCAGGAAGATGGCGCCCATCGGAATGATGCCGGCGAGCATGAACTGAACGCCGTGATTGGCGTCACCTGCTGGCAACGTTGCCACGGCCTTGCGGGCGTACTTGAGTGCCGTCTCGTACTGACCGTCAAACATGGCGCACCACACGACGAAGTGATGGTTGTGCATGCGGTAGAACTTGTAGAATTGCGACTCATTGCCGGTGGTAGCAACGTAGTGATCATCGGCTTCGACAGCAGCGATGTTACACTCGATGGCTTCTTTCCACTGACCGACCCAAGCGTCGATGTGAGAGGGCATGTGGACCAGGTGGCCCAAGCCGGGCATGCGGGTGCGCAGAACGTCCGCGGCGAACAGGGCTCGCTCGGGGAACGGCGAGAGTTCGAGGGCGTGGCAGTAGAGGTGGCACAACGCAGGGTCAACACGCGCCGCAGGATCGCTCTCAAAGGCATCCTCCATGATTTTCACCAACAGAAGGGTGTTGTCATCGGCAGGGGTGATCTCACCGGTGGCGGTGTTCTTGTCCCAAAGCTGCCAGGCCTTGAGGTTCATCAGCGCCTCGACGTAAAGGGCGGTCACGGCGAGGTTGCCAGCGTACTTCTCGTAGAGCGGTGCCATGGCCTCGGCGAAAGCGACGTTGAGTTCGGGCGTGTTACCCATGTTGAGCACGGTGGGGTCTGCGGCATCTCGAGCCTCAGCGGTGTGGCGCTTGGAGAGGGCCATGATGAGGTCCTTCTCGAGTTCGGTACAGTGGTCCATCACGGCGATGGCTTGCTGGATGGCATCGTAGCCGGAGCCAAGGCCGGGCGCCCAGTTGTAGTTGGAGGACAGGCAGTAGGCAATGCCCCAGTGAGCCATGGCACAGTTGGGGTCAAGTTCAGCACAAGCAGCGAAGCAAGCAATGGCTTGTTCGTGGTTGTAGTTCAGGTAGTGTCCGTAGGCTTCGACGAACATCTTGCGGGCTTCATCATTGGCGCAGGTCACGGTGGTTGCAAATGCATAATTCGACTCTTCGCCATAATCGTACTCTTGTGGTGCAAACGACATGCCTCGTCGTTTTCTCTCTTCCATATAAGTTCTCGGCCATTATTCTAACAATTGGTCCGGCGCATTTTCCATAAAAAGGACAATTTCGCGTAAATACTGCCTTAATCGGGTGAATTCTTCCGTTCAGCGGAAAAAACGAGGGCGGGTGAACGATGACCGGTGTTAAGGAAAAACAGTCGTTTATATCTCAAATGGAAAAACTACAACGACATGAACAAGACGCTGGCATTTCTTATTGTAACCCTGTTGACCGCTTCCGCCCTTCCGCTCAATGCAACGGCAGACGCTTCGCAAGACATTCCCACCAACGCCGCTGGAACGGGCATTCACGATTCGCTGGTCGCCGCATTGACCCACGCTAACTTGGTCGCCACGCTTCAACAACCCGGCCCGTTCACGGTGTTTGCTCCCACCGATCAAGCCTTCACCGATGCCGGCATCGACCTGAATGATTTTGACACGCCCGAAGAAAACGAGACGTTGACCGCCATCCTTCTCCATCACGTTGTACCGGGTGAAGTCGGCGCCAGCGACATCAAGGACGGCATGATGACGACCACCGCCAACGGTGACAAAGTCAAGTTCAGCATCAGCGGAAGCGGCGATGTGCTCGTCGGAACCGCTACCGTCACCATCGCCGACGTGCAGGCTTCCAACGGCATCATTCACGTCATCGACCAGGTGCTCATGCCACCCGTTGACATTCCCACCACGGCCCAGTCAACCGGCATCCACGGCTCGTTGGTCGCTGCCGTCATTCAAGCCGATCTCCTCCCCACACTCCAGGGCCCCGGACCCTTCACCGTCTTTGCCCCAACCGACCAGGCCTTTGCTGACG
>CAXGZM010000199.1:0-1925 GCA_964014165.1 uncultured euryarchaeote | reverse complement strand
CCCGCGTGGTCGTCGCGTCTGAATGAATCAGCCGGCGTGAACGCCGGTCTCAAAGGTTGAGCAGCGGAACATGGCGTCGGCCTCGATGAGCCATTCAATCACGGCTGGAGGGACGCTCGGAGCCAACACGGTTCTGCTTGCTTCGTCGTCCATCACCGTTGAAAGCATGCGAATCGTTTGACGAACGCGCCACCCTTCGAGGGCTTCCCGCTCGCTGAGTGCGACTTCGTGCACGTCCCAGCCTGCTGCACGGTAGAGGTCCCTCGTAGGGCCGTCGGAAGTAACGAGCGTCCCCGTCCCGTGAGCTTTTGTGGCGTGCTCCACCCAGTTCGGAGGGTCGTTGATGTCCTCCACCTGAACGACGGTCACCTTGACGCCTTGCTCGGTGGCCCAACCCTCAATCATCGCTTGGCGTTCCTCCGCGGTCCACGGGTTGTCCGCTTCCCAACCGGCTTGAGCCGAACCGATGGCAACCACCACTTCGTCACCCTCTGCGTGTTGTACAGCGGCTTGAACCAAACCGGCGTGGCCGAAGTGGAACGGCTGAAAGCGTCCCAAGACGATGCAGCGTGGCATGGTTTCACCCGAAGTACGATTCGACGTCCACGTCGTTGAGTTCAACGCCGAAATCACGGAAACAGGCGATCATGCGCTTGCACCCCTCGATCATCTCCTCCACGGGGGTTTCTCCCATGGAACCGACACGAAACATCTTGCCCTTGAGGTGGTCCTGCGCACCGATGACTTGGGTGTCGTACTTGTCCTTGAGCGCTGTTCGCCAGGTGTCGTCAACGCCCTCAGGGTAGAGGATGGCAGTCACTGTGCTGCTCCGTTGCCCGCTGTCGGCCAACAGGGTGAATCCGAGGTCAGTAAAGAGCCCCCGAACGCCTTTGGCCATGGTTTCGCATCGAGCCCAACGGGCCTCGTTGGTTTCCGTCTTCAAATCGTTGAGGGCGGCACCCCAACCCATGGCGAGGTTGATGGCCGGTGTCCAGGGTGTTTGGTCGTCGTCGCCTTTCTTGAGGGCCGAAATCATGTCGAGGTAGTAGCGCGGGTTGGCGTCGCCCTGTTGGTGGATGGCTTTGATTCGCTCCACGCAGTGTTCGTTCACGGCGATGGCCGCAATGCCCGAGGGGCCTGCCGTACATTTCTGGGCTCCCATGACCACGGCCTCAGCTTTCCATTTGGCGGGATGGACGGGCATGCCGCCCACCGAGGTGATGCCGTCCAAAATGAAGGAAACGCCGTGCCGTTCGCACATTTCTGCGATGGCTTCGGCGTCCTGCGTGATGCCGCTGCTCGTCTCGTTGTGGCAGATCAACAGTGCTTCGTAACAACCTCGTTCGAGTTGTTGCTCAAGTTCGTACAAATCAAAGGAGCGACCCCATTCGTACTGAAGCTGCTTCACGTTGCAAAACTGGCGGCAAATGTCGGCGACGCGCTCACCAAACTTTCCGTTGGTGGGGACCAAGACGAGGTCGTTGTTGCGGAACCGGTTAGCGATGACCATCTCCATGGCGGCCGTCCCGCTGCCCGATACGACCACCACACGGTACCCGTCCTCGCCCGTCCACGAATGCGTTTTCATTTCGGGTTTGGAAGGTGAGAGATCGAAAGCGTATCGGAGACCGGAGTTGAGGTTGGCCATGACCTTGCGAAACTCCGCACCACGGGCCGTCATCACGGGCGTAGCCATCGCTTGGAGGCAGGCATCGCTCATCCGAACCGGCCCGGGGACGAGGAAGCAATCGCCGGTGTGCATGGTGCAGGGTGGCCTTGGCGGTCTTTGAAATGCTTGTATCAAAGCCCTGCTCGCAACCACGGCCGAGGCGTTGGACTGATAGGGAAGGGCATGGACGCAGCACCATGGTCCGTGTGGGTTTGGCGATGCTTCAAGGCGCCCGCCACGAGCACGCAGAGGCGCT
>CAXGZM010000198.1:0-1968 GCA_964014165.1 uncultured euryarchaeote | reverse complement strand
CAGAAACCGTTTGGAATCATACGATCATGGTTCACAAAGACGTTCACGAAGAAGAGGGGCCGACCCCGGGTGATTGCTTCGGCGCCGGTTGCGAAACCGACGCCGTACAGACTGGCCAAAGCGAGGAGGTTGCAGCCACAGGGGATGACCGGTCACTGATCATCAGCCTCGCAGTCATCTCCCTTGTGGGCATGATCGCACTCACCGTTTCAATCGGGAAGGAGCAACGCGACGAGGATGAGCCAAAATCCTACCACGAAGCTGAGTGAGTCATCCTTCGATCAGTGGACATTTCACATCGTTCACGGTCTCAATCAAGTGCTGGCTGAACAAGGGGTGGTTACGCCGTGTCCGTCGTCGTTGTCGTTGTTCACGCATGTTCTCATTGGTTGATTGGACCTGTAACCTCATCAAAGAATCGGTTCGGCGAAGGGTAGACCTTGAGAAGGTGAACCACCACGGCCAACCAATGGGACAGCGATTCGGCCAGGCCACCTTCCTGGTGCTTCTGATGCTTCTAACGCCGCTTTCGGGCTGCTTTGGGCAGCAAGACGGGGTTGGATTGGAATCGACCGAAGACGTGGTCATCACGCCACCCGTGCTGACCGGTGGGGTCTTCCAGGGCGTCACGATCAAGGCTGATGTTGACCTGGCCGTGTTTGTTCCCTACCTCATGCTCAATTCTGACCTTGGTTTTGTCCAGAATTCAACGGTCATTGACATGAAAGCCGGTGAGTCGGTCATGTTGACGCTGTTGGCGCCACCACGAACCGACACCGCCGTGGTGATGCTGGGTGAGTACGGTCGAGAGAACTGGCCCATCCGGTCCATCGAGGAATCTTGGCGAACGTGGATTCAACGAGATGGGAACGAGCAGTCGGACAACCCCGGTATCCAGCGCGTGCCCGCCAGCAACGGAACGTTGGATGCAGTCCTTCCTTCCAACAACAGCGGCGGAGCTGTTCTCGCTGTCCGAATACCGGTCGAACGGCCCATGGCGGCCGCCTACAGCGAGGCTGAAGGAGGACGGCACTCGACGGGGTTGGTCGACGGCCTCAACGTGTTCAATTACATCAGTCACATGTCGGATGAAACGCCCGACCCTACCGATGCAGCGGACGGTGCCGTGGGGTACCTCGACCGATGGGCAGGCCAAGGAAACGCTGCCTACGAAGATGCTGCACAGTACCTCATCGGAAACCTCGAGAGTTTCGGACTTGAAGTGATCACGCAACGGTTTACCTACGATTCCCTCATGACCGGTGCCCAGAACCCCGAGGCGTACAACATCTGTGGCTATCGATTCGGTGAGGTCAACCCGGACAAATGGATGGTGTTTGGTGCCCACTTCGACATTGCACCGCCGGTGAACGGTGGTATGCTCGACCCTCACATTTTCGGCCGTACCTACGGAACCCGAGTCGGTGCTTACGACAACACGGCGGGAACGGCCATGGTCTTGACCGTAGCCGAAGCCATGGCCAATTTCAACACGAGAAACACCATGGTGTTCTGCTTGTGGTCGGGTGAGGAAGGTGGAAAGCGCGGCAGTGACTTCTGGACCGACTACTGGGTCAAAGAGGACAACCCGGACGTGGAGGTCACGAACTACGTGAACCTCGACATGGCGGGCGTGAACTGGCCAGGTGGTGGCGGTGCACCCTGCGGAGGCAATCATGGAGGCGGTGAAGGTGGGTGTGATCCCCAACCTGCCGTGGACCCCGACGGTTATCCCAAAGACGAGGAAGTCTGGCCGATGCGCGTCTACATTGGACCAAGTCTGGATCACGACATCATGAACCAACCCGGTATGGTTGGTTTGGCGATGTGGATTGGGTCCGACGCCATCGGCGTCGAAGAGCAAATGTCGATGCTCATCGGTACGGATCACCCTGCGGACACGTGGAAAGTGGACGATTGGATGGCCAAAGACCGGCCTGAAATCATCGTGTACGAAGACACGACGGC
>CAXGZM010000197.1:0-2019 GCA_964014165.1 uncultured euryarchaeote | reverse complement strand
TGGTTTCGTTGCAGTGCCGACCGTAGCAGAGGCTGTTCGCTTCGCACTTGACCGTGCAACAAGCTTCAACGGTCTGACAGTGGTTCTTCGAACTGTCAATTCGCTTGACGTGAGACACGGGTAGACCGTGGTAGGAAAACAGCAGGTGGGTGTCGTCGTCGAGGTGCGGCCGAATGGATTCGGTGAGGGGCCCAATGAATTCCTCTGCCGTTTCAAAATGGCCCATCTCGAGGAGGGTGGGCTGCCATTTCATGTCGCCCAGTTCCTTGTGCGCGTGCTTCAACGAGGATTCTGTGGTGGCCTGGGCGTAATGGGGGAACATGGGCAGGAGCAGAAGGTCGGTGACGCCCGATGCCTTGAGCTTCTCGAGGCCGCTTCGGATGCTGGGGTTGCCGTATCGCATGGCAAACTCAAACTCAATGTCGTGGTTGATGGTTCTCAGGTTCTCGGTGACCCGCTTGGAGTACACCCTCAGCGGCGATCCGTCTTCCATCCAGATGCTTTTGTAGAGCGGAGCGATTTTTCGTGGCCGGGTTCGCAGGATGATGCCGCGAACCAGGAGGTGGCGAAGCGGGGCTGGAATGTCAATGACGTCGGGGTCAAGGAGGAATTCACGAAGGTAGGTTCGGACCGACGCCACCGTGGGCTCGTCGGGTGTACCGACGTTCATCAAAAGAACACCTTTCTTCCCCATGGGCAGAACTTTGACGGCGCGCACTTAACCGTTTGTTCACGGTTTTGCTCAATGAAAAACCGACCCTGCGCCAGTTCAGCGGGACCCCTCAAACGGTGTCTTTTGAAACACCTGATTTTATTTTAACATCCTTGTGTTGGCAATTTCACCGGTGATTGATATAGGTCCGGCACTACATTCTACATGAAAGAAGCAAACCTTTCAGGCGATGCACATGGACAAAGAATTGGAGACCTACACCGAGCAAGCAGTATCGTCGTTCACCTATCGCAACGGGGTGTTCGGCCGGAGCCTTTGGGATCGCTGGATGACGGCCGTCGCTTTCTACCGTGCCGGTGTCGACCGACGAGGCGAGCTTCAATCGAGGAGGACGATTTGAATGGACGAATATTTGGAACGCTACGTGAACGAGACGATGGATGCCCAGGTGACCCGCAACGGGATTTTCGCCCGTCGTAGCCTGTCTGCTCGTCTTCGAGCGCTGCTCGGCATGAACTGAAGCCATCCTTTACAAGTCACGTGTGCGTGACGGCATTTGATGAGCGATCGCTGGACGTGGGTGCCCCATCTCTGGGGCTTGTTGACTCCCGTCATCACAGCTGCGTGCCTCGTCGTGGGTGGTCCGTGGATGGCGCTCCCGCTGGTGCTGTTCCTCGGCGTCTACCCGCTTATCGAAATCGTGTTGGGTCAGTCCAGCGATACCGAACCCCTTCAGGAAGGACGGGCCCACGACATCATCGTGCACCTTCACGCCGTGTTCGTTCCCGTCATGGTGGGTGTCCTGTTGTGGCGTGCCAGCCTTGACGGCCTGACGCTCATGGTCCTCCTGGGTGCAGCCTCGGCAGGGCTGACCAACGGCGCCTCCGGTATCGTTGCGGCTCACGAACTCGGCCATCGACGACCACGCTCGAGGAGCTGGTGGACCGCACGTCTCTCGTTGTTCTCTGTGCTCTACCTCCACTTCACCACCGAACACAACCACACCCACCACCGGCACTGGGCTCGCGACGTCGATCCGACCTCCTCGCCTTGGGGCCGCAGCGTCTACTACCACGTGCTGCAAACGATTCCTCGACAGGTCAAGGGAGCGTTTCGGGCCCGACCGGTCGACACGAAGCGGGCCCTCTCCGTGGAAGCGTTGTTCTTGTTGGCACTGGCCATCGCAGGTTTGCCCTACCTGGTGGCCTTCCTGGCTCAGGCTGCCGTGGCCATCTACCTGCTCGAGTTCGTGAATTACCTCCAGCACCACGGGCTGCGTCGTGGCGACGACGAACGCCCCAACGCCACCCATGCGTGGGAAAGCCGGCACCGACTCTCACGCTGGA
>CAXGZM010000196.1:0-2026 GCA_964014165.1 uncultured euryarchaeote | reverse complement strand
ACCATGGCCGTCATGCCGCCGATGGCCAAGCCGAGGGCCCAACCGCTCGATGGTTGAGAGCCACCCTTCCTGACACGCGAGCGTCGCAGCAACAGGTGGGAGAAGACCGACGCAATGAGGGCGACAAGGAGCAAAGAAAAGATGTTCAGGCCAGCATAGACGTTCGCCTCGCTTTCCACCGTGATGAAGTAGGGTTGGAAGAGCAAGCCGTCCGCCATGACGGCGTACACGCCGCCGAGGACAATGCCCCAAAACACTTGGCTCCATGCGGTTGGAAGGTCGTAAAAACCCGCAAACTTGGTCATGACGCCGCGCCATCCGAGTGTCATGCCAATGAGGGCACAGAAACTCGAGAGCTGAAACAGCACGAGTTCTGAAACCATGGCCGGTCCTGTGTGCCTCCCTTCATGAATTCGTTGGCCGCTAAGGAGCGAGGGGAGGGATTCAAACACCCCCACGAACTCCCCGCCTCATGGCAAGGCTCCTCCTGTTCGGCGGGAAAGGTGGCGTGGGAAAAACCACGACATCGTCGGCTACCGCCGTCTGGTTGGCGGATGCTGGCCTTCGTGTTCTGCTCGTTTCCAGCGACCCGGCGCACTCCACCTCGGATTCACTCGATGTCGAATTGGGCCCGGTTCCGGTCGAAGTGGAGGGCGTCCCCGGCTTGTTTGGTCTCGAAATGGACCCGGAGGCAAAACTCTCCAACCTGCTTCCAAAAGTCGGTGAAGCCGTCAACAACATGGGCGGCAACATGGGAGGACTCGGCGGCCTTGGCATGATGCTGGACCCTTCGGCCAAGGAAGAGTTCGAGGACGTCAAGTCGGACATCAAGACGGCCGACATGATTCTCCCTGGCTTGGACGAGGCGCTCGCCTTTGACGAACTTCTCAAGCACATGGAAAACCCAACGTGGGACGTGGTGGTGTTTGACACCGCCCCCACCGGTCACACCCTCCGTTTCCTCTCGCTACCGGAACTGATCGAAGCATGGTCGGGTCGATTGCTCCGTTTGATGCGCGTCTCGGGCGGCATTCGCTCGATGCTCTTTGGACGAAAGGAAAGCGACGCCATGAAGGAAGAATTGGAACGGTTCCGCCGAAGGGTGCTCCACGTCCGTCGGGTGTTGAGCGATCCCGCTACCTCGTCCTTCACGCTCGTCACCATCCCGGAACGCATGGGCATCAACGAAACCATGCGAGCCTACGAGTCCCTCCTCGAGTACAACCTGCCCATCGGCGGTTGCCTCGTCAATCGAATCACACCAGAATTTGACCACCCCTTCCTTGCCAAGCGACGCCAACAGGAACTCGACCGCATCGCTGAACTCGGCGAGCGGCTCGCCAACGTGAACGTGGGGCAACTCGAACTGGCTGACTCGGAAATTGTCGGCGTTGATGCCCTCCGCAATGTGGGCCGCACGCTCTACGGGGAACCTGAAACCCTCCCTGACGCCATCGGCCCGCACGCCGTTGGCTCCGTGCTTCATCACGAGGTTCATCGTGGGATGGTGGGCGAGATTGACGGCGATGTTGAGCGAATCCAACTCCACTTCCCCGGACTTGAACGCTCCGATCTTTCCCTGCGAAGCGAAGATGGCGTGCTCTTCGTTGGCGTAAACGGCCGCGAACAAGCCATTCCAACCGAGACCCATGTCAAATCCAGCCTCGTCAAAGCTTCGCTCGATGAAGACGTGCTCTCGCTCCTCATTCCACGAAACAGCACCGATTGAGCCACGCACGCAAGGGCATGGTTTGAAATGGGTCAACCATGACGCCCACGCATGGCACTTGAGGGCTTGTCGAGGGGAATCTTCCGCTCACTGGGTCTGCTCAAGAACAAGCGCAAACTCGACGAAGAAGAACTCCGAGAGATGACTCGAAGTCTCCGAAGAGCGCTCCAAGAAGCCGATTTCAACATTCGTCAAACGAAGGAGATCGTCGACCGTCTCGAGACAAGGATGCGAGAAGAAGAACCGCGTCCCGGCCTCACGATGCAAACGCACGCCATGAACATCCTCTACACCGAA
>CAXGZM010000195.1:0-2029 GCA_964014165.1 uncultured euryarchaeote | reverse complement strand
TGACAAGCGAAGCGAGGAAGACACCGGCGATCACGGCCAAACCGCGCTCCCGCCCACGCCAGGCACCCTGAGCGGCGAGACGGAGTGAACTGGGGAGTTCGACAATTTTGTGAGCCACCCGGCCAAACCGGGAACGATCGGTGCTAAAGTCGGCAGGAACGAGTTCCTGAGGATCGGTGCTCATTCTTCTTCACCTCCGTCGCTGGTTTCCGCCGCAGGTTGAGTGTCGTCCGATGTCGAATCGGCCTCCTCATCATCAAGGCCCCAAGCGGAGCGAATGTCGGAGGCCTCCGTTCGGCCGTCGTTGAGCAACAGCATGCGGTCGGCGTTGGACGCAAGGTCAGGGTCGTGGGTCACCATGAGAATGGAAATCGGGTTCTCCTCGTCGTGGCAGAGTTCCTTGAACAGCGCCATGACCTCTTTGCCGCTGGCGATGTCAAGGTTGCCGGTCGGTTCGTCGGCCAGCAACACGGGGCGGTTGCCCGCGATGGCTCGAGCGATGGCGACACGCTGCTGTTGACCGCCCGAAAGTTGGTCCGGAATGAAGTGCATGCGGTCGCCCAAACCTACCTTTTCCAGGGCGTTGTGAGCTGCAACTTCGGCTTCGCCCGATGACATACCGGAGAGCTCGAGCGCCATGGCGACGTTGTCCACGGCGGTCAAGTTGTCCAGCAGATGAAAATCTTGGAAAATCCAGCCGACCAGTTCCCGTCGGACATCCACCACGCTGGAGGGACCCTTCAGTCCGTACGATCGCTTTGCGAGGGTGATGGTCCCGTCATCGCCGGCCAGCAGGCCTCCAATGATGTTGAGCAAGGTGGATTTTCCAGAGCCAGACGGCCCCATCAGTGCGACCATTTCGCCCTGTTTGATGTGCATGTCCACGCCCTTGAGGACCTGAAGTTTGTTGGAGCCGGAACCGAACGCTTTGGTGAGTCCTTCAACTGATAACATCACGGCACCTTTCATATCAATGCCAGCCAAAGGTGTATATCAACCGATGTTTGAAACGCCCTTGGGTCCGGTTGATGAACAAACCAAATCAACGCAGAAATTTCTACCAAATTTCGGAGAAACCATCAAAATAATCGGCGGCCATTGGAAACCTGATGCAACACGACGAGTACGTCGAATACCTCGTCTCGATAGGCCACGACCGGGCCACGGCCCAGACGATGGCCAGTGCTTATGCTGGTCGGGAAACCAACCACGATGACGCACCTGCAACCGCCTCCGACAAGCAGACCATGACTCGACAGGAGCGCATCGGCGGCGTGGTGTTCGGACTCTTTTTGATGTTGTTTGGAACGCCCTTTGTCCTTTTACCGCCGTGGATGATGTGGTTTGCTGACGGAACCGACAGCGGTTTCCACCTTTTTCTCATCTGTTTCCCAATCCCGTTCATTTTCGCGGGCGGGCTTGTCATGTGGATGGGTGGATCTCTCTTGGTCGGATCGATTCGAGGCGTACAGGGGACGCATCCCTTGTTGCCGGAACTACGGACCCATGGCGTGCAGGTTACGAACCGCTCGCAAGACACCGAGGATGGGATGGAGGCCTCCGGACCAGCGAAGGACGGAACCGACCCCTACGCATCGTCCGCCTACCCGTCAATGGAGGACCTCACCGGGGCAGCCGGAAACGACGCTTTGGACCCTGCAGGCACCGTCAAGGCGCCCCATGTTTCGCCGCCGCAGACCGAGGATGTCGCCGACGTAGGAGCCGGTGCCTTTTGGGGCAACCTTTCAGCGGCTGACGATGAGAACTGAGATTCATCGCGAACTCAAACGGCGATACCGGCGGCCTTCGCCTGTTGTTGCATCAATCGGCCGAACAGCGGAGGCAACAAGGCCAACCAGAACATGCCGTAGTAGCCGAGCGGGAGTTGAGGCGCCTCCTCGTGGACGTCAAGACGCTGGTAGGGGGTGCTGGCCTTGAGATGGTGGGAGGGGTGAAGCGGGAGCTCCATGAGCGTCCAGCGTGAGAGTCGGTGCCGGCTTTCCCACGCATGGGTGGCGTTGGGGCGTTC
>CAXGZM010000194.1:0-2065 GCA_964014165.1 uncultured euryarchaeote | reverse complement strand
CACCGTGGACGCAACCGCTACCACGGTCGTGGAAAGAAAGCCGGCCGTGGCGCAGGAAAGCGCGGTGGCCGTGGTAACGCTGGTATGAACAAGCACCGTGTCATGACGCGCATCAAGTACATGCCAAAGCACTGGGGCATGCACGGTTTCAACCGCCACCCCTCGCTGCGCACCGTCTACGTCACCGCCAACGTCGGCCAACTCGAAGAGATGGCCGCCGGTGCTGACACCGTGAACCTCACCGAAATGGGCATTGACAAACTCCTCGGCAGCGGTCAAATCCGCACCGCCTTGACCGTCATCGTTGACGAAGTCAGCGCCCGTGCCGCTGAGAAGGTCGCCGCCGCTGGTGGCTCCGTCGAAGCCGGTGATGACGACGACTGGGACGACGAGTGGGAAGAAGAGTGAACCTCAACAGGTGATTCACAATGAAGCACAAGCCAATTCCATGGGCCATCGCACTGACGGGTGTCCTGTACTACGCCCTTCTCATCTACTGGCAGTCCGACGAATTGTCCGGTAGCGGGCAGGCCCGAGACGCCGCCGTGTTCGGTCTCGTGTTTTCGGTGGCCTACGTCGCTTACTGCATGCTGTGTTTCCAGAAGGACCTCCCACCCGGTCTCAAGGACATGCCCTTTGTCGGGCGCTACGGAAAACTGACCGGTTGGTTGGTCTTCGGCACCATCGCTGTTTGGTACGTACGCCCCGGTGCTTGGGGTGGCTACGACGAAGGCGTTGGCTTCTTCCTCGTGGGCATTCTCTTGCTTGGATTCGCTGCTGCCGCCATCCTCACGTGTTTCATGTGGAGCGGCGATCAGAGCAGCCGTCTCTACGCCTTGAGCCGCTTCGTGGACGTCTACCCCACCATCACCAAGCCCGAACGCCACGTCCGCTTCAACGAGAAGATGTGGACCACCACGTTCGTGCTCATCATCTACTTCGCCATGACCAACGTCATGCTGTTCGGTCTGTCCGGACAAGCGCTTGACCTGTTCAGCGGTTTCCGCTCGATCATGGCCGGTGCTTCGGGTACCATCATGCACTTGGGCATCGGTCCCATCGTTACGGGTTCGATCATCATGCAGCTGTTTGCCGGTGCCAAGATCATTCGTCTCGACCTCAGCAACTCCGAAGACAAGGCGATGTACCAGGGTGTGCAGAAACTCCTCGTTCTCATCATGATTCCCATCGAGTCCATTCCGCAAACCTACGGGTTCCTTGACCCCAGCGAGTGGCTCATCGACGCCTACGGCCTGGGTTGGGCCAACTTCGTCATCGTGGCGCAACTCTTTGCCGGTTCGTACCTCGTGTTCCTGCTGGACGAATTGGTCAGCAAGTGGGGCATTGGTTCCGGTATTTCGCTCTTCATCGCGGCCGGTGTAGCACAATCCACCTTTGTGGGAACGCTCTCGCCGCTCGCCACCACCACCGGTGCGCCGTACTCCATCCAGAATCCGCCGTCCGGAACGCTGCCGATGATTTTCTACATGTTCCGTGAATCAACAAATTACGAGATGATTCAAGCGAACGGGTTCGAAGTGATGCTCCTGACGCACGTGAACCCCGTGGCGGCGCTCGTGTCGTCGATCATCGTGTTCCTCGTCGTGGCGTATGCAGAATCCAGTAAACTGGAACTGCCGCTCACCCACGGCAAGGTTCGTGGCCACCGTGGAAAGTACCCCATCCGTCTGGTCTACGCCTCGAACATTCCCGTCATTTTGATGGCTGCTTTGCTCGCCAACATCAACATGTTCACGCTGCTCTTCTGGAGCCATCCAACGTTGAGTCAAACGCCGATTCTCGGCCAGAACGGATGGATGTCAGCGTCAGCATTCATCGGGACCTACGAACCCGGTCAAACCACAGCCTCAGGCGGGTTCGCCTGGTACGCCAGCATGGTCAACGGTGTCAACGACTGGCTCATCCCGCTGCTCAACCAGCAGGGTGACGTCTTTGGGCACTCCCTGACGCAAATCATGGTCCACGTGGTGTTCTACGTGGCCTTGATGACCGTCGGTTCGATGGTCTTCGCGAAGTTCTGGATCGACACCACCAACATGGGTAC
>CAXGZM010000193.1:0-2069 GCA_964014165.1 uncultured euryarchaeote | reverse complement strand
CATGGCTGACCCAAAAGTGTGCGTTTCCCTTGAAGGAACGACCGTGAAAGAGATGGCGGATGAAGCAGCACGAGCGAACCTCGCTGGCGCAGACTTTGTCGAAGTCCGGTTTGACCGCCTCTACCTCAAGCGACCAGAAGCACAGCCGGTTGAAGGCGAGGACGGCGAAGTCAAGCACGTCATGCCACCGGACAGCGAGTGGCCTGTCCGAGACATGGACAGCATTGACGTGGACGCCTCGATTCAAAGCCTCAAAGAAAGCATCCCCCTTCCCGTCATCTTTACGGTTCGACCTTCGGACGAAGGTGGCCATTACCCGGGCGATGACGCTCAGCGTCTGGAAATCCTCGAGAAGGCGATTGCTTCCGGCGTTAACACGATCGATTTGGAGCTCTCCATCGAGGACAGCAGCCGCACCGACTTGCTCGCCAAGGCGAACGATGCAGGCGTCAAGGTGATTTCCTCCATCCACGACACGACCACCACGCCCAGCGCTGATGAGTTGGTCAACATGGTCAACGAGCACGCCAAGGAGGGCGAGGTGTTCAAGTTCTGCGGGACGGTCAACGACCACCAAGATGCGCTTCAAATCGTCGAAGCCAGCTACGAATTGAAGAGCTCAAAGCACGCCTTCTCGATGATGGCGCTGGGCAACGGTGGCGATTGGGCACGCCTTCACGCTCCCGTTCTCGGTCAATCGCTTGTCTACGCAACCCTTCGCTCGGAATTCAAACTCTCCAACAAGGGACTGGTGAACATCCGGGACCTCAAGAATGCGTGGGCCCTGATGGAATACTGAGTTCTACTCGAGCCCTGCGGAGCGTTGCTCCATCACGGGGACGGGGTTGTCTCCGGTTGATTGCTGATCGAGACCAGCCTGCATGTATCGGCTGTTGAGGACGACAGGAACGACCACGACAGCCGCCAGCAGTACAAACAACGTGAGCGGCACGGTCCAGGGTGGTAACAATGCAGAACGCTCGGACGGCAGCACGGTGACATCGGCAACCAGCACACCGTTGATGGCCCCTTCGTCATCGTCGTTGGTGTTGTCCCAAGCGTCGATGACGAGGTAGAAATCCTGCCATTCCGAGCCACCGAACAACGAGGAGTACACCTCCGGAGCGTCCATGGCTACGGAGAAGGTCAACTCCTCCCGCTGTTCGTACGTGTGAACGTCGCGGTAAGGTTGCCAGCCGAGTGGGTTGAAGCTTCGCCATTCAGGGGGAATGTCGCTCAACACATCACCGTCACCGCCGGCGATGTCGAGATCGCCCCACCACCATCCGCCGTGCATCATTCGATACACTTCCTCGTAGGCGCTGTATTGCGAAGTGGTCATCAGGTAGACGTCAGCAGACGCCGGTGAAGTGACGTTCTCGTTCACCTCGTACAGCGAAATGCAAAACGTCGTTCGGTGTGCGCTCGAGAGGTTCATTCGGAGCACACCCGAACTGTCGTTGCCGATTTCCATGACGGTGTATTGGCCCGACGTCAAAGGTTCAAGCGTGGGCAGCGGCCACGAAGGACTGTACATCCACGCCTCCTCGGGATGAAGCGAGGGGTCAAACTCGGCCGGTGCAGACCCGTAGGAGGTCTCGTGATCCCTGCCTTTCGTGGCATCATCGGACTCTTCGTAATACGGGTCGAAGGCGTAGGGATTGCCGTAGGGGCTGTGGGGCACCAAGGCCATGCGCTGCAGGCTTGTGTTCCAGTCTGGTGCAACGACTTGGCCTTCACACCCTGAGGCTGCTTGGGCCGAGGGGAGCACGCTCGTGCTCGGCGAACCCAAGGTCGCCAGGAGAACGATGAGGGCGACCGTCGTTGCCATCCGCATGCTTTCACCCAACTTGAGAGGGGCCTGCTCGGTTTTAGGACATTCCCTCAACGACGGCGCAGTGGACGGACATAACCGCTGTCGTCGCTGCGACGCTCATCCTTGGAGAGGATTTTCGGAGCAGGAGGCGGCATGTGATGGTCCATGCCAAGCAGGCCGCCTTGCGCTTCGACGTGTTCAATGTCGGTGCTGTCTCTTATACACATCTCCGAGCCCACGAGACACCATGTCA
>CAXGZM010000192.1:0-2086 GCA_964014165.1 uncultured euryarchaeote | reverse complement strand
AACGCCAGCTTGGAGTACCACAGCCTCGAGGGCGAAGTGTTGTGGGCATCGCCGTTCTTCGGTGTAAACGCCAGCAACGCCACGCAGATCGCCTTTGGGGTGGATGAAGATCTGTTCGACGCAGACGGTACGTGGAACATGAACTACCAGAAGCGCGTCATCAACGCCGCCATTTGGGTTAACGAAACCGTGGACAGCAACGTTTCGTTCACGGTAATTGAAGACGAAGAAGGGTTCCTTCTCGGGTACGGCCTGTTCAGCCCCGTCTCCGTGTTGCTGTCCTTCATCGGCGTCAGCACCCTCAAACGAGGGGAGTGGACCGGCCGAGACGAAGATTGCATCTGAGCGACCTTTCGTATCGACGCGGCTGACCGCTGACTACGAGGGTTGAAGTGTAAGAAATCATTCGGTCATGTCGGTGAACCCATGCAAGTGACCATCAGTTCAGGCAACAACATCAACGGAACCCTCGTCCTCCCGCTCTTTGAAGGCGAAGAAGCACTCCCCGAAATCGTAGAGGGCATCCCCTCCAGTCTCAAGGCACAGATCAACCGTGTTTTGGGCGACGGCGATTTCAAGGCCAAGGCCAACGCAACCATGACCCTCGCCGGTACAGAAGGCGGCAAGGCCATGCTCGTCGGTCTCGGCAAGGTCGAGAAGGTCGACGTTCACGCCTACCGAGAAGCCGGTGCTACCGTGGTGGCTTCCTGCAAGAAGGTACACGGCAACGAACTGACCGTGGTCTTCCACGACGCTGACCTCGCAAGCATGGCCTCCTTCGCAGAGGGCATGATGCTGCGAGACTACTCCTATGACCACTACAAGATGAAGGACGACGAGGATGACGACACCAAACTGTCGGCTCGCATCAACTGCAACGAAGGCGACGCAACGGCCCTGTCCGCAGCCATCGACCGTGCTGCCTCCGTCGTGAGCGGCGTTCACCTCTCCCGAGACCTCGGCAACTGCCCACCCAACGACATGTACCCCATGGCCTTTGCAGAGCAGGCAGAACAATGGGCCAAAGGATACGACAACGTCAAGGTCGAAGTCATCGACTACGAAGCGGCCAAGCGACACGGCATGGGCGGACTCGTGGCGGTGGGCATGGGTTCATCTCGCAAACCGTGCATGGTCATCTTCACCCTGAACGGCGACCAGAAAGGACGCCATCCGATGTTGGTCGGCAAAGGCATCACCTTTGACACGGGCGGCATCTCGCTGAAGCCCGGTGCAAACATGGACGAAATGAAGTACGACATGGGCGGTTCCGCCACCGTCTTCGGCACCATGGAAGCCCTTGCCTCCAGCGGCTATCCCGGGAAGGTCATCGGCATCACCTGCATGGCCGAGAACATGCCTGCAGCCAACGCACAGCGACCCGGTGACGTCATCACCACCCTCTCTGGAAAAACCATTGAGGTGCTCAACACCGACGCCGAGGGACGTTTGGTCCTCTCCGACGGTTTGTGGAAGGCAGGGACCGACTATGACCCCGAGTACATCGTTGACTTTGCCACCCTCACCGGTGCCTGCGTCGTTGCCCTCGGCCACGAAGCCACCGGCTTGTGGTCCAACGATGACGATTTCAGAACCCGAATCCACGAAGCGGGCAACGACGTCGGCGAACTCGCCTGGCCCATGCCGCTCCTTCCCGCTTTCGAGAAGGAGATGACCGATTCCAAAATCGCTGACACCCGCAACCTCGGCGCCGGTCGTTGGGGCGGCGCCAACACCGCTGCCGCTTTCCTCAAGCAGTTTGTTCCCAATCGCGGCGAAGGCGACGACGCCGAGCAGATCACCTGGGCTCACATGGACATCGCCGGTACCTACTGGGGCGCCAAGACCAACAAGATGGTCGGCCACGGCGCCACCGGAATTCACGTGCGTACCATGGTGCGTTTGATCACCGGCGAGTGACCCCCGTCCCATTCGAATGCCGCCTCATCGGTGGCATGGCGTGCTCGGTTCAGCGATCCGTGGATTGCAATTCGGGGTCAATGCTTCTCGTTTCAATCCGCAGCGTGGCGGTTTGATTAGATTTATATGAGGTAGCACACTCGCAACTACATAACCGATGGTTTAG
>CAXGZM010000191.1:0-2088 GCA_964014165.1 uncultured euryarchaeote | reverse complement strand
AGAGAAAACGAGAGGGGATGGGATGCACTCAACGAGAACTTCAACAGCCCTGTTCATGAAATCGTAGGTGAACGCGGTTTATATGCGTTTTTGACGAGAAAAACACCGCTTTACTCGACGGTGAGGATCTCCGGGCCCCCGGAAGTGACGTGGACCGTGTGCTCGAACTGGGCGATGTTGCCCCCGTCTTTGCACCGCAGCACGTGGTAGGTTTCCAAGAACCGGATGCTGATGAGCTTCTTGACCAGGGCATTCCACTTGCTCTGCAGGCTGGCTTCGTCGGCTTCTGGGAAGGGTTTCTTGAGCATGGGGAACGCCCAGCGCTCGGCAAAGGGGAGGGTTGAGTACCGCTCTTCCAAATTACGAGCCATTTGCGCCCCAAGCGGCTTGAGTTGGTTTTTGGCGCGCGCTTTTCGAGAGGTGGTCAGGCCCGTAACGCGGTAAATGTTGGACGAATTGGAGCGACCGATGTTTTCGATGAGTCCCGATTCCCCGGTCGTGTTGAACGGTTCAACGGCGTACACGCCGCCTTCTTCGACCACACCGGTGAACCCACGGTTGTCTTTGCCGCATGCGTAGGACGGCACGGAAACGCCGGCATGGAGCTCCCAAGGCTTGAGTTGGTGGCCGCACAGGTTTCGAATGGGCTGGAACCCGGCGTCCAAGGAAGGTTGAGCCGCTGCCTGACCGACTTTGTACCAGGGCGTTCCGGGATGAAGCATCTCAATCGCTGCATCTCGCGCTTCTTTGGCGGCTTTGATCTGCTCGGTGTGCTCGTTGCTGTTGCCGATCTCAAGGGTCAGGGCGTTGTCACCGATGTGGCCTTTGATGTGAACACCAAAATCAATTTTCACACAATCGCCCTTTTCCAGCACCATGTCGCCGTCCCAACCCTCGACACCTTCGATTTGATGGTTGGTGGTGAAGTGTGCTGCCAAATCGTTCACGGCGATGGTGCCGGGAAACGCTGGTTTCCCACCGTGGCGGTGAATGAATCGCTCGGCGGCCTCGATGATCTCGTGGAAGGTCTTCCCGGGCTGAAGTTCATCTTTCATGGCTTCGAGGGTGCGACGGGCTACGTGCCCTGCATCCCGCCAATACTTCAAGTTGGATTCTTCCACCATTGAACCACGCTATGCGTAGGTACGATGCCCTCTCTCATAACAGTTACCTCCACGCCATCGCGGCCCTCGCTCACGCTCAAAATCGTGCTCCCTACACCACCGGGGCAATCGCCGGCGAGGATGGCGTGATTCGGTAGACCCAACGATGCGCCCGCTGCTTCCGCAGTGGGTTCAGGTGATTCACCTGATTCGTTGGCACTCGTGGCCGTGATCGGCCCGAAAGCCTCCACGAGTTGGCGAGCGGTGGGGTGGGCTAAACAACGAACCGCCACGCGACGTCCGCCCAACCGAACATCAAGGGGAGCAACAGCATCCAGAATGAACGTGAAGACGCCTTTGGGGAAGGACGCTTCCAGCGCCCGAATTTTCTCGGGGACCCGGACAAGGCTGGCGGCCTGATCGAGGGAGAGCACGCCCAAACTGACCGGTTTGTCGGCAGGCCGCTGCTTCAGCTCAAAGAGGGCGTCGAGCGATGATTCAACCGG
Source organism: uncultured euryarchaeote (assembly GCA_964014165.1). Taxonomy (GTDB): domain Archaea; phylum Thermoplasmatota; class Poseidoniia; order Poseidoniales; family Poseidoniaceae; genus Poseidonia. The sequence continues at coordinate 479 of CAXGZM010000191.1, read as the reverse complement.
CAGGCAGGCCAACCCCGGCAGCGTGCTGGTCGGGTATGCCACGACGCCGCCTTCGTTGACGTGTGCGATCAGCTCGGAAGAGAGCATGTCCAACCCTCACGCCTTGACCCACTGCGTGACGTGCTGATGAGCGACATCGGCAGCAAGGTCGTTGTCTTCGGTTCGGACCATGAGTTTTCCACTCGGGTACAAGGTCATCTCACAACGACCCGTGAAGGTCCAACACAAGCGGGAACGAACACCCACCTCGTACCCAGCTGCTTCGATGGCACCTCCCACAGCATCAAGATCGATGGCCGTGATGTCGTCGGGCACGATTTGGTAGGAGCCTTTTGCACCACACAATTCCATTGCAAAACCATCGGACATGGACATCACTCACAGTTCAGGGGGCCGCGAAGGAGGGCCGCTTGGGGGACCGGAAGGTGGGCCCGAAGGTGGACCGCTGGGTGGACCGGAAGGTGGACCCGAGGGTGGGC
>CAXGZM010000190.1:0-2145 GCA_964014165.1 uncultured euryarchaeote | reverse complement strand
CCGCCCCAGCCCTTCGTACCACGAGGGGGGTGGAGACGGAAGACGCGCTTCAGTCCAGGAATGTCCTTCACCTGTGCCTCACCGGCGGTGATGGCTTTGGCGAATTCGCTGATGTTCTTGTAGTCGCTGTGCTCGGCCACGATGGCATCGGTCAGCGGTGCGTTGCCCATCATGCGTCCACGCTCGGCGAGCATGCGCTCGACCATGGCAGCGTCGGCTTCGCCCCACGTGATGTAGTCCTTGGCCTTCTGGAGCATGCCACGGTACTGCGGGTTGTCAGGGATGATGACAGCGTGGTTCACGCGAGTGAGGTTCATGTAACCCATGGTCTCACGGATGGATCGCTCCACCTTGACATCGCTTCGTGCTCGTACAACAATGAACGTCATGCATTCTTCCTCCCGGTGTGGATGTAGAGATTCTCACGCTGTGCGTTGGTGACACGGGTCGTGTTGATGTTCTTCAACGCATTGAAGGTTGCAGCGGCGTAGTTGATGGTTGTGCGGGTCTGTCCCTTGGTGCGGGACAGCACGTCTTCGATGCCGGCGAGTTGCAACACGCTCTTGCCGGTTTGACCGATGACGAGCCCTTTGCCCTTGGCTGCGGGCATCAGGGTGACACGGGTGGAGGCAGCACGACCGTTGACCTTGAACGGGACGGTGTTGCCGGGACCGGGGGAAGATTCCCACGAACCGTTGCCTCGCTGCACGGCGATGAGGTTCAACTTTGCTGCGGTGATGGCCTTTCGGATAGCGGTAGCGACTTCCTTGGCCTTGGCCATGCCGAGGCCGACGTAGCCGTCTCGGTTGCCGACACAGGCCATGACGTTGAATCGAACACGTCGACCGCTGTCGGTCATGCGCTGAACCATGTTCACGTCAATGACTTCGTCTTCAAGGTCGGGGATGAGGGCATCCACGATTTCCACTTCACGGATGGGAAGACCGGAAGCCAGGGCGGCCTCGTAGGTGATGATCTTCCCTGCCATGACAGCAGCGCCGAGGCGGGTGCGTGGTTCCCACTTGCGCAGGTTGGCAATCGGGTCGTCCTGATTGCGTCGGCGGCGGCGTGGGTCGGGCATCTCATCGACTTCTTCAGGAGCGTAGGCTTGAAGCAAACCGGGCGCCATGGTTGGAGTGTGTTCTTCGGTCATCAGTAGGCCCCCTCAATGGTGTTCTTGGTGGTTTCAATCTCGCCAGCGAGACCGTCGTCGATGTGAGCGCCGTTCAAGCGGTCTTCATCGGGGTAAACGTCTTCGCTGTGTGGAATGTCAAGGCCGGCGTCGCTCATGCCCTTGAGGGCGGCGTAAACACGCCCGCCACGGGTGCTGGCTGCCAGACCGATGTCGAGCACGGCTTCGTCGGTGCCGGAGGCGACCGCTGCCTTGCCCATGGCAAAGCCGACGAGGTAGGAAGCGGGCACGGACTTGAGCGAGCGGTTGCTCGGCCAGCCGAACTTCTTAACCAAATCCGAGCCGGTCATGGAGACCGAGACGAGGTCGCCGTCGGCAGCCCACGACACGAGTTGGCAGGTGGTACGGGTGTTGGACACGCGCACGACGGCACGGGCCTTCTCACCGCGGAGCAACTTCAAGCGACGGCGGTAGTCGGTCAAACCGGCCTTGCGTCGGCGGAAAATGGAGCGGCGGTTGTTGCCTGCCATCATTCATCGCCTCCCTTGAATTCAACGCCCTCAAGCGCCATTTGCGAGCGCATGTGAGCGATGGAGCGGTAGGAACCGCCCTTGGCCTTGAGGTAGTAGCGGCGGTACTGGGAAGGCTCGATCGTTTGGTCCTCTCGAAGGTCCTTCAGCACACGGCGTTGGCTGCGAATGGTTCGCATCCAGCGGTTCTTGCGAGGGTTCCGGGCGTTGGCCGTACCGGCACGTGTACCCTGTCCCTTGCGGCGGCCCTTTCGCTTCTGAGCGATTCGGGCACGGGCACGGACACGGGAGGTTCCCTTGACCGGCTTGGCTCGAATCCAGCCCTCGTCGATGAACTCGCGAATGTCGTCGGTTTGGACGGCTGAGGCGACTTGGTCCACGTACAACGGGTTGATCCACACTCGGTTTTCGCCGCATTTCAGCAGACGAGCTGCGATTCGCTTCTGATTGGTGATTTGCATCAAACATCCCTCCGTCGGTTCA
>CAXGZM010000189.1:0-2251 GCA_964014165.1 uncultured euryarchaeote | reverse complement strand
TCGTCGTGAAGCATGTCCGAAAAGTCGTCGAGTGCGCCCAGAGCGGTGATACCGGCCACGTCCGTCAACCGGTCGATGAGGTGGTTCAGGATGCAACTGACGCCGTAGGCTTGGCCGGCGCGGAACGCATGATCGGGCCCGCCCACTTCGGGGTCTTCAGCCTTCATTCGGAGCATCACCGTTTGGGAGTACGCCACCAGGGCCCCGTAAATGGCCTCGATGATCGCTGCAGCTTCGACATCGCCGAGCAGCAGTTGAGAATCGGCCAGCGCCGCTCGCACGGCCTTTTCGTAGATTTGGTGAGCACCGATCGTATCGGTTGTTTCGATTTGCATGGCTTGGTCAATGAGTGCCTTCCAGTCGTCCATGAACCAACACACCTGCCTCCACCCTTTGAAGGTTAAGGCGTTGGAGAACCTTGCTTTCGCTCAACCGTGCCTCAACGGGGCAGGGGCGGACTTCAAATCTTGAAGTCGGTGTTTTCGCCTTCAACGATGCCAGCCTGACGAACAGAGCCATCGGCAGCGACGAATTCGCCGGCCTTGGTCAGGTTGTCGTAAATGCTGCTCGTGTCAATGCGCTTGACCACGGATTCTTCGCCGAGGGCCATCGTCAACGAGTTGGTGATGGCACCGAGCGTCTGCATGGCACGGTCTCGGTGCGTTGCATCGATGGTGTGCTCGGAATACCGCGCTTCTTCAAAGATCGACAGGAAGTCATCCAGCTGATCGGCCGGGACCATGTTGAACGCAGAGCGAACCGCCGCTTCGAATTCACGCGCCGTCTCGTAGACCTTCTTCATGAAGCCGTACTTGCGGAAGTGCTTGACCAGGCTCTTGTAGCAGTCAAAGATGGCAGCGATGTATTCGTTGCTGGCTTCGAGTTGCATCATGGCGTCGGTCAGGATACCTCGCAGGGCTTGGACCTGGCGTTGCTGTTGTACACGCTGGTAGTAGATGGCGCCGGCGATGAGCAGGGCCATCAACACGATGGTGAAACCGATGAGGTTGCCCGGACTGAACAGGCCACCGGATGCATCGAGAGCATCGGCTTTCTGGTAGATGATCTCGTGGGTGATGTTGTCCTGCGAGGGCGCGAAGTAGGTCGAGCCGGGGTAATAGGCGGTGATGCGCCACTGTCCGGAACACGGTGTTCCATCGCAACTCTGACCCACGAACGACCATTCGAACGTGGCAACGCCCTGTTCGTTGGTTCGGGTCTTGTTGTTCAGGTCCGAAACGACCCATGCGTCCTCAACACCGTCGTCGTCGGTGTCGCCGTAGAATTCGTATGCAAAGATGACTTCTTCGTTCTCCACTGCCAAGTCCAGTCGGTCTCGCAGGAGTGCGATTTCACCGATGATCGGGGTGTCGACGTCAACGCCGTTGTTGCTCCAGGTCTGCTTGACCTGCAAATCAACGCGGGACCGAACCAAAATCTCGATGTCCATGGCTGAGCCGTTGAGGGCGTTGCTGCTGTCCTTGTCGCAGCCGCCGGGGATGTTCCGGTCCGGCTCAAAGGCAACACGCAGCGTGCGGAAACCTTCGAGTTTGCCACCGGTGGTCTCAACGCCTCGGAGGGTTGGGTTCTGAAGCGGGTCGCCGCTGAACCATTCAACGCTGCCGTCGATGTCGCTGGTGCGGACCGTGGCAAGCGGACGAATGTTCTCGTCCGGGTCGAGGTAGATGTTGAGACACTTTCCGCCGACGGCTTGGCCGTTGGACTGCGCCAGGAAGGCGTCGATGTGGAACGACTCCTTCAGGTACAGCACGGGGTAGCGGGAACCGTTGGGCGCAACGTACTGATCGACGCTGGACTTGAACGGCCCAACTTCGGTGATCTGCAGCGTGGAGTTGGAGAACACGTCAAATTCGGTTTGCACCGTCTTGTTCTCGTAACGGTAGGCGTCGTTGTTGTCGTAGGCTGAGTACGACACCGTGACCTTGGCCTTCCCGGCCATGACGTCCGAAAGCGGGCAGGTGATGGCAAAGAAGCCGTCGACGTTGGTGGTGCCGGATTGACAGGCAACGGGGCCCGTCTGGCCGTTCACCATCTCGTAGTTCACACGGATGCTGCGGTCGGTCAGGTTCACGCCGAGCTCGTCGCTGAGTTGGCCGGTGACGATCATCGGCTTGGGCACGACTTCGCCCGTCAACGGGTCGATCTCGCTGGTGTAGACAATTTGGTCGTCAACGGTCATGACCGTGCGGCCGATGAGGTTGAACCCGTTGGCGTTGTTGGTCATGGTCAA
>CAXGZM010000188.1:0-2307 GCA_964014165.1 uncultured euryarchaeote | reverse complement strand
TCCTCCACCTGAACATGACCGCACGAGCCGCACAAAACGGATGTCCGGACCGGGTCGTCGAGGGTGACGTCCACACGGAACATGAAGCGGCCTGCTTCGGGGAGGGGTTCCCCGTCGGGCTGCCAGTTGGCAATGGCTTCGGGAGAAAGGCCGGTTTGTCGCCCAAGGCTCATGCCGACGAGAAAAAACACCACACCAAACAATCCCACGGTGATGGCCATGGGGCCCAGCCCCGCCACGCTCATCGAAGCCCCAAACAGGATGCAGACGAAGCCCGTGATCAGGAAATTCTCACGACTCAGTCGCGTCATCTCACCGCCTCCACGGCGTTCGCAAGCGCTTCTGCAACACGCTCAACTTGCGATTCGGGAACGGCGCAAAGTCCGATACGAACGCCACCCGTCAGCGGTACCAAGTAGACATGGTGAGCGGCGCATGCTTCAGCGATGGAGGCGGGGTCGGCACACTCGTACCATGCAAAGAAGCCGTCATGGCTCGGGTTCACGGCCACACCCAATCGTTCGCAGGCTGAGATGAACTTGGACCGACGGGCGGTGAGCAGGGATGCCAAACGGTCGCGTTCTGCCGACCAGGCAGCACCCCCGTCCGGAGAGGCGTGCAACTCGCTCAGCACGTGTTGAGCGATGCGAGGGGCAGCCGACCATGTTTGACGACCGGTGACTCCCATCACGTCCTCAAGACGTGCGATGTTGGATGCGTCCGGGTGCAGGCACACGAGGGCACCCGTTCTGAGGCCGTAAATCGTGTGAGATTTTGAAAGCGAGATGGCGAAAACAACGAGGAGATTTTCCGGCCACGGCAGACCGGCGTCCAGCGCTTCTGCAATCGTTTCCGCCCACCCGTGCGGCTCATCGGCATAGAGGTGATAGGCAGCATCGATGAGAAGCGTGTGGCCCGTGTGTTCGTTGCGTGTCGCACTTTCCATGAAGGTGTTCAACAGTGCATACCGACTTTCGGGAGGAAGGGAAAGCCCAGTGGGGTTGTGAGCGGGGTCGTTGAGCCACGTCATCACGGTGGATTGTTCGCGTGCCAGTTCAGCGAGGCGCTCTTCGAAACGTTCCAAATCCAACAGCGGTGTCGCTGAATTGGGGACTGCTGGGAGCAAAGGGTAGGTGCTGATGCCCAAGCCGCAACCTCGCAGAAACCCCGTGTAGGGACCCCAATATCGGTCGCGCAGGAGAACGGATTCACCGCGTTCAGCGAAGTTCGAGGCCGCGAGGTACAGCGCACCGGAACCGCCCGGTGCAGCCGTCGCACAGGTGTGAACACCCATTTCTTCGAGGGTTTGCCGATGTTCACCAAGAGCGAGGGTGATGGAAAGGTCAAGGAAAGATGGCAGGCCTTTCAGGGGAGCGTAAGCGGCAAACTCAGGCGCAGGGGCTCGTCGAATCGCTTCGTCCACCACCGTGTTGATCGCAAGTGTTCCGTCGTCGTTGAGAAGCGCTCCGACCGTGCCGTTGACGGCGGCAGCCCCTGCTGCGGCGGCCTGTTGATACCGTGCGAACCAACTGAAAATCACATCGTTACCGGTTTTCTGTTGCCCGTGGCTGGCGAGGAACTGCATCGCACCGTCCTCGTCCATGGGCCTTCCAGTTCCCGTTCACTTTTTGCTTTGACCGTCCATGTCGAATGGCGGACGGTTCCGTTTGATTCATCAAGGGGAGAGCCCCCCCTGCAAAGCGAGGCCAACGTAGCACAGCTGGTAGTGCGTCTGATTTGTAATCAGACGGTCGGGGGTTCGAGTCCCTCCGTTGGCTCTCCACCCTTGCGAAACAGCGATTCAAATACTCACCTTGCTACGGTTAATCATGTTCGAGTGCAACATCGACGCCAAAGGCAAGGCCGCACGCCTCCTCGGAGGCGCAGCTGCCATCCTCGGCTCGCTGATCTTGGCTGCGCTGCTCGCCGCCGATGTTCTCACGGTTGGCCTGGGCTGGTACGCCGTCGCCGGAGGTATCTTTGGCGGTGCTTTCGCCATCTTTGAGGCTCGAGCCGGCTGGTGCATCGTACGAGCCATTGGCTTCAAAACTCCGTTGTGATGTTGATTTGCGACTCGGAACGCTCAAGGGAACCGGTACGGTGGACGGTACGTGCCAGCGCAACGATTGGACGGCAAGGCGTGTGCTGCCGAAGTCGAAAGCGAGTTGCTCAATCGCATCGAAGGCCTCAAAGGACAAGGAGTTGAGCCGCACCTCGCCGTTATCATCGTCGGTGACGACCCTGCGTCGCACGTGTACGTGAATTCCAAGGTCAACACCTGCAAGCGTTTGGGGATTCGCTCAACCC
>CAXGZM010000187.1:0-2323 GCA_964014165.1 uncultured euryarchaeote | reverse complement strand
AAGGTCGTGATGCGGTCATCGTTCCGGATGCGCTCGGCTTCTTCCAGACTGTACGCTCGAATGCCTGCTTGCAACAGGCGACCGATGCCAACGTCAAGGCTGCGTGAAGCAGCACATGCATGAGAGAACACCTCATCGTCAAGTGCGTCGCGCAAGTCTGCATGGGCGTCCAGTTGGACCACGGTCAAGGAGTTGAGGTCCCCGTTGACCATCGGATGGTATCGTGCGGCGTGCATGATGGGCGGCAGGATACCGTGTTCACCTCCCAAAAACAGTGGGAACAAATCGCCGCTGTAGAACTGCGCCGCATGCGCTGCGAGTTCATCCAACTGCCCCCGAAGCGTGGGTGCATCGCCCTCCCATACCGGCTCCGTAGCGATAACGAGGCCTGCCGGAAGGTCAGCGCTTAGCCGATCGTCGTACAATTCAACTTGGGCACTGGCCTCAATGCAAGCCCGTGGTCCTTCGCATGCACCGGTGCCGTAGGACGTGGTCAATTCGTAAGCGAGAGGGACAACGGCGATGTCGGCTGGACCCTCACCCCTCGGCAGGCCAAGAAACGCCCCCTCCTCAAAGCCGTCCGACATGGACCGTGTCGGCCGTCGCCACCTTCATCATCCTGCCGATGAAACCACCCCCGATTTCCAAGTCCAAAGCGCCGATTTCATGAAAAGTCATAGAACACTTAATATTGGTCGGTGACCAATAAAAGATAGCAACAGGGACTGAAAACCACCCGGTCACTGTGTTCGGAGGCGAGAAGATGGGCATGACACTTGCAGAACTGACCAAGGCGATTCAACAGCACATTGACCTCGACATGGACGCCGAGGTCGCTCAAGGCATGGCCGAACACGCCCTCGGCTTCTTCGGTTTCTACAACCGCATCATCGACAATGCGCTTGAACCAACCGACCGCAACCTCTTCTACATGTTCCAGGATTACGACCTGCTCACCACAGAATCCGAGGAAACCACGCTCTGGGACGGACGCGAGTGGCGCATCCACTACTGGAAGTTCAAACCCGACCTTCGTGAGCGTGTTGAGGCCTACATGCAGCGCAACCTGCAAGAGGAAGAGATTGACCCGTTCGCTGACATTTACGCCACCGACGGCCCCAGCATCTGGACGCGGGAAGGCGAAAAGGTGGCCAACCCCAACGCCTTCACCTCCGACTGGTGACCACCCGGCATGCAAGCGTTTTTGATTCGCAGCCTCAAGGGACAACCATGCGAGTAGCCGTCGGGTTGGTTGTTTGCATGATGCTGGCGGTCCTTCCGCCCGCTGCTGCTCAATACGACCCCGCTCAAACGGCCGTTTGGCCGGGTGAACCCATCGACAACCACGTCCACATGACATGGGCCGCCCTCACCATGGAAGTGAACGATTGGGCCGATGATAACCCCGACATCGTGGATTTGGTGAGCGCCGGAAAATCTGAACTCGGACGGGAACTTTGGGTGGTGCGCCTTTCGGACTGGTCGATGGAGACCAAACCCAACGGGTCGGCCAAGGAGATCATCTACATCGACGGCGGTCATCACGGCAACGAATACCTTGGAACAGCCCTCGCCTGGCTGTCGGCGAAATGGTACATTAACGGATGGAACGATGGAAATCAGGACGCCGTTGCCGTGTTGCAAAACACCGAGCTTCACATCCTGATCATGCTTAATCCGGACGGAAACGACATTGACACCCGCTGGAACATCAACCAGGTGGACTTGAACCGCAACTACGATCATTACTGGAACACCTGCACCACCACCCAGCCGGGAAGCAGCGCCTTCAGCGAAGCAGAAACGGCCGCCAACGCTGCGTACATCGACGCCCATGTCACCGATGCTGACCTCTACGTGACGATGCACACCGGCGTGTGGATCATCCTCTACCCGTGGGGGAAATGGCCCGAGCAGCCTCCCGACTGGGAGTTGTTTTGGCGAATTCGAGACGACGTCCAAGCCAACGTTTCGGAAATCCCGATTCAAAACGCCAACCAGGGATTGTATCCAAACTGCGGTACGAGCAGGGATTACGGCTACGGTCAAATGGGCTTCCCGACCTTTACCTTCGAGACCGATGACGAGCAGTTCATCCCCGGCAGTTTTGAGAACCTCAACGACCGGCTCGCAGAAGAGATGGACGTCATGCGTTTCCTCATCGACAACGTCTGGTATTGGCGAGCTCGCCTCACCGTCCAATCCATCACCCTCGATGATGATGAACTGAGCCTCGAAGTCGTCAACGACGGGTTGGCTTCAACCGCCAACGCCAGCTTGGAGTACCACAGCCTCGAGGGCGAAGTGTTGTGGGCATCGCCGT
>CAXGZM010000186.1:0-2344 GCA_964014165.1 uncultured euryarchaeote | reverse complement strand
TGACGTTTCCCATCGCGTGTCGCTTACCGCTCCAAGCTGAACGTTGTTCCATGCGGTTTCGTTCAGTGTCTCGTTCGTCCGGAGGATTTGCCAGGCCAAACTGGCGTTGGTCACTCCGGCATCGTCGGTGGCCACCACGGTGCAAATTGTGTAGCCGCCACGGGACAGCGATGATGCACTGCAGTAGACGTCCTCGATCACCGGCGGCGCATTGACGATGACCGAAATCGATTGCATGTTGTTTCCAAAATTCCGCTCCGGCGTGCTGTTCACGTAGCGCAAGCGCAGGTCAAGGTAGCCGCTCGATGCAGGAACGACGGTCACGTTGACCGTCGTACGACTTCCTGCCTCGTTCCCCGCAGGAAGCGTCAACGTCGTTTGATTCAGCAGCGTGTTCCCGAGCACCCCGCGTACTTCCAACGTCCCGTTTGACGCCGCCATCCCGAGGTTTTCGACCATGACCTCAATCGTGGTCTCCTCACCGAGATTGACGTGGCCGACCGAACGGACAGCGACCACGTTCACGTCGTGAAGGGTGCTCACGTACGGTGCCATTTTCGGGTCGCCGACCACCACGCCCATCCAACCCGTGTACAGGTTGGCAGCGGCGTGACTTTCAGCCAGGTTGTAGCCCGAGGCGTAGACTGGCAGGAACGTGCTCGGCAGACCGACGGCCGTCAGGTAGGGCTCGTAGACGTAACCTTTGGCACCCGATACCCCGTCCTCCAGCAGATCAGCGATGAGGGATTGCCCGTACGATGTCCCCCAGTTGAAGGAACGGCCGCCGGTGGATACAGCGGTGTCTGCGATGGAGCCGTTGACCCATTCCATGTGAGGGCGAATGGCACGCAGGACAACGGAATCCACGAAAAGCGACCCCACTGTCGAGGTGGACTCAATGTCAAGCAGCACGTGGATGTTCAGTTGCGTTGCGTTGGCCGCAGGCCGCATTCGCATGGTTTGCGAGGCCCAGGACGTGGTGAACGTCTTGGTGTTCGACGTGTTGGTGGACAGCACGTTTCCGGTGCTGTCGAGTGCGTCAACGCTGAGCGAAAAAGCGCCGTTGACCTCGCCTTCCCGTTGGCCGTACACGTAAATGTTCCAAGCGTGGTTCTTCAGTTCGCTCGGCACCGTGAATGTGGTCTCGAGGGTGGCCACACCAACACCGGCGCCGGAATAGGAGGTGCAGTTGTCGATGATGGTACGCCGAAGCGCCGTAATGTCTTGGTCTTCAAGTGCGATGTCCCAGACCATCACTTCGTCGATCATGCCTTCGAAGTAGGCACTTCCCGCCCGATTGACGCCAAGCTTGTAGAGGTCAACGTTGGTGAAAGAGCCGTCCGGGTAGGTGTCTTGGTTAACCAGAACGCCGTCCATGTACTGGCGGATGTCCCCGTCATCAAACACGCTCACGAGGTGCGTCCAGCGCTGGGCCACCACGTCGCCGAAAGTTTTGGTTTGGTTGTTGTGAAGTCGCCATTGTTGGTTGGAAATCATGTGTTGGAAGGTTGCGTTGGTACCGGCTTGGTTGCTGATGGCAAACGTTGAGGCATAATTCGACGGCGAGGTGGTGTTGGCCCACACCCACTGACTGACGGTGAGGTTACCGTCGTAGTCGTCCACGTTGACGCTGGCCACGTCATCACTGCCGTCGAACCATAGGCACGAACCGTCGGGGCAGGTTCTCCAGTTGGTGTTGTCCATACCGCCCAGAGAAAGGTTGGCTTGGCCGCTTCCATCGTCCGTCGCTTCGCTTCCACTCCCGTCCTCGAAGGACCAGCGGTGAACGAGGTTGGAGGTTTTCGGCACCTCGTCGGTGGCGACGTAAAATGCGGAAGACGGTATCGCAGATTTTGAGGTGTTGGGGCCCTGCCAGGAAAAGATCAGGCCGTGCGGTCCGCCGCCTTGGAAGAATTCAATTCGGAACCCATGCAGTCCCTCGGCGAGGTTGACGGAACCGGAACGCTCCCTCATGCCGTGCATCCCGTAGTTGGTCGCCAGGGACTCGCCGTTCACCCACAATTCCGAACCGTCGTCCGAGTTGATGAAGAACGTCCAGTTTCCTGCGTAAGGCACATCGATAAGGCCGCTAAAGCGAGCACCCCAATCTTGCTTGAAGCGATCGTCAAGACCGGGATAGGCGTTGTTGGAGGACCCCCGGTTAAGGTGCGGCTCGATTTGGATGCGGTCGGGCTGCCTGTCGATGAGCGACGGCATGCTGGCGGAGCTGAAACTCACGCCGTCGTTGTCGAAATACTCGCCGTAGATGCCCTGCATGCCTTTGCCACCGTCCTGGTCGCAATCGGTCCGAAGGCTGGCCTCAAACGCCCCGTTCCCTCCTTGC
>CAXGZM010000185.1:0-2399 GCA_964014165.1 uncultured euryarchaeote | reverse complement strand
GAACACGGTAGCGGTCGTAGCAGTCTGCCCCCTTCACGGAGGTGGGCTTCTCAACGGCAGGCTCCCAGTCGACTTGGTCGTACACCGAGTAGGGATGAGCCCAGCGAACGTCGTAGTTCACACCGGCCGCCCGGATGTTGGGGCCGGAAACACCGGCGTTGACCATGTCTTCGGCCTTGGCGTAGCCGACACCTTGGAGACGAACGAGCCAAATGGTGGACTCGTCAAGCATCATTTCGTACTCGTCAATGCGATGCTCGAACAATTTGACCTTGGCGATCAGGCGATCGGCAAAACCGACGGGGATGTCTCGCTTGACGCCACCGACACGGGGGTAGTTGTAGTGCATTCGAGAACCACCGAGCTCTTGGAGGAGGTCAAGGAACATCTCACGGTCTCGCATGCACCAGGTCATGAGGGTCAAACTGCCAATGTCGGGGCCGTAGGCACCGAGCCACATCAAGTGAGAGGCGAGACGCTGGCACTCTGCAGCGATGAGGCGAATGTATTCTGCTCGCTCTGGAACTTCGACCTCAAGGAGGTCTTCTGCGGCGTAGATGTAGGAGTTGGCCCACGTCATGGCGCTCACGTAGCAGAGTCGGTCGCAGTACGGCGTAATTTGAGTGAAGTCGCGAGATTCTGCAATTTTTTCAACGCCACGGTGAATGTAGCCGAGTTCAGCTTCGGTATCGACGACCGTTTCACCGTCAACCTTCACGCGCAACGTCCACAGGCCGTGCGTCATTGGATGCTGGGGGCCCATTGTAATCCACATTTGTGCCATGGTTTCACCTCACTTTACGCGACCCTCGTCGGTGGGTTTTCGACCGAAGCCTTGGGCGTCGTCGTACATTTCGTTGAAATCGTGGTAGCGGATTTTGTGCTGCTTCTGGAGGGGATGGAAACCGTCCGGGCTGTCGTGGGGGTTGAGCACGCGGTGCATGTTTTCATGGCCCTCAAACTGAATGCCGACGAGGTCCCACGTTTCCTTCTCGTTCCAATCTGCACCGACCCAAATGTCCTGAACGCTCGGTACGCTTGGCGTTTCGCCCTGAGGGAGCGTGATAACGACCTCAATCTCCAGTGGAATGTCCATGCCCTGGAGTTCTTCAGCGACGTGAACGGTGTTGGTGTGAGGTGCTTGGTCCAACACCGGCTGGCGCATCAAGTGGTAGACAACTTCCCAGCCACGGTCGTCGCCGCCTTCGGGGTAGTGCGTGCCGGTGACCATCGAGCAGTAATTCACGCCCAGGTCAAATCGGAGGTGTTTGGCCACGGCCGTCCAGTGCTGTGAGGGGACGTTGACTCTCGTAAAGGCCATCTTGTGGGCGTTGGCGTGGTGTTCCACGGTCGCAGCAACGTCCGAGCCACCGAAACGGTCGGCGAGGCTGGAGACCGCATGTGCTGCTGCAGCATCGGCTTGGTCGTTGGTGATGCGCATGCCCACGTTCAGTCCTCCCCGACGATGATGGGCTTGTCGCCCTTGCGACCGCTGCTGGGTGCGGCACCGATCCGGATGATCTTCTCGCGGAGCAGACCAAACCCGTCGATCAGGGCTTCGGGTCGCGGAGGGCAGCCCGGGATGTAAACGTCAACGGGAATCACGGTGTCCACGCCCTCGAGGATGTTGTACGACTGGAAGTACGGGCCTCCAGAAATCGCACATTCGCCCATCGCAATGCAGTACTTGGGCTCGGGCATTTGCTCCCAAAGACGGACGATTTTATCGGCGAACTTCTTGCTGATGGGCCCGTTCACGAGCAGAACGTCGGACTGACGGGGCGAAGAGCGGAACAGCACGCCAAAGCGGTCGCCATCAAAGCGAGGCGTTGCAGCAGCGGCCATCTCAATGGCGCAGCACTTGATACCCAAGTGGAGCGTGAACAAGGACTTCCGCCCCGCCCAGTTGAAGTAACGCCCGGCAAGAACGCTGAGGAATTGCTTGATCTTGGTTGCCTTGAGTGCTTCATCGGTGACATCACCGACCATCTCAACAAGGGCTCGGCTGTTGAATGCAGCGTAGTTTTCGTCTTGTCCTGCCATGTTGAACCACCTCAGATGTAAATGCGACCTCGCTTGCGGAACACGTACCAGACGCCAAGCGACATGGTAGCGAAGAAGATGCCGAGAATCGTCAAGGCGTCGGTTGCACGAGCAACGGCAGCCTCCCGGTCAACGACGTCTTGAGCGGTGGCGTCAGAAGCCACCATGCCGCCGAGCACGAGGAACATGAAGGCCACGTCGAACACGAGGAAGATGATGGCGTACCAGTAGTACTGGAAGTGAAATTGAATCATGGCCTCGCCAACGGGTTCGCTGCCGCACTCAAACGTGGTCAATCGACGAGGGTAGAGGCTGTGGTCCCGCTCGTAGCCCTCAAGCAGGTAAGAGCGGGTGAC
>CAXGZM010000184.1:0-2412 GCA_964014165.1 uncultured euryarchaeote | reverse complement strand
GGTCTTCTTGGGCCAGGAGGTCAACGTACTGTTGCATAAAATCGTAAACAGGGTCCACCAAGGCCGCTTGGTTGGTGGACTCGTCAACCACAAGGTAGGTCATGGCCCACACGCCTTCGTTCAACTGCTCGAATCGCATGGTGGACACGAACAGTCGGTGAGATTTGAAGGTTGATGTTATCGTATTCATCATATACCGTCGTCGTGGTTGGAAAGGCATGACAGCACTTGTGGAATACGGACTTCTTCTGGTTGGGCTCGCCATTGGTGGAACGGTGGGCTGGTTGGTGGCCAAGCAATCGCTTGCCGGCCAACTCATTCGTGCTGAGGAACAACTTCGAGCCAACGAAGCGAGTGCTGCAGGTAACGAGCAGCGAATACGAGCAGAGGTGGAAAACATCGCCTTGAAAATCGGCGAAGAGAACTCAGCACGGTTCATCGAATTGGCCCAGGCCAAGTTGGAGACTCAACAGCAGGAAGCCGCCCATGCATTGGACCTGCGTAAGTTGGAGGTTGCCAACCTCGTGAAACCGCTCCAAGACGAAATGGCCAAACTCACCGCCATGAATGCAGAGATGGAGAAAGAACGATCCGGTGCGTACGAAGGCATCAAGCGTCATCTCAAGGAGCTCGGTGAAAAGACCGAATCACTCTCCACCCGTACCACGGCGTTGTCCACCGCATTGACCACATCGAGCCAGGCAAGAGGCAACTGGGGTGAAGTGAAACTTCGTCGTTTGTTTGAGATGGCTGGCATGTCTGAGAACATCGATTTTGATGAACAAACCACGCTCTCTGACGGGAAGCGGCCCGACTTTGTGGTCCGTTTGCCTGACAGCGGGGTAATTCCAATCGACTCCAAGGCAACGGGCGCGCACTTCCTTCAGGCCGCCGAACTCGATTCGGGCGATGAACAGACAGCACTGCTGAAAAAACACGCAAAGGCCATGCGTGGGAGAATCGCTGAACTCAGTCAAAAAGGATACCAGGAAACGATAGAGGGAGAATTCGACCACGTGGTCATGTTTGTTCCCAGCGAGGCCATGGCTGCCGCTGCGTTTTCAATGGACCCGGATTTGATGGACTACGCGATGAGCAAATCGGTCCTCATCGCAACCCCGGTGACCATGCTCGGCTTGTTGCGCACCGTCGCCCTTTACTGGCAACAACACGCACTTGCAGAGGGCGCCAATGAAATCTACGAGGTTTCTCGGGAACTGTACAAGCGTGTCAACACGACCGTGGATCATTTCGTGAAGGTGGGCGGGCATCTGTCCAAGGCGGCCAAAGCCTACGACGCCACGATGAACTCCTACGAGCGTCGTGTGCTTCCTCAGGGACGGCGTTTGGAAGAACTCAAGGTCTCTGAAACGCTCCAAGGCACCTTGCCTGAACCCAAGGAAATCGACCACCCCAAGGAGTGAGGCTGAGCGAGCGAGGGTTCTTGACCGGCGGAGAGGTCGGCAGACCGTGCACCCATCGACGGTCATCTACTTGGAGCACGACGGCAAAGTGCTGCTGGTGGATTCAAGCGGTCATGGACCACAGAAGCCGGTCAAAGGCCGTGTTGAAGCGGACTGTCTGATTCGTTTCCCAACGAAAGATGAAGTGGACGCACTGGGGATTGAATACGAGGAAAAGAACCTCTTGTGTCTCCGTTACAACGATGCCACGTACAACGTCGTCAAGGCCTACCCGCACGTGGCATGGCCGAAGGATTGGGCATGGAAAGACGCCTGTGCATCCGACAACGCCGTTCATCCTGTCGTGCGGGACGCCGTTTACCGGTCCATCCATCGGCTCGTCTCCAAAGTCATGGTCGTCAACGATGCCGGCGAGGTGTTGATGGGCAAGGTGGAGCGAGGTCATTTCAGAGGATTTTGGACACTGCCCGGCGGCTACATGGACCATGACGAGCATCCAGCCGTTGGGTGCGTACGGGAAACCTTGGAGGAGTTGGGCCTCACCATCACCCTCGATGACATTGAGCCCGTCGTCACACAGAACATCTTCAACGACGAAGGCATTTCGTTCGTTTCCTTCACCTATCGAGCAACGTGGAACGGGGACGTGGGTCAACTCACGCTCCAAGCCGAGGAGATTTCTGCCGCTGCCTGGTTCCAACCCGAAGAAGCATTCAGGCAGGCCGTCTCGCATTTTGATCGAGAGGCAATTCGAAGCCTGTTATGATCAGACGCCCAGGGCTTCCCGAGCAGCATCCAGCGCATCGTCCAAGCCATCGGGGTGAGACCCACCGCCTTGTGCAAACGTGGGGCGACCGCCGCCACCGCCCTTGATGTGCGGTGAAATGGAGCGAAGCAGGTCAACGGCATTGTAGCGCTCGCTTGCCAGCGTGTTTTCGGTAGCAGCAATCATCAATTTGCCGCCGCCGTCCCTCGAACCAAGGACCGC
>CAXGZM010000183.1:0-2421 GCA_964014165.1 uncultured euryarchaeote | reverse complement strand
TGAACAATCTTGAAGGCAAGCCGAGGGACCCTCAACCCATGCGACCGGTCCACTTGGTGCTGATGCTGGTCGTGCTCACGTCCCTTTCGGGTTGTTTAGGCGGTGGCGGTTCCTCTGAGGAGGCCGCCGGTACCTACGTGGTTGAATCCACGATGGCCACGATTGAGGTTGAGGCCAAGTCCGCCTACTATCAAGACGGTCAGACGGTGGAATGGACGGTTGAATCCGGTACCGTGGCTGACGCCATCGAAGCAAACGGCAGCAACGTCGTCGGTGTCGTGCTTTCCATGAGTTACGGGGAGGACGAATCCTCGGGCGGTCCCGTCTGTACCGGCGGTGAGGCCAATGCTCCCGACACCATCACGGGCTCCTCCACCAAAGGCGAGTGGACCCTTTCTGCATCGGGTGAGAACCCCGGTTCCCACGATGTGAATCTCACATGGCACAATCAGTCGCTCCTTTCCGGTGTAATTGAAGGGATGACCAAGAGCGAGATTGAGTCCCAATTGGCTTTCGGTGAGGAAGCGCTTGGCACCTACGACGTGAGCCTCACCGTGAACGCGGAAGCGTTCAACGGCGCATTCTGCTCCAACAACGATGACGGCGAAGAAGTCGCCACGGTGGTCAGTTTGTTGGTGCTCGATTTCACCGTTCTCAACGAAAACGGGGACGATGCATCGACTCTTGCCGTTGGCGACGGTTCCCTGCCCCTGTTCTTGTTTGCAGCCTGGATTTTCCCGGTGGTGGGCTTGATCGGCTACGTGTCAACCAAGCAGCGAGACCGTTTCCACCTTGACTTGGATTTCGGTGAGCCCGAAACCGAAGTCGTCGAAGGCGAATCCACCTCCGACGGCGAAACGCTGGTGGACAGTTACCGTGCCCGTGTCATCACCCTCTCTGCTCTTTACGTCGCTCAAGGTGTCCCATGGGGTTTCATCACCGTCACGATGGTGACCTTCCTCGCTGCTGAAGGAGCAGACGCCGGCGACCTCGCCTACTTGCTCACGCTCGGAACGCTGCCGTGGTCGTTCAAGTTCCTGTGGGGCCCCGTCATCGACCGGTTTCAGATCCCTGAACTGGGCCGTCGGCGACCGTGGATTCTCATCGCTCAAACGGGCATGATTGCGCTGCTCATCACCATGCTGCTCGTTCCCAACCTAACGGACAACATCTCGTTGCTGGGGGCGCTGTTCTTTGTCTACAACGTGTTCACGGCCCTGCAGGACGTCTCGACGGACGCCCTGGCGGTGGACGTGCTTCAATCGCATGAATTTGAGCGTGTCAACAGCTACATGTTCACGGCGAAATCGCTCGGCGGCGTCATCGGTGGTGCAGGTCTCGGCACCATCATCGGTACCGTGGGCATTCGGGGCGCATTCCTCATCCAAATTCCCATTCTCGTTGTCATCATGATGGTGCCGTTGTTCATGCGAGAGCGGCCGGGCGAGAAGCGCTTCCCTTGGGACGAGGGCGAAGCCGTTGTGGAAGAGGATGGGAGCAAAGAGATCACCGTTGAAGTTCGGGATTTCATCACGATTTTGAGCAACATCCGAACCGCTTTTTCGGTCCGCTCAGCCCAACTCGGCATCGCTGTGAGCCTGGTCATTTCACTGGCCTTCATTCTCATCCCCATCCTTCCCTTGCTTTTCCTTCAGGAGTTGGGCTGGAGCCAAGAAGAATTCAACGCCACCAAGGGCGGCATCATCCTCGTCGTCACCATGCTCGGTGCCATGGCGGGCGGTGAACTTGGACGCCAATTTGGTGGGAAATCGATGCTGATGTTTGCGGCGCTCAGCGCTTCCGTGACCACCTTGGTTTGGGGCACGTTCGATAACCTCTGGAGCGAGGGTTGGTTCATGATGCTCGTGTGGATTGTCCACACCTTCCTCTGGGCCATCGTCTCCATCTGCGCCTATTCGCTCATGATGCGGGTTACCTGGGCGGAAGTTGGCGGGACCCAATTCACGGGCTACATGGCGATGATGAACCTCTCCGCCATCATTGGCTACCAGTTGGCGCCCATTTTTGCTGAGCGCTACAACTACCAGACCATCTTCTACATCGCTGCCGTGCTCGAAACCTTCGTGGTGCTGGCTGCGTTGTTTATCGACCCTGAAGAGACCGACCGAACGCTCAACACCACGACGGCTTGAGTGGATTAACGCTTGACGACAATGGTGAGCACATCACCGTCTTTCAGCTGGTGGTCCAGACCCACACGCTGGTCGTCAAACTTCGCACTCGGTCCACGGATTCGAGCGAAGCGGAACTTCCTCACGAAATCCCGGTGGAGCTTCACGCAGATGTTCTCCACCGTGGAGTCGTCCTTGACAATCAGCGGCTCCTCCATGTCGGCTTCCTGACCTTGCGGCTTGAGGAAGACCCGCATGAAGCCGAGGTTGTCGTAGATGAAATCCTTGA
>CAXGZM010000182.1:0-2524 GCA_964014165.1 uncultured euryarchaeote | reverse complement strand
GCCGGTCTTCTCGAGTTCTTCGGACATGAACTCCGGGTGATCAACATTCCCGAGGGGGCACTCCATTTGACGAGCATCAGTTCGACCCCAACGGACAATCTCATTTTGGCACCTGAAGGATTCCTCACGCCCGAAGATTTTGGCCACCTTCCCGAAGGCTGCGAAATTATTTGGATGCCAAGCGAAGAGGTGTACGGATGCAACACCATCGGCCTCCCCAACGGGAAGGTCATGGTGGCAGCGGGTTACCCCACGGTCAAGGCGGCCCTCGAAGAACGAGGGTTGGACACCATTGAAATCGACATGAGTGAAATCCGAGCCGCCGACGGCTCCCTCACGTGCTGCTCGATCTTCTATTGAGCACGCTAGCGCTCACGCATCGCCCGACGTGACGACGGTTATCCAGTGCTGCAGGGCACGCACCATCGTATCGTCCGCTTGCCCCTTCCAGACGTGTTCGTCAAAGGCCCCCGTCATGGCGTCGTCGGCAACGATGAGCTCGTGTTGACCAGGGTAGAGTTGCAGTGTTTTGGTGTGGTCCATGTACAAGCCAACCTCCAGCGAAAGCCATGTTTCCTCATGCTGAGCGTACGTTTGGAACATGGGCGATGAGAGGAAAGAAATGAAATCTTCAACTGATAAAAAAGAACAAAGCATGGAGAGTGTTTGTTCCAGTGCCAAACTTTCATTCGAAAGCGCCGGTTTTGGGCCGATTTCTGCCTTCTTCACCAGGGTGATGAGCGGCACACTGTCGTCCATGCACGTCGCTTCGCTCAAGGGCGCTTGAAGATTGACCTTATTGAGAACGGTCCTCATTTTAATAAACCCCCGGCGGGACGTACCGCCATGAAAAACTACGGCGACGAATCGAAGTGCCCCGTCATGCACGGCGGCGGAATGACCCACTCAACCTCGGACATGCGATCCAACCAGGATTGGTGGCCCAAGAACCTCAACCTCAACATCCTCCACCAGCACGACACCAAGTCCAACCCCATGGACCCGGACTTTGACTATGCTGAAGCGTTCAAGGGCCTCGACTACGAGGGCCTCAAGAAGGATCTCCACGCCTTGATGACGGACAGCCAAGATTGGTGGCCGGCCGACTACGGCCATTACGGACCGTTCTTCATCCGCATGACCTGGCACGCTGCTGGTACCTATCGAACCGGCGACGGTCGCGGCGGTGGCGGCACCGGCGCCCAGCGCTTTGCACCCCTCAACAGCTGGCCCGACAACGGCAACCTCGACAAGGCTCGCCGTCTTCTCTGGCCGATCAAGCAGAAGTACGGCAACGCCATCAGTTGGGCTGACCTTCTGATCCTCACCGGCCAAATCGCCATCGAGTCCATGGGCGGACCCGTTCTCGGGTTCGGCGGTGGCCGACCCGACATCTGGCATCCTGAAGACGACATCTACTGGGGCAGCGAAGACGAGTGGCTCGGCGACGACCGCTACGGTGACACCCGCCAAGACCTCGAGAACCCACTCGCCGCCGTGCAGATGGGCCTGATCTACGTCAACCCCCAAGGCCCCAACGCGAACCCTGACCCGCTCCTCAGCGCTCAAGACATCCGTGAGACGTTCAAGCGCATGGCCATGAACGACGAGGAAACCGTCGCGCTGACCGCTGGCGGTCACACCTTTGGAAAGGCCCACGGTGCCGGTCCCGAGGACCACAAGGGCCCCGAGCCCGAGGGTGCACCGCTCGAAGAGCAAGGCCTCGGCTGGACCAGCGACTTTGGTTCCGGCGTGGGTCGAGACACCATCACCAGCGGCATCGAGGGCGCATGGACGGCCAACCCCACCGTGTGGGACAACGGCTACTTCGACATGCTGTTCAAGTACGACGACACGTGGACGCTGACGAAGAGCCCGGCCGGCGCTCACCAGTGGACCCCTTCCAACCAGGAGGAGGCTGACATGGCACCCGATGCAGAGGACCCGTCCATCAAGGTCCCCACCATGATGACCACGGCCGACATGGCCATGATTCGCGACCCTGAGTACCGCAAGATTTCCAAGCACTTCCACGAAAACCCCGATGTTTTCGCCGACGCCTTCCAGCGTGCATGGTTCAAGCTCCTTCATCGAGACATGGGTCCGAAGTCCCGCTACCTCGGCCCCGACGTCCCCGATGAGGATTTCATCTGGCAGGACCCCGTTCCCGCTGGCTCCACCTCGTACGACGTCGGTGCACTGAAGGACGCCATCAAGTCCAGCGGCCTCTCCGTCGCCGAGATGGTCGAGACGGCATGGGCCAGCGCCTCCACCTTCCGTGGCTCGGACAACCGTGGCGGCGCCAACGGCGCCCGCATCCGTCTTTCACCTCAGAAGGACTGGGACGGCAACAAACCCGCTCAGCTCTCCAAGGTTCTCGGCGTGCTCGAACCCCTCGCAGCAGCTCACGGTGCCAGCGTGGCCGACACCATCG
Source organism: uncultured euryarchaeote (assembly GCA_964014165.1). Taxonomy (GTDB): domain Archaea; phylum Thermoplasmatota; class Poseidoniia; order Poseidoniales; family Poseidoniaceae; genus Poseidonia. Next base: position 90 of record CAXGZM010000182.1, on the reverse strand, counting down.
TCCTCGCGGGTTGCGCCGGCATCGAGATGGCGAGCGGCGTTGACGTTCCGTTCTCTCCCGGCCGTGGCGACGCCACCCAGGAACACACGG
>CAXGZM010000181.1:0-2525 GCA_964014165.1 uncultured euryarchaeote | reverse complement strand
TACGTTCCAAACCTGAAGCGGGACGCCTATTCCCCCGTGTTGGAGCGGAGCAAATTCAGCTACCCGATCACGGCCATGACGCCGGTCATTCAAGACGACTGCAGTGAATCGCCGACCATCGAGATCACACCGACCGGGCAGACCACCAGCGTCAGCGCCGAGAACGGCGTGAAGACCACGTTTGAGGACCCCCTGTTCGGCTTCAACGCCGTCACCTCCTACCTCGGCGCTTGTGACGTCGGTGGCATTTGGTTTGACCTTGAATTCGGACACCACGCCAGGAACGTCCAGATCGACGTGGCCGACGACGGTGACGTTGACTACGGCTTCACCGAGCCTGCCTTCGACATGTTCGGTCGCCAAACCACCTTTGTCTCCGGTACCGTTGACGGCGTCAACTACGCTGCTGACGACGCCACCCTCACGCTGGGCGTGAACGGCCAGGCAACCGGCGGTTTCTTCCTGCTGCCCGAGGGCGCAGACGTGACCGCTGCCGATTTCGGCATGGATCAAATCTCCATTCGTTCCAACAGCGACCCGACCGAAGGATTCCAGCTCTCGCTGATGGCCGGTTCCCAGTCTGTTGTTTTGGGCGACATGCCCAACAGCACAACGTTGGTGCAAGAAATGCTCAACCAGCCCATGGACTTCGCTGGAGCCCTGCAGAGCCTGCTGACCAACCCATCCGTTGCTGGGACGCATCAAGACGAATTCGGTCGCTACTGGGTCATGTTCCGATTCATGGTGGACTCCCCCAACGCTTCATCAGGAACCACCCTGAATCTCGTCGACCTCGACGTCATCTACGACTACGGCATCACCCTCGATGAAACCGACGGCTTTGACATCGAACTCAATCAGGGCGTTGCCCTTTGGACCGGCGGCGCCACCGCTACGGTTCCCGTAGCTGTTTACAGTTCCACGGGTGGCGGTGTGATGTTGAGCGACCTCAGCGTCTCCTCCAGCACGGGGTACAGCAACACGCTGTCGATCACGGACAATCCGGTCGGCCTCTACCCGAACGGCGACATCTACGAGGTCGTCACAACCCACGCTGTTGACCCGTCGACCGGCACCGCGCTGCAAGATGCTTGGTTGACCTTTGAATCGGCCTCCGGCTACATCAAGCTCTCATGGAGTGAGTTCATGTCCTTCGCCGAGGCCAGTGACGAGCACGACCACATCCAGCTCGAATCCACCTCCTCGGTGGCTGACATCACCAACGGCAAGGAGATCACGTGGCACTTCCGTGTGAACCCAACTTGGGACGACACCCCCGCTGTTCGCATGTATGCTGGCCTCACGACCACCAACGGCGTCAACGGACTTCCTGACGCCGTGCTCCTTGAGCCGGTCGCTGGAAACGCCGTGGAAAACGATGCAGGTATCACGTCCTTTGAGCTCCAGAACAGCATCGGTGCTCCCCAGTCCTTGAGCGGTGCAGAATCGGGGCAAGACATCAACCTCATCGGTCAAATTCGCCTTGAGGATTTGAACGAAGCCCCCGACCCGTCCTCCTACTTCTTGGTGCTTGAATTGAAGCACGTCAACACCACCGACGGCAACATCACCGTGGAGTGGGAGGAGGTCGCCAACCGGTCCGGTGTGATCGGCGGCGATTTCAACTGGAACGTTGATCTTGGTGCAGCAGCCGGCAGTGAGACCTACCGCTTTGCCGTTCGTGGCTACGACAGCGGTGAATTGCTGTGCCCGCCTTCCTCGTACAACCCCGACGAGACGTGTGCCATTCCCTTTGACATCACCATCGACACCTACGAGCCGAACCTCCTCGACTTGCAGGTCCTGAGTCCAGGGACCGATTCCAACGTTGATTCCAACTGGCGAACCCTGCTCGACGACACGTGGGTGGTTCCACAAGCCAACCAACAGATTCGCATGTCCAGCCAAGATCTTCCAAATCCACCCGCAACCCTCGACCTCCATCTGTGGGTCGAAAACGACCACGATTTGAACAGTGACGGCCTGCCCGACGCCGACGAGTACATCACCATCACGCTGAACGGCGACGGTGAGGCGCCCACGGCCAACTACTCTGGTAACTACAACGACCTGGCCAACGAAGGCCTCGAAGGCAAGGTCTCGCTGTGGGTTGAAGGCTACGACCTTGCGGGCAACCCCATCGACGGCGGCGGGCCCGGCTTTGCCAACGACAAGGTCACCTACGTGTCCATGTCGTCCAAAACACCGGTGATTCGCAACTTCTTCATCGAGGATTCCAAGGGGAACGGGTTCCTGAACTCCAACGAGCTTCAGTGGGACGGTACCTGGAACCAAACCATGTACGCAGGGAACACCTACCACCTCATCCTCGAGGCCAGCGATGACAACGGATGGCGAGACGTTGACTTCTTCCAGGTGAACCTCGACAAGACGGCCGATGACATGACCGTGTGGTACTTCCCACGGAACCAAACCGCATGGACGGACAGCCCACACATCCACATCGTCGACAACGATGACGTGGCGCCGTCCATGCTGACGATGGACAACACGGCCCTCATCGA
>CAXGZM010000180.1:0-2542 GCA_964014165.1 uncultured euryarchaeote | reverse complement strand
CGGATGAATCGGGCAGACCAAGCGCTTGGAGCAAGGGATCGGGCATGCTCATGAGACCGAGATGCCCTGCGACGAGGTAGTAGATTTCTCCACCCTCGCACTGCATGCGTTCGCTGGCCGCTTCAAAATCAAATTCACCGGGGCGAAGAACAATGTCGGAAAGCAGTTCAAAGAACTGAATCATGGCCTGTTCCCGCGGCATGGCCATCATCGCATGGAGGACGTCGCTGGACTCGGTCACACCGAAGTACGCCGCAGCATCGTCCACTTCGATGCCATCAGGAGATGCTACGGTCTCGTCTGCCATTCGCTCTCCTCCTTCCACGGCCACCGTCGCTTCCCATTTAAGCCCTCACGAGGGCGTTCAGCCTCGCTTGTTTTTTGCAAGGCTGCAAATCGCTCGGGATTGCTCGGCGGTCCAACCAGTTTCTTGAAGCTGCATCAACACCGTGCGCTCTTGGTCGCCATCAGCAAAAGCACCGGCCACCCAATCAACGGCGGCTTCTCGGTCCTCGGCCTGCCAGTCCTCAAAGATGGACAAGTCGACGCTGATCTTCGCCTTACGTACCTTCTTGCCGGGTTCTTCGTCCCGGGCAACGACCTTCTTTTTCCCAGCCTTTTGGGGTTCCTTCGAGGCCTTGGGTGAGGGTGATTTCTTTGACCCACGTCCGGGAGGACCGCCAGTGCTGCGGGGTGGTCCACCCGAGGCACGACCCGGTGGGCCGGCTTCGCGTTTGGGTGCTGTACGAGCAGGTGCAGGGCCGCTCGGACCTTGTCGGGATGCGGTTGACGAACTGCTTCGAGGGGCAGGCCGTGTACGCATCGGCTTGGTGGCAGACCGGTCCAACGTGTCAAGGAAGTTTTCTTCCTCCTCGTCGTCGTAGAAATCATCGTATTCATCATCCTCGTCATCGTCTTCACGACGAAGCAGCCGCACGACCACGAGGCTCACGATGACCAATCCGCCCAAGACGCCGAGGACCAGCATGATGACGCCTGCATCCACGCCAAACAGACCTTCCTCACCGTCGCCCGCAAGAGGCACGTAAGGGCACCCATCGTCGTACCCATCGACGCCCTTCGGCTCGTTGGGGCAGTTGTCGGCGTCGTCCATGACCCCGTCGAGGTCGGTGTCTCGCTGGGAGATGTGGCAGCCCTCGCTGTCCACCAGAAGACCGGGCGTGGTTTTCGGGCAGAAGTCGGCGTTGGTGGCACCGGCCACGAACTGGCCCGGCCAGGAAGGGTCACGGGTGGCGTTCCATGACGGGTCGCCCCAGTTGTCTCCGTAACCGTCGAAGTCCGAATCTCGCCACTGCGTAGCGTCGCCGCGAAGACCTTCGGGCTCATTCTCATCGCGATAGCCGTCCCCGTCGTCAAAACAGCCAAGGAAATCGATGTACGATGTACCCGTTTCTGTAGGGCAATCGTCGGCGTTGTTCGCCGGCGACGGGTTGTCGCCGTAGCCGTCGCCGTCCTGGTCAAACCACTGCGTGGCGTCGCTGGGGAACGCATCGCCGGTCTGGTTGACGTGCAGGCCCGTTGTTGGGTCAATGTCGTACGTGTAAACACCGCTGTAGCCGTCGCCGTCAAGGTCGGTGTCGAGGGCGCTTTCATCGGTGCAACCGTTGGCGAGAATCGGGAAGCCCGGTGGCGTGTCATCGCAAGCATCGTCAAGGTCGGACAGGCCATCGCCGTCGCTGTCTCGCTGAGCCTGTGAACAACCGTTCTCGTCGACTTCCATGCCCGTTGCAGTGTTCGGGCAACTGTCCTCCGGGTCGTTCAGGCCGTCGCCGTCGGAATCGGAGTTTCGCTGTTCTTCGCTGCATCCTTGAGCGTCAACGGACAAGCCGGCCAAGGTATCCGGGCAGGCATCGACGTTGTTCTTGACACCGTCTTCATCGTCGTCAAGTTCGGATTGTGAACAACCTTCCTCGTTGACCTGTTCGCCCAGCGGCGTGTTTGGACAAATGAGATCCAGTTCGTTGATGAGGCCGTCACCGTCGTCGTCGTTCACGTCGATGACACGGCAGCCGACACCGTCGGTGCCGTTCAGCACGCCCGGGACTTCAGGGCACTGGTCGCCATCAACGCCGATCGGGTTGTCCCCGAACCCGTCGCCGTCTTTGTCTTTGGATTGGGTTTTCTCATCGGGGAAGGCATCGCCGAGCTCGTTGATGCGAAGCCCGGTATCGGGGTCAACGTCAAAGACGTACGTGTCGGTGTAGCCGTCGCCGTCCGCATCGGGGCAGCCGTAAGCGTACACCGTCAAATTTCTGCGGGAGGAATTGCCCCACTCGGTGGGGCAAGCATCGATGAAGATGCCTTGGGCGTTGGAGCCGTTGTAGTACTCGGTCCAATTGTCCGCATACCCGTCGTTGTCCGTGTCGTTCGCAGCTGCGATTCGCATCGGGAAGCGGTCGGGGTTGGTGGCGTTCTCGGATTGGTTATCGCCGTAGCCGTCGCCGTCCGTGTCCTTCCATTGCGTGCCGTCGAGGGGCCAAACGTCAGCGCCGTGAACCGTGGCGTTCCATTCGAAAATCGT
>CAXGZM010000179.1:0-2573 GCA_964014165.1 uncultured euryarchaeote | reverse complement strand
GGCATTGCGGCGATTGCCATGGGCATGGGGTTGAACGGTCTGCGACCGGTCGCTGAAATCCAGTTCGCCGACTACATCTTCCCCGCCTACGATCAAATCGTCAATGAGATCGCCAAGCTCCGACACCGCTCGGGCGGAGAATTCTCTACGCCGGTCACCTTCCGTACGCCCGCTGGTGGCGGCATCAAGGGCGGCCACCACCATTCGCAGTCACCCGAATCGCAGTTCACGCACACGCCCGGCCTCAAGGTGGTGTACTGCTCCAACCCTCGCAACGCCAAGGGTTTGCTCACCAGCGCCATTGAATCCAACGACCCGGTGATTTTCTTTGAGCCCAAGCGCTGCTATCGCGGTCCGTTTTACGGCGACCCGCACAACGTTCCCACGTGGAACAACCACCCCGACGGTGAAGTCCCAGAAGACTACTACGCCATCCCGCTCGAACAGGCCAACATCGTCCAAGAGGGATCGGCCTGCACCGTCATCGCTTGGGGCGCCATGGTTCATGTCTGCGAGCAAGGCATCAAAGATTCGGGCGTTGACTGTGAACTCATTGACCTGCAAACCCTTGTTCCTTGGGATCGCGACACCGTCGTGAACTCCGTGAAGAAAACGGGCAGGGTCGTCATCGTCCACGAAGCGCCCAAAACCAGCGGGTTCGGCGCGGAGATGAGCGCCTCCATTCAAGAGCGCTGTTTCTACCACCTTGAGGCCCCCATTGAGCGCGTGACCGGCTGGGACACACCCTTCCCGCACACGACCGAATGGGATTACCTGCCCAGTCCATCTCGCATTGCAGAAGCCATACAAAGAACACAGGAGGAATGAACATGGGAAAATTTGAGTTTAAACTGCCCGACATCGGTGAAGGTGTCGTTGAAGGTGAAATCGTTGAGTGGATGGTCGCCGTCGGTGACACCGTCAAGGAAGACGACCCCATTCTGTCCGTGATGACCGACAAAGCCACCGTGGAAATTCCTGCACCCTGCGACGGAACCGTGGCCAGCATCGTCGGTGAAGCCGGCGACATTCTCCCCGTGGGTGGCGTCTGCATCGTGTTTGACGTCGACGGTGAAGGCAACGCCTCGGCGTCCTCCGAACCCGTGGCAGAAGAAGCCCCGCCCGTCGAGGAAGTCGCCGCACCCGTTGCCGAAGAAAAGGCGCCTGAGCCCGCCCCCACACCCGCCCCTGCTCCTGCTGCCCCCGCAGCCGCCGCACCGGTGGCTCGTGCTGCCGGCACCAAGGCCCTCGCCTCGCCAGCCGTTCGCCAGCGAGCTCGTGCGGCCAACATCGACCTTCAACTGGTCGCAGGCTCGGGTCCTGCTGGGCGCATCAGCCACGCTGACCTCGACCGGCACATCGCCGGTGGTGCCGCTGCGGCAACCCCAACGATGCCCATGGGTGGCGTCGCCAAGGTCGCACGAAACGGCACCGAGGACATCAAGGTCATCGGGCTGCGACGCAAGATTGCTGACGGCATGATGTCATCCTACAGCACCATTCCTCACTTCTCCTACTTCGAGGAAGTTGACGTCACCGAACTTGAAGCGCTCCGCCAGCATCTCAACGCGACCCGTCCCGAAGGCGCGCCCAAGCTGACCTACTTGCCGTTCATCATGCAGGCCCTGGTCAAGGCGCTCGCTCAACGTCCGGAATGCAACGCCGTCTACGACGACGAAGCAGGCGTTGTAACCCGTCACGAAGCCATCAACCTCGGCATTGCCACGCAAACCGACCGAGGCCTGTACGTTCCCGTCGTGAAGCACGTGGAAGCCATGGACATCTGGCAGTCCGCTGCTGAGATGGGCCGTGTCACGCAAGCCACCCGAGACGGTAAAGCCGGCGTGGACGACCTGACCGGGTCCACCTTCACCATCACGAGCCTGGGTCGCCTTGGCGGACTGGGTGCAACCCCGATCATCAACAAGCCCGAAGTCGGTATCCTCGGTGTTCACAACGCCAAGGACCGAGCGGTGGTGCACAACGGCCACGTCGTCGTCCGCCGCATCATGAACCTCTCTTCGTCGTGGGACCACCGCGTGGTCGACGGCCACGACGGTGCCAGTTTGGTGCAGTTGGTGAAGTCTTACCTCGAGCACCCAGCCACCATTTTCATGTGAGGTGCGAGAGATGAAGACAAAGCAATGTCAAGTTCTTGTCGTCGGCGCGGGCCCCGGTGGCTACGTCGCTGCCATTCGTGCCGCTCAACTCGGCCTGAAGACCATCATCGTTGAAGGCGAGCGTGCGGGCGGCACCTGTTTGATCCGCGGCTGCATTCCAAGCAAGGCGCTCATCCACGCTGCCCACACCTTCCACAACCTGGCCAAGCACGCCAGCAAGGACGGTCACATGGGCATCTCCATTCCCGGTCCTGCGGAACTTGAGATGAGCAACCTGGTCGGCTGGAAAGAGGGCATCGTTGACCGTCTGAACAAGGGGGTCGAGGCCCTGCTCAAGAACGCCGGGGCCGAACTCGTCCACGGCTGGGCGGTGTTCCAAGACGCCAAGACCGTCAAGATCGGAGAAGGCAAGGACGCCACGCTGATTCAAGCCGACCATGTCATCATGGCCCA
>CAXGZM010000178.1:0-2577 GCA_964014165.1 uncultured euryarchaeote | reverse complement strand
GCAGCCAACGAAGCAGCCGTTTTCCCGATGCCCGTTGGTGCCGCTGCAAGATGAAAGCCCCCTCGCCCCAGCGCCTTGATGCCGTCTTGAATCATTTCCAGTTGGCCGGGTCGGGGGTGAGCGTGAGCGAGAAACGGGTAGGTGGACGAATCCACGTTTGCCTCCTGCTCGTTCATGTCCTCCATCCTACGGCGACCCTCCTAAAGGATTGGGATGCAGGTGACAGGCTTGACCGGTCCCTGTCAATGTGCCCAGAAGTGTGGGGGCTGGGCACGGGGGAACCACCGCGTCAACTGACGGGGGTGGAATCTGGGCCTCCCTGGCCGTCGTCCAGGGAAGCGTGTGGGGGTGTTTGGTTGTGGGAACCAAGGCCAAGGCGTGCACGACGGGCACGCTGATACAGCGAGACAAAGCTCTGCAGGACAGGCCGGTCCTGCGTTGCTCCAAGGGTGGCATCACCAAGGTTGTAGCCCGAGTTTTGCCAATTCATCCCATCCCCTCCAGTCTCTCACCAATTCATTCTTGGTATTCGCTGCGTCGTGTCGTTTTGGTTCTGGACGCCTCCACAACCAAATCGAGTGTGTCATCGAGAGGTTGCTGTTCTGCAACCGCTCGTCGAATGTAGAGTTTCAAACCCTCTTGGGCAGCCTGTTCGGGCGTGACGCCGCCCAATTCGTAGAGTTGGGCAAGACGATGCTGATCGGCGCGTCCCAGTGGAATTCGAATGGACTTCATGCCCGTGAGAAGGGGCTGATTGTGAAGGAATTCTTGGATGGCGAGTCGAACCACGTCAGAGCGGTTTCGTGCGCCGTCCATGCCGACTCGTGCATCGAGCAGCGCCAGGTCTTCCTCGGTGATTCTGAGTGAAACGGCACTGGTGGGCTGGCTCATCCGGGTTCCTCCTGCAAGGTTAGACTGGAACAGGAGGTATATCAATATAACTCATATGATGACGATTTGTCATAACCTGTATTACAATGACGTTTCGGGAAACGTCGCTACGATTGGAGAAGTTTCAAGGACGAGTCGCCGTCAACGGCCACCATGAGTCTCGTTCCAACTCGCGGCCTGTACCTCTACCTCGAAACCATGCGGGTTGCCTTCGATGACGCCATCGTGACGGACGACGAGGCCCAGATACTGCGAATCTTGGCGCAAGCGTTGGGTGTGGCACCAGCTGATACCGCTGAATGCAGGGCCGTGGTGGCCGGAGAATCCCCCTCGCCTTTCGACAACGACAACGAATTTGGTGGCCACCACATGGGGGATGCAACCACCTACCAGTCGGCGCTCATCGCAGCCCTGGACGACGATGTCATCAGTGAGGACGAATGGGCGATGCTCGATCATCTGAGGCGAATCATTGGACTGCAAGAGGACCAACACGCTCTCATCGAGGAGTCAATTCGTGCGATGAGCGAGGTGGATGAAAACGGTCAGCGCCGCATCCAACGACTCGAGCGCTACCTCACGGTTTGTGGCTTTTGAACAAGGCAACTGCTCCATCAACCACCTGTCACGGAGATGGAACAGGGGCAACCATTAGAAAGGGTCTGTGCAAGGGCGGCGCAACACACCTGTGGGTGTGAGAAGGTATGCCGATGAGCCCCAGTGACGCAATTTATGCAAAAGTCGTAGCCCGTGACCCCGACCAACCTGAATTCCACCAAGCGGTGAAGGAAGTGCTCGAGTCGCTCGAGCCCGTTCTTGAGGCCAATCCGGAGTACATCTCGGTTGTCGAGCGTGTGGTTGAGCCCGAACGCCTTCTCCATTTTAGAGTCCCTTGGGTTGACGATTCAGGCGTAACGCAGGTCAACCGCGGCTTTCGCATTCAATTCAACGGTGCGATTGGGCCCTACAAGGGCGGCCTTCGCTTCCACCCAAGCGTCAACACCTCCATCCTCAAGTTCCTTGCCTTTGAGCAGATTTTCAAGAATTCCTTGACCGGCCTCCCCATGGGTGGCGGCAAAGGTGGTGCTGATTTCGATCCCAAGGGCAAGTCCGATGCCGAGGTCATGCGATTCTGTCAGTCGTTCATGATGGAACTGTGGCGTCACATCGGCCACAACCTCGACGTGCCAGCTGGTGACATCGGCGTCGGCGGTCGAGAAATTGGCTACATGTTTGGTATGTACAAGCGCCTCCAAAATGAATTCCAAGCCGGTGTCTTGACCGGAAAGGGACGCTCTTACGGCGGTTCGCTCATTCGTCCTGAAGCAACCGGGTACGGCCTCGTTTACTTCGCGCGTGAGATGCTGGCGACCAAGGGCAAGTCGTTTGAAGGCGCTACCGTCTCCATCTCCGGGTCTGGAAACGTTGCGCAATTTGCTTGCGAGAAAGTGCTCGACCTCGGCGGCAAGCCCGTGACCTTCTCGGATTCCTCCGGTTTCATCCACGACCCGGACGGCATTGACCGTGAGAAACTGGCTTGGGTCATGGACCTCAAGAACAACCGCCGCGGACGAATTTCCGAGTATGCCAAGCAATACCCGTCGGCAACGTTCACCGCCAGCGCACCCGAACCATCCGTGAACGGTCTTTGGAACGTGAACGTCGATGTCGCACTCCCGTGTGCAA
>CAXGZM010000177.1:0-2585 GCA_964014165.1 uncultured euryarchaeote | reverse complement strand
CTTCGTCAAATCGGTGCTGCTCGTGAAGAAGTTCCAGGACGACGTGGTTATCCCGGATACATGTACACCGACTTGGCCATGCTCTACGAGCGTGCAGGTATCGTGAAGGGGAAGAAGGGTTCCATCACACAGTTCCCAATTCTCACCATGCCCGGTGACGACATCACGCACCCCATTCCTGACCTGTCCGGCTACATCACCGAAGGTCAGATCGTGATCAGCCGTGAACTGCACCAGCAGGGTATCTACCCGCCGATCAACGTGCTGCCGTCGCTTTCTCGACTGATGGGTTCCTGTATCGGTGAGAAAACGACCCGCGACGACCACAAGAAGGTCAGCGACCAAATGTACGCTGCCTACGCCCAAGGTCGTGAACTCCGCGGTCTGGTCGCCATCGTCGGTGAAGATGCACTCAACGAGCGTGACAAGCAACTCTTGGACTTCTCTGGCGTGTTCGAAGACAAGTTCCTTCGCCAGTCCCGTGATGAAGACCGCACCATTGACGAAACGCTCAATCTTTGTTGGGAACTCATGGCCAGCATCGACACGAAGTACCTCGTTCGTTTGGATGAAGAACTCATCAAGAAGTACCACCCAGACAACCAGGCTTGAGCCCCGATGGATACGAACAGCAGGAGGTGAGCAGGCATGGCATTGGACATCAAACCAACCCGTAGCGAACTCATCAAGCTGAAGGGGCGCATCAAGCAGACGAAGAACGGGTACAAGTTGCTCAAGATGAAGCGGGACGGTCTCTTCCACGAGTTCCGAACCCTTCTCGCCGAAATGATCGAAGCCAAGCGCGACCTGACCGCAGCCTACCGCTTGGCCAAGACACGCATCGACCTTGCCAACGCCATTGAGGGCGGTCTGGCCGTTCGTGCTGCTGCTATCGCCAACTCCGCTCATCCTGAGGTTGAAGTCGAACGCCGCAACATCATGGGCGTGGTCGTGCCAAGCGTGAGTGGAAGCAACCTGAAATCCACCTTTGCCGAACGCGGCATCGGTTTCATCGGTTCATCCCCCTACATCGACGAAGCCAGCGACTCGTTCAGCGAGCTGATTGAGAAGATCGTGAAGGCGTCAGAAATGGAAGCCACCCTCAAGCGTTTGCTCGCAGAAATCGAAGCCACCAAGCGTCGTGTCAACGCCCTCGAGTTCAAGGTCATCCCCGAACTAGAAGAGGCCAAGGTCTTCATCCAACTCCGGCTTGAGGAAATGGAACGCGAAGAAACCTTCCGCCTGAAGCGTTTCAAGAACAAGTGAGCCCGTCATGGTCCCAACGAGGGATTCATGGAGGATGGGCCGCACCGCAACGACAGGGGGCCATGCCATGGACGATTCATCCGCTGCGATTGAATCCGGTCTGCCCCATCACAAGAAAGCGTGGTCGCAACATGATTTGCTCGCCTCAACGCTCAGTGAGTACCTCAACGTCGTGCAGCGGGACGGTGGGCGTTGGCCTGCTTGGACGGTGGCCTCACCCAACGATGACATCCATGGCGACCTCATCCGCCTCAATGCCCACCTGGACCGGCTGGGCTGGATGGGAAAATTGACCAAGGGGGAGCCTTGGGTCGTCACGATTTTTCCTCTTCCTGAACGTCAATTCCCTCGGCTCAACACCGTGTTGGTGTTTTGGGCGCTGTCGCTGCTCACCTTGACCCTGGCTGGTGACCACTGGATGTCCAAGTCCCGTCCTGCAGACGGCTGGTTTCACAGCTCTGCGCTGATCGATACCCTTCTCGGCTACACCCTCCCCGTGCTGGTCGTTTTGGCGGTGGCCTCTCAACTTCAACGGCGCGTCGCCAGCCGCTACGGTGTTCGAAGCGGACATCTTCTCCCGGTTCCTGATTTCACCATCGCACTCTATGCGCTGGGCCTGTTCCCTTCCTCGTGGTTGTTTTGGCCGTTCGGTCTGCTGTTGATACCTACCATGCCACGGATGGATGCGCGCCCTTGGCCTCATCGAGCTGCCCTCGGCTTCACGGCCCTGAGTGTGCCGCTCGTGCTGGGTGTAAGCGGGGCCGTCATGATGCTGGCTGGCCTCACACTGACGCCCGAATACCTCGCCTCCACGGCGATGCCGTTGGTGTCCAATCCTCCCTTGTTCATCTCGCTCTTTGCAACGCAACTCGTTGGCGATGATGCCTTCGTGCGTCTCCTTTGGGCGCATCCGTGGGTTCATGCTGGCGGGATGCTTCTTCTGTTCTCTTGGGTGTCCATTCTCCCCATCCCGACCTTCCCCGGTGGCCGCTTGCTCATCGCACGGATGGGGCTGCTCGACGGTCGAAGCTCCAGCACACAAAGTCTCATTTTGGTCGCAATGTTGCTTTGTGCTTACATCTTTGGCGTGTTCAATCAATTCTCGCTGTGGTACCTTGTGTTCGCACTTCTCCTGCCGCTTTTGTTCTTCTTTGGAACGGACCTTCGAATTCCGCTCATCCTCGACGAAACGACCGGCCTCAGTGAGCAAGACCACGGACGCATGGGGCTGTTACTTCTTCTCGTCGGCGTGTTTCTTCTTCCAGCTGCTCAACCGGTGCTTCACGAATCATCGTGGGATGATCCGCTGACCCACGAAT
>CAXGZM010000176.1:0-2628 GCA_964014165.1 uncultured euryarchaeote | reverse complement strand
GTGATCGTCTCCGACATTTCGCCCGACATTACCGGAAAATGGGACATGGACCAGTCGGTGGCAATGACGCTGGTTGCGGACGTGTTCGACTTTGCCTTGCCCTTGCTGACCAAGGGAGGTGCGTTCACAACCAAACTCTTCCAGGGCATCGGTGTTGAGGAACTCATCACCGCCGTGCGCCCGCATTTTTCCAGTGTACGCCGCTTTTCCCCTGACGCTTCTCGTAATTCATCCTCCGAGGTCTACCTCGTGTGCAAGCACCACACCCCGTGGAAGGCGCCCAAAGCTTCGGTTCGAGAGCGGTACGAGGAAGGGGTCAACAAGATCGTGGGCGGAAACGAAATCGAGGCCGATCCGGAAATCGTGGCTTCTTCGTTCCGTGTCCGCAAGAAGAAAACGAGCAGCGACCTTGAAGAGGGTTGAAGTCAAGTCCACGGAGCATGAACCGCTCACCAGGACTCCAGTGGCCGACGCCCGCCAATCGCATTGAAAACCTTCGTCCAAACACGCCCGTTCGGCAACTGGAACTCGTTGTGTTGCGCATGTACCCGCAGCGGATGATCGTGTCCTCCTCCTTCACCGGCCCCGTCGCCGCTGCCTGCGGACGCGATGAAACCGGCCTGGTGGGCCTGGTATTCTGGGACGAACAGGTCCGAATGGTCAACGTCGGTGACGTGATTCGAATTGAATCCGGGTGGTGCCGTTCACGAGACGGAGCGCTCGTGGTCAGCACCGGAAAACACGGGAAATTGAGCATCGTCAGCCGCTTTGACCGATGAGATGCTGCCTGTCCCTCACGCAACCATAAAGAGGGGGAGGCCGTGGGCGACCTTGCAAGGAGCCATTCCCATGAGTGAACGAGCAAAAGTCTGTACGTCTTCAGGCATCCCTCTCGCAGATGAAGGTTCAACCACCTTCCCCTGCCCCGGATGCTTCCACCCCATTGGCCGAAGCCCCCGTGTGCGAAACCAAGGCGTGTTGTACAAGTGCCCGAACTGTGGGTTCGTTGGTCCCTGAGGTGATAGCATGGGTATGGTAGTGATGACATACAAGGTGAACCCAGATTCTGATCTTGAGGACGTTGACACGGACGCCATCGCTGAGACGATTGCGACGCTTCGAGACGACAACTACGACATTCAAGCGATCGAGACCAAGCCCCTGGCCTTCGGTCTCAAATTCGTCCAAGTTCACGTGAAGATGAACGACGGCGAGGGTCTCGCTGACGCCTTTGAAGCCAAGATGGCTGAAATCCACGGCGTGGGCGAAATCGAAGTTCTCTCCATGGGCCTCATTTGAGACAGAACCACCGTTCTCTCAACTCCGAAGGGCGGTGTAATGTCCATCCGTTCCATGCACCGGTAGCCACGGCAGGCGAGCGAGCATGCGGCGTCACGACATAGACTGGCTCAGAGTCATTCTGTTTGGCTTGCTGATCTGGTTCCACTACGCTGCCTTTTCCCTCGGTGAACTTGAGGGCCAAGACAGCAGCATGGAGATGTTCAACCTCCCGCTGTTCTTCGTCATCGGGGTCATGCATCAATGGCGCCTCGCAGCATTGTTCGTGATATCTGGCATGGGCACAGCCTTTGCCTTTCGCAAGCGAACTTCGGGCGTCTATGTCAAAGAGCGCTTTCTTCGTCTCGGGATTCCTCTCTTGTTTGGAACCTACATCCTCTGGTTCGGTATCTTCGACCCGATTGCCACCACCGCTCTCCTGTTCGAGATTTTTCCGGGTCAAGAGCGGATGCCGTACGGCCATCTTTGGTTCATTTACAACCTGTTGATTTATTCCATTCTACTGACGCCACTCTTCGCTCATGTACGCAAGAATTCTGGTGGGAGGATTGTTACGGCAACACGTAAATTGCTGAATTTTCGGTACAACCTTGGCCTTCTCCTCCTCCCTCCACTCATCCTGACCGTGAGCAACGTGCTGTTCAAACCGTGGGGGTTTGGCGAGGTGGGGATGTGGTGGGAATTCCCTCGATACATGCTCTACTTCCTCTTTGGATACCTGATGATCGCAGCGAAGGAGGACTACTTTCCAGCCATCGACCGAATTCGAATCCCCGTCACCATCATCACGCCTTTCCTGGCGATTTTATGGTTCAGCAGTGCGGAGCTGTTCACGACGCCGCACATTTACGAAGGCGGTTGGGCGGATAAAGGGTACAATGCCTTTGGAGTCGAGCCCATCATCGCCGCGCTCATCCAATCCTTCCATGCATGGTTCTGGTGTCTCACGGTGTTCAGTTGGGCGTCCAAACTCCTCAACAAGCCGAGCAAACGGCTCGCCTACCTCAACGAGGCGGTCTATCCCACTTACATCGTTCACATGCATTTGACCTTCCTTCCCATTGCGTTTTTCGCTCTCATTGGCTTGGGATATTACACCTCGATGGTCATCGGTACGCTGGTGGTTTTCGTGGGCGTGATGGTGTGCTTTGAGGTTGCACGACGTGCGTCATTCTTCCGCCTGCTGTTCGGCATCAAGGGGGGCAAGGATGAGGTGAACAAGTTGTTTCCCTACAACAGAACCGATGAGCGAGGCATCCGAATCGTGTTCGCTTTGATCTTCAATGCGCTCGCCGTGGGCATGATTCTCATGCTGTTGATTTGGATCAT
>CAXGZM010000175.1:0-2645 GCA_964014165.1 uncultured euryarchaeote | reverse complement strand
GACGAGGGGCTGAAAGACAACGCCACGAAAGCGATCGTTTTGACGGGCGACGGTCGATTCTTTTCGGCCGGCGCAGACATCAATGCTTTTCAGGCATCGATTGAAAACAACTCGGCTCCAGAATTGATTCGCAACTTGACCGGTATTCTTCACCCGCTGCTGACGCGTATTCGGACCTCCCCCACCATCGTTGTGGCTGCCCTCAACGGCGTTTCCGCAGGCGGCGGCCTGGGTCTTGCGCTGGCATGCGATGCGCGTGTGGGGACGTCCGACGCTCGAATGGCAGCCTCGTATGCGGGCATGGGGCTCTCACCGGACGGTGGGACGACGTGGTTGCTGCCTCGACTCGTTGGCGAGCAGCGAGCACGCCGATTTTTCATGAGCAATGAAATCTGGTCGGGCGAGGAGGCGCACGAATACGGGGCCATCGACATCCTTGTTGACCCCGCTTCACTGCTCGAAACCGCCAAAGGCCTCGCCACAATGTGGTCGTCCTGGGGCCCTCATACCAAGGAAGCAACCAAGCATCTCCTGCACGTTCAAACGGACAACGATTTCTCCACCCATCTCGACCACGAGCGGACGCTCATTGAAGCCGCAGGCACAACCGATGCGTTCCGTGAGGGCGTGGCCGCTTTCCTTGAGAAGCGACCGCCGTCCTTCGATTGAATCATTGGATTTGGAACTGGTATTGCTGGTCGGGCTTCTTTCCACCGAGGCGTGTCAATCCAACGATGAGTGCGATGACGCCACCGCACGCAGAGCAACAACCGGCAGCAAACGACATGACGGAAATCCCTCCTTTTGCAACCAATTCTTCAACGAACCCAGATTCGATGTACATCGCGTCAATGTCGACGACGGACATGTTGATGCCGGCATCGTTGGAAACGGTCAACACTTCTCCCTCTTGACAGCGGTGCTCAGCCCCCCCGTCCTCGTCTTGAATGGTGTAGCAAATTCGTGCAACGATGACATGGCCCTCGATGTCAAAATACGGCTCCGCTGCGTTGGAGCCGTCCTCGTTCATGTCCGTTGAGCATGAAATCCTCGCCACGCGACCGGTGGCGTCATCCCCGTCCTTGTCGAGAACAGCAAAATTGACCTCCTCGCAGGCGTCCACGATGCCGTTTTCGTTCACGTCTGCCTTTGGATCGCCGGGAATCAGGAGGTACCAGCCCTCCTCGCCCAGCCCGTCCTCATCGTCGTGGGTGAGTTCACCGTTGTCCCCGATCGCCGTGGTGTAGTCAACGGTGGAGAGTCGGTTGAACGTGTCTTCGATCGAAGCGCCCACCGCAGCGCCAACACCAAACCCTACGAGGCCGATGACGACCAGAACAGCGGCGATGATCATGGGGACTTTGGGGCCCTTGCCTTCATCGCCAATCGTAATTTGCTGGGTCGCCATGCCCGGCTGGTAGCCCGCTGCAACCATTTCGGGCGTGATTTGCTGCTCCAGGACAGGGCTCGGGCCGGCAACATCGGCCTCGGAAGGCTCGGTCGTGGTGGAGTCTTCCTCATCTTCGCAATCATCGTTGACCGCTTTGACCATGGCACCCCAAGGGGTGATGATGTTGTCGTCCATGCAGAGAACGACGGCACGTTGCCCAATAAACCAGTGGGGTGAGCGAGCCCTCAATCAAGGCCGGTTTCTTCGGCTTGACCGCTCGACCAGTCGTAGATGCCCTTGCCGGTTTTTTTGCCCAGGCGCCCCTCGGCCACCAAGCGTTCGAGCAGCGGGTGAGGTGCATAGGCGTCGTCGTTGAACGAGCGCTGCAGGTTCAGGAGGATATCGCGACGGACGTCAAGCCCCACGAGGTCGGTCAGTGCTAACGGCCCCATGGGGTGTTTGTAGCCGAGCACCATGGCGGTATCGATGTCTTTTGCGCTGGCCACGCCGTCGGCCAGCATGCGGATGGCTTCGTTTCCGAGCACCACGCCCAAGCGGCTGGTTGCGAATCCGGGAACGTCCTTGACGAGAATGGTGGTCTTTCCCATCGCTTCACCGGCGGCTTCAGCGATGCTTACCGTTGCGTCGGAGGTGCGGTCGTGGCGCACGAGTTCAAGGAGCTTCATGATGGGAACGGGATTGAAAAAATGCATGCCGATGACCTGTTCCGGCCGGGAGGTGGCAGCAGCGATGTCGGCGATGGAGAGCGAGGACGTGTTGGTTCCCAGCACGGCGTGAGCGGGGGCAAGTTCGTCAAGCTGGGCAAAGATGCTGTGCTTCAAGTCGGGGATTTCGGGCACGGCTTCGATCACGAGGTCGGCCTGTCCCACCGCCTCGGCCAAGTCGCCCACAGGCGTGAGGTTGGCCGACCATTCGTCCCGCTGTTCGGGCGTGGTTTTGCCTCGGGCAATCCCCTTTTCCCAAAACGCAGCGATGCGCTGCATCCCACGTTCAAGCCCTTCCGGAAAAGCGTCGTAGAGGTTGGTTTGCCATCCGGCTTGAGCGCACACTTGTGCGATACCGGCTCCCATCGTTCCAGCGCCCACCACGGCCACGCATCGGAGGGTCATGGTCCTTGCAAGGCGAGGACCTTCATGATGCTTGCTCGTTGGTTGTCTGTTTGGATTGCGCCAAGGTCACCCCGCCGACGATGAGCGCAAAGGCCACGACCAGTGAGGTGCCGAGCTGTTCGTCC
>CAXGZM010000174.1:0-2718 GCA_964014165.1 uncultured euryarchaeote | reverse complement strand
CGTGAATGCATCCAACAGCAAACACCGTGCGTCTACAAGCAAGGCCCGCTGTTTTCATTTCAGGCCTTGTTCAACGAGGCCTGGCTCAGGGACCATGCGGGGCAAAGCACGGTGTCCTTTCGCCGATCACCCACCGGAAAATTCGTTGATCCGAGCGACGGGTTGTTCAACATCGCAACGTCGTTGAGCTCCAAGCGAATCTCGCTGCGTGAATTTCTGGACCAGCAGCATCCTCGAACCATGCTCTCGGGCACCGACACCTACGTCTACACCAAAGGAGCCGTGGTTGAGGAGTGGTCGGCCTTGTGGGAGCATGCCAAGGAGGTCGTGCACGAACACGGCCACGAGCATGCGCTCATTCCAGAATCCATGCTCTCAACGGTTGGCTTCTGGATGAGTCGAGAAGGCATTCAATCCATGACCCACTACGATGATTCGCTGGCGAACAATTTGAATTTCCAAATCAAAGGCAAGAAGGAAATTCTGATGTTCCCACCTCACGATTGGAAGCACTTGAAGACGTTCAAAGCCATGAGCATGCAGCCGTTTTCCTTCTTTGACGGCATCAAACAAGGGCGAAAGACGACCGTTCGACAACAGCGTTGTCAACCTCAGCGGGTTGAATTGAACGAAGGCGATGTTCTGTTCATTCCCTCAACGTGGTTCCATTTCGTCGAGCACGTTGACCGCTTGAACATCAACTTGACCTTTTGGTTCAAGACCGGCCTCTCAACGAATGAGATTGAGAAACCAAAGCAGAGCCTTCGGAACCTGCTGATTCCTTTCAAGTTAGCAACCGCCTACTTGCTGGCTGCTTTGAAGTCCTAGGCGAATAACATCGCCTCTTGACAGCAATTAGAAACGCTTGGCAATCCTTCGCATCTTCGTGGCAGACGGCGTGAAATCGTAGGCCTCGATCGTGATTTTGGGTGCCACAATGCCTTTTGCCTCCCACAATTGCTCAAACCCTGAATGGTCCAGGCCCGAGAGAAGAGGTTCCAGTTGAATCTTGATGTGACCTTGGGAAAGTTGCTCGACCATGTACGCAGTAATGTCGGGATGCATGGCCAGTGTTGCACGACGAATCATGTCCGGCACCACCAATTCGGTTGTTCCGGAAGTTGATGCAAACTCAAACACGTCGTCTTGCCGTCCGATGATTTCGGAAATCGCCTGTCGAGCATCACCGCAGGGGCAGGGGTCGTTCTTCACCACCAGAATGTCGTTTTGTCGATAGCGAACCATGGGTTGCGTCGTTCGCTTGAAGTCGCTGATGATGGGATGAAACATCGTCTGTTCGTCATCGATCCACTCCTTTTGGATGACCATGATTTCCTCGTTGAGATGAAGGGTTCCGTGCTCGCACGTGGCTGCAATTTCACCCTCGGTTGACGTGTAGAGTTGGTGTACCGTGCACTGGAAATGCTGTTGAATGGCCTCCCGGTCAAGCGGCGTCAACACTTCGGCGACAGAGATGATTTTCCGAGCATTGAGGGAAATCTTCCGGTCAGCAAGGTACCTCAAAATGCTCGGGGGTGCGATCAGCACGTCGATTGCATCCTCCACCATCTCCTCAACCAGTTCATCGAGAGGGCGCATCAAATCGTAGAAATGGAACTTGATTCTTGATGACGATACAGATTCGTAGGTGTTTGAATTTGCTCGTAAGAACAAACCAATGTTGTGCTTCCCAAAGATGGACCCGTCCAACGCTCGGGCCAGCATGTAGCCTGCCCAACGGTCCTGTTCCGCCGTCGAGATGAAGTGCATGCCTCGCGCCCCGCTGGTCCCGGAGGAAAAACCAACCGTGTACCCTTTCAGTGTTGGATGGAAGTCTCGAGATTTCTCAGCCTCTGCGGCCATGGCCCTCGCTGATTCAACGTCGATGTCTGCCGTGATGTAGTCCTGGAGGTTGTCCATCATCAGCGCCTTGTTCACCAAGGGAAACGCCCGCCAGTCCTCATCGGCCAAGCCCGCCCAGTGGCGAGCAAAAAACGGTGATTTCTTGCGAACCATCCTCACGTGTTTGGCCATCCCTTTCTTCTGAATCTTCTCGATGGCTTTCCGTGATGTGAACCGCTTGGGCGTCGTGAAGTACGTCCACAAGGTCGAAATTTTACTCAAGACAACCCCTCCAAACATTGCTCCAAGCTTTGCTTCGGCTCCCAACCCAGCAGCCGCTGCGTTTCCGAGATGTCCAACACCATGGGTTTGCTCACTTGGTCCAGCGAGTAATGGTTGATGCGGTCGGTCGGCATGACACTTGCGAGCAATCTCAGGGGAAGGAGCGGGACATGTCGGGTTGCTGAGATGTTGTGAATGTGTTTGCCGTAGGTGGTGATCAGCTGCTTGAAGGTCTTGGGATCGCCGTTACTGACATTCAGAAACATCCGCTGTGGACCCGCCCGGAGGGCAGCTTCGACGCAATCGAGGAAATTCTCCATGCAGGTGTAATCCAGCAGAGCATCGCCTTTGCCGGGAATGATGACCTTGTTCCTCCGAATCAACCCTGCCAAACGAGGCAGCACGGTGTTGTCCCCCTCGCCGATAACGGCCCTCGGTCGGAGACCCGTCCAGTTGCTGTAGGATGAACGCATGACCGCTTCTTCGGCCTCAAACTTTGATTTGGAATACCGTGCCTTTGGTTTGATCGTGGGCGAGGTCATCACCGAATCACGAGGCATCGCATCGAAGACGGAAGCGGAGGAGACGAAGACG
>CAXGZM010000173.1:0-2745 GCA_964014165.1 uncultured euryarchaeote | reverse complement strand
TGGCTTCGACACCGTAGACGGCGTCGTGCACGTGAACGTCTTCCATGACAGACGTCCCCGGTCCTGACCACGAAATACCGATCTCAGGGGCGTCGATCGCGCTCCCCGAAAGTTCGCACGTACCGTCGCAACGAACGTCCATGACGGGGCGGCTCTCCACGGCCGTGGCAACGAAATGAACGTCGTGCACCTGCATGGAGGAAACGCCTTGACCAACAAGAAATCGTTCACCCGAAAGCATGGCTCCGGAGAGGTTGAAATCGTCGGCATCGCCTGCATCCACCGCCAACGCCAAGCCGGTTCCTCCAAACGAGCGGAGTGCGGTGCTGGCTCCTGATTGAGTTGAAAATCCGACGCTGGCGTTGTGGACGTCAAAGCCGGAGAGATCGAGGGTGCCGCCAAGGGACTGTGCGCCCACGCCCGCCTCTGAAACCGTGAACTCAACGACGCTGGCTTGCGCGTGATTGGCCAAACCGACCGCCACCTCGGAGACCGTGGCGTTGGTGAGGTTCAGCGAACCTGTTTCGACATAAACGGCCTCGTAATCCATTCGATTGGCCTCAAGATTGGTCGCAATCGCATGCCCTCCCACGACCGAAAGCCCACGGTATGCATCGTTGAACACCACGTCGGTCCCGTTGAACGCACCTCGGATCAGCACGCCCGCAGATGCGTTGGCGACCGTGGAATCCGTGAGGTTGAGCTGTCCGCTGGGTTCAACCACCAGGCCGGGCCAGAGACCCTGTCCGTGCGAACCTTGAGTTGCGGGAACGATGGATGAGAAAAAGGAGGCTTGGTCAACGACCATGGTGCCCTCAACGACGATGCTGTAGGATTTTGCATCAACGGTGGTGCCGGGTGAAACCGTCAGCGTCGCCCCGCTGGCGACGGTGACATTCCCCGTCAGGACGACATCACCGGACCACGTGGCGTCGACGGAAACCGTGCTGTCGGCGGCCGTCGCTACGGGAAGAAGTGAAACCAGCAGGAGCAGGGAAACCAAGCCGTAAGCACGTCCTTGTCGCATGGTGCGGCGTTGGAGTGGCGTCATATCAACCCCGGTGCTACGCGACGGACAAAGTGTACACACACGGTAGGAAATGGTGGGCCCGCCCGGATTTGAACCGGGGTCTGACGGCCCCCAGCCGCCAAGTATAGGCCAAGCTAACCCACGGGCCCGAGGAATTCCTCAGTTGCGTGCTGCGCTGAACGGTGCGACTTCGTGAATGAGGTCGAGGTGTCCAACGTACATGCGTCGGCAGCAGTAGCGCTTCAAGCCCACTTCATCGAGGGCTTCAGCGTCGGACTTGCCGTCCGCCTTCATTTGCTTGAATTCTTCCCACTTGTGAGCGATCACGCCGCCGCAACTGAAACATCGTACTGGAATAATCATGGTATCAACTCATCGGTACGACTTTTGCTTCTTGCGGCGAGCGCCACGGCCGAGTTGGTGCTTGGGCTCCTTACGGCGTGGGTCGTTCACGAGAAGGCTGCGGTCGAAGCGCAGGTACTCGTCTCGGAGTTCTTCGTCAATGCCCTCAGCGCCACCGTTGTAGTGGACGAGACCACGGGCAATGGCGGTGCGGATGGCGTCGGTTTGGCCCATGATGCCGCCACCGTTGGTGGTGACAGCGATGTCGACCTTGCTCAGTCGGTTCATGGCATCGGCGATGATCAGGGGCTCCATCGACTTGCGGCGAGCCAGCGATGGCTGAAGGATCTCAATGGGTTCGGAGTTCACACGAACGCGGCCTTTTCCTGCCTTGACGCTCGCACGAGCGACGGCGGTCTTACGCTTTCCAGAGGATTCAACGGACTTCTTCTTGCGTGCCATCACTGGTCACCTCCCGTCCATCGGTGAGCAGGTGCTCCCAAGTTTGCACTGACATCACCCAATCGGATGTAGCGGTCAGGCAAATCACGGCGGAATTTGCTGTCGTCTCCTTGCTGGTGGCCTTCGGGCAGATCACCGGACAGGTGACTGGGGCAGCCAATCTCAACACGGAGGTTGCGGAGGGCTCGGCGGCCGCTGCTCTTCTTTTGGTAGGGCAACATGCCACGAACGGCTCGCTTGAGAATCATGTCGGGCATACGAGGGAAGAACGGTCCCTTTCGGGCGTGGTTCAGCTCGTACTTCTTGTGGTAGTTCTCAAGGACGGATTGTCGGCTCCCTGAAATGATGGCTTTCTCAGCGTTGACGATGATGATCTTGTCATCGCGGTCTTCGCGTGCAGCCTTCAGCAGAATGTCTGCGGAAGCCGAGGCCAGACGACCAAGAATGAGGCCGTCAGCGTCAAACACGTAGGTGGTTGGATCAGCCAAGGATAACAACCCCCGTACCTGTTGGGTTTTCGTTCATCAGCTCGCCGTAGGTCATGATTCGACCTCCAGCGGCCTCAATCTTCTCACGGGCACCGGTGCTGACGCTGTAGGCGGCGATGGTATGGCCGTTGGTCAACTCACCTGAGCCGAGCAGCTTGCCTGGAACGAGGATGGTGGCACCCTCGGGGGCATGGCGGCTCACACGGCTGAGGTTGGGTTGGGCCCAGTTCTTGCGGCTCTTTGAAAGACGCAAGGCCACATCTCGCCAAACTGCAGCTCCGGTGTCGCGAGACTGGGCTTTCAGCTGGTTGATGGTATCAACCAACTGGGCGTTTGTCTTACGTTCTGGGTTGCTCATTTGACTCCCTCGATGCTTTGAAGCAACCTGCCGACCGTCCATCCCGTTATGAAGGCACCGACGCG
>CAXGZM010000172.1:0-2777 GCA_964014165.1 uncultured euryarchaeote | reverse complement strand
CATTGATGTCTCCGGAGGCTACGCCATCCAGTGGGACGAAGACCCGTCCTGCGAAGGGGTGGGGGACCAATTCTTGACCGAGGATAACGGCGGACTGATTCTTCCCTTCTTGAGCCGCTGCAGCGACGACCGAGCAACGGTTGACGACCTTGCAGTCTCCTTCACGAACACCGATGAGTCGGTGGTTGCCGTCGATTTGGCCGAGGGGGATGTCCGCCTGCGCCTGCTTCCCGAGGCCAGCGGCCAATCCGTCATCGGCATCACGGTGAGCGACCCTGCGGGCAACACGTGGAGTCAAACGTTCACGGTTGACGTTGCACCCGTCGACGACCCGCCTGTGATCGCTGAATTTCCACCGATCATTCCCGTTGAACACGACATCGAGACCGCCATCAACATGACGTGGAGCGACATTGACTCTCCCGGTCTTCTCACCGCATCGACCAATCGTTCCTGGGCCACGGTGGACCTGGCGAGCGGTGTCGTGAAGGTCACACCGCCCACGGTTGGTTTTCACACGGTGTTGCTCTCGGTGTGCGATCAATCCACCTGCACGGAACGGGAGATTGACCTCGAGGTCATGGCCCTGCCCGACCTTACGATCGAATCCATTGACTTCGGGACCGAGGACATCACGCAGGGGGATATCATCAGCATGCGTGTCTTGGTTCGAAATCAAGGCCAGGCTGATGCAACCATGGTGTCCGTCCGCTGTCAAACCGACCAGCAGCTGATCGACGTCCAAACCATCGCCATCATTCAACCCGGAGAATTGCAATCCGTGATGTGCGACTGGCAAGTTCCGGACGACGCACGTGTGCTGCGGTTCAGTGCGGTTGTTGACCGAGGCTTGGAGATCCCCGAGGGTGACGAGACGAACAACGAGATCGAGGAATTGGTGGCCATCAACGAGCGCACGGACGGAGAAAGCGATGATTCGCAAAGCGGTCTCGCTGCACAAACAGCCTCCATCGCTATCGTGGTGCTTGCTGTGGGAATACTCGGTTTGATCGTGTTCTTCATGCCGCCAAAGATCAAGAAAATTGAGTGAACCTACGCTCGGACCCGAACGCCCTCTGCGTGTCGGATAACGCGGAATGAGCCCTCAAACTTCATAACCAAAACGTGGAAGGGCGGCTTGCTTTGAGGTCGTGGGGGCCGTTCAACTTCGGTTGACAAAGCGGGAGTGGGAACCATGTCTCAATTGAAAATCCGCATTGAAACGGACGAATACATCTACGAAGAATACATCGAAGCTTGAAACTCACGACGACGTCGCCCAACGCCGAGGGTAAACCTCGGTGTCCATGAGGACCATGCTGGGCCGGGCGAGTTCGCCGGATTCCATGGCTGGAATGTCATCGGAATCCGCCTTGAGTTTGACAAAGCCGACGGCTTCCTCTTTGAGCGAGGTCACCAGCAGTTCTGTTCCCTTTTTCAATCCGGCCGGGATGGACACCAAACCGGGACGGAGCAACGGTGCACCGTAGGAAAGAGCGGCAACGGCACTGTCTTTGACGGTGCAGCGCGGAACATCGACGAGCAGTTTCTCGATGGGATGGACGATGGCGTTGAGCGCCTCGGCTTGACCGCACTCCTTCCACAACCAGACGGCGTCAGCCAACTGGTCCATCGTGATGCAGTCGTTCAGGTCGAACATACCGGAATTCTCTCTTCGCAATTCTTTCAGCGACACGGGTGTGTTGAGCAAGAGCCCCATATCACGCGCCATGGTACGGATGTAGGTGCCAGCATCGCAGGTGATGCGGGCCACAGCATCTTGCCCGTCCGTGTCCAAGAGTTCGAAGGCGTGAATCGTGCGGGTCCGAACCTGTACCTTCACCGCTGAAACCTCAGGAGGGACGTTGTAAATTCGGCCGGTCATGGTCGCCATGGTTGCTTTGAGATCGTTGATTTCAGGCATGGTGCGGAAACGGAAAACCGCAATGTAGGTCTTTTGATGCTTGAGGATCTTGTTGGTGATTTTCATGCATCGGCCCGTCATCAAGGGTAACACGCCGGTAGCAAACGGATCGAGGGTCCCACCGTGGCCGAGCCGATCGAGCCCGAGAAGGTCGCGTGCCCAAGCGGCCAGTTGATGGGAGGTCGGGCCTGCTGGTTTGTCCACGAGGATGAACCCTGAGGCCAAGCGTTGCTCCAACGTTCGGTCGTCCGGCGAGGTGCCAAACGCAGCGTCCGTTTTGGGTGATTCATCGAGAACGTGAACGGTCATGTTGCTTCCTCCAATAAGGCGACGACATGGTCCAGTATTTGATTTGCATTGAGGGACGTGGCATCCAACACGTGCGTGTACGGTTCCGGGTCTTCGGGTGTTAAACCGTAGAGGAGCATGAACCGCTCACCGTCAACGGCTGCTCGTGCACGGTTGGCTTCGAGCGCCTCTTCAAAATCAAGACCCTCCCGCTGGGAGACACGACGAGCACGCTCCTCATCGCTCACGTCCAGCCAAAGACGGAGACAGGGAAGCTCGAGGCGGTGGGCCCACCAGCCCGCCAGTCGAGACTCGACGATGGTGGCGGCGTCCGGGCCTTGCATGCGCTGGCGAAGAAGTTCGTCGAGGGACCGGTCCACGTCCAGTTCTTTTTTGCACAGTTCCCCAAAGGCTTCCAACGACATGTCCCGCCGTTTTGCTTCCTCACGAAACACATCACCGCCGTTGAGGCTGGTCCATCCAAACCGAGCCATCAATCCGGTGACCAGCGTACTGGTGCCGCTGCCCGGATGGCCCGAGACGGTCACCTTGACCATGCTTACAA
>CAXGZM010000171.1:0-2808 GCA_964014165.1 uncultured euryarchaeote | reverse complement strand
CGCTACTTGGCTCAACATCCTGTCGGTAGGCGTGAACGTCATGACAAGCAAGCGACCCAATCACGTGCGTTCCGTGCCGATAATCGCTTTGTCCCGGCGTATCGTTGCCGTCGATGCTCGCGTTGAGATGGAGAATTTTTCGATGATGTTCGCCAAACTGGCCAACAGCAGGGTGGGCGGCAGCCGCTTCAGCATGCGCGCTGGTCGGCGTGGTCGCGTTTCGGAAACAGGCGTGGTCGGCATCGATCCCGCTGTCTGCTACCCCAACAACGATGCCCGAGGCGTTCAACCCCAAGGTCCAGTAGGGGTGGCTGTTGAACATGCCGTCCTGCAAGAGCGCGGCGGCTTCCCCGTTTCTGGCGTGGGTTGCGAGGACGGGTTCCACCCAAAGGACGCCGTCGATGTCCAAAACGGGCCTGAGAACCTCGAGGCTCGGTGAGGACACCGTGAACGAGCCCGGAAGGTTTCCCGCAACGTCCAACGACGACGACACGACGGGCAGGCCGAGTTGATTCAGGCGAGATTGGACTGCTTCCACACCGCTGTCCGGGAGGCGCGGTTCGAGGAGAACTCGGTAGTCTCCGGATTCGCCCGAAGAATCCAGCCCAAGTCGAAGTTCGGCAGGCTCGGGCACCTCAACGCTGATTCCGGCCCCCCATCGCTGTGCATTGTCTGCGGCATTCAACCATACGAGCAGTGCATCGGAGCGCACGCTTCGAAGCGGCTGGACCCCCTCTTCTTCCAACATTGCCCATCGCTCGGAGGTCCAGACCCCGTCGTCCAGCACGAGCAAGGCTTCACGCCCGTCAGCGGTATCGTCGGGCAGGGGGTGAAGGCCCAATCCAGAAGCCAACGGTGCGAGGAGCAACACCATCGCCCAAATCGCTCCACGCATGGTAAAACCACGCGCCTGTTCCTCCTTAACCTGTTCCCGACGGTGCATCCCCGCGCCAGCGCGTTTAAGGATGGATGGCAGGTCGGAGGCCCCGATGAAGGCCTATCGAGTCTCAGGAATCGCCCCGTTTGGCAGCCAGCGCCAGCACTTCTCCTACGACATCCCTGCAGCAGATGCTGATGCTGCAACCGAAAAGGTGTACTCCACCCTCGGCTCACGCCACCGCATCATGCGCCGCGCCGTGAAGATTGAAAGCGTGAGTGAAATCGACCCTCGCACCTCCACTGAACCGGTTGTTCTCCACCATTTCCGCGAAGAAATCGCTGCCCAGGGCGGGCGCATCACGGCGACCGCAGAAGAAGAGTGAACGGGCACAACGCCGACCGTTCGGTGGGGTCAGGGTGAGACCGTCCACCCCTCTGCCCACTCGTACAACGACTGCATGACAGGGCTGAGCTTCTTTCCAACTTCCGACAGCGCATAGAGGTTTGACTGAGGCATGGCGGGGTTCATGGAACGAACGATCAAACCGTGAGCCTCCAATTCCTTGATCCGCCGAGCGACCGTTGTTGAGGAGGCACTCACCTGTTCTTTCAACTGCGTGAAACGAAGCGGCCCGCGCGATCGATCCAGCACCATGAGGATGTGAAGTGATTTTGATTTTGTAAGAATTTCAAGAACATCGTCCACCTTCCCGTACGTTGGGCTGCAATGGTCATTCACGGTATGTCACCGTGTGCTACGATGATATCAACGCAGATAAATGCAAGTCACGGGCGTGATACCGGGTTCACAACCGCACACCCTTTCATCGCGGGCTTCTTCAACCCCAAGCAACTCCGAGTGTTGAACGACATGGTTGACCGCGCCCAACTCCAAGGTTTGGCCCAAGAGGTTGAAAGCCTCCGGAAGCGGTTGGATGAGATCAATCTCCGCATCGAGCAGGTCGACGCCGTGCTCGCCGAGCACGCCATCACCGATGCTGTGCTTGACACCCTCCTGTCGCACGAAGACGGACGAACCATTTCGACGCACCTCCCCATTGGATCGGGCGTGAGTTTGCCCTACCGCCATGATGGTGAAGCCGAGGGGACTGCGCTGGTCGACTTGGGCACCGGTGTGTTTGGAGAACGCCCCTGGAGCGATGTTCGTACCATCACCCAACAGCGTCAAGCCGACATTCAACACCTCCGGGGAGAACTGAAAGAACAGTCTGATTTGACCGAATCCTCGCTCGCTAAAGCCGCACAGACCTTCAATCAGCTGGCCGAGCAGATGAAACAGCCCGCCTCACCACCTTCCACGCCATCTCAACCAACCTCAGTGGAGGCCACGCCGGAGTCCGACCCTTCAGCAGAAGAACCAGGACCTCGGCGCGGACGCCGCCGCAGCATGTTTGGCGGCGATTTGACACTTGACGACTGAGGCATGGCCATGGGATTGTTCGATCGTTTCCGCAAGCGCGTTCATGAGGTGGCCGAGGAGACCGACGGCGACGCCCTGTCCGTTGAGGCCACGTCCGAGGAGGCCCAAACACTGCTCGACCAACCCGATGAGCAACCCTCCGATGCCATTCAAGACGACGATTGGGACGACGTGGACGCAGAACCGACGCACGTCACTCCAGCAGAGGACGAAGATGACGACTGGGACACATGGGATGATGACGAACCGGTCGTGCCCGTCGCACTCACCAAGAAGGAGCGGAAACTTCTCGAGCGAAAAGAGAAGGAGCGCAGAAAGCGCGAGGAGAAGGTCAAGAAGGCCATGAAAAAGCGTGGCGCCGTCGATGTGGCGCGTCCGCAAGGCTCGAAAGTTGACCTTTCCATGATGCGAACGACCACCGGGCGGCAACTGGTTCAAGTTGCACAAGCGCCCAAGGGCTCGAGCAAGAAAGCCGAGATACAGATGGA
>CAXGZM010000170.1:0-2810 GCA_964014165.1 uncultured euryarchaeote | reverse complement strand
TTGTCCCTGGACTGGCGGGATGATCTCCGTGCCAACCGGACTGCACACGGCGACCGTTTTGCTTTCCAGGGCAACCTCGACCCTTCTCGCATGCACGGCACCCCCGAAGCAGCCAAGGTGGCGGCCCAGCGCGTGTTGGACCAGGCCGGCGACGCTCCCGGGCACATCTTCAACCTGGGCCACGGTTTCGCTCCCGGTGCACAAATTGACTGTGTGGAAGCTGTTCTGCGGTTGATCACGGGTGAAGGCGCATGAGGCAAACCATGGTTGACATGGTGCATCGCCTCCAAGATACCATCTGTGACGCCATCGCTGCCCACGACGGTACCGCCTATCGTGAAGATTCATGGACGAGGGAAGAAGGCGGTGGCGGTCGAAGCCGTGTGTTCTCCGAGGGGCAGGTCTTCGAGAAAGCCGGTGTGAACGTCAGCGTTGTTCACGGGACCCTCAGCCCCGAAGCAGCAGCCAAGATGGGAGGCGGCCATGATTTGGCCGGTGAAGACCTCGATTTTTTCGCAACGGGCTTGAGTTTGGTGCTTCATCCTCACAACCCAATGGCCCCCACGGTGCACGCCAACTACCGCTACTTCGAGCGGGGCGACGGGGAGGTCGAGGGAAGCTGGTGGTTTGGCGGCGGTGCAGATTTGACACCCTCGTATTTGTTTGAGGAAGACGCCGTTCACTTTCACGCCGTGCACAAGGCCGCTTGCGATCGTCATGCGGTGGCCGACTACAGTGCATACAAAGCATGGTGCGACACGTACTTTCACATCCCGCACCGAGGGGAACGCCGAGGTGTCGGTGGGGTGTTTTTTGACGACCTTCGAGCCGATTCAAAGGAATCCTGTTTTGCGTTCGTCGAAGATTGCGCCTCCCAATTCCTGGAGGCTTACCTGCCGATTCTCGAACGAAGAAAGGGCATGCCGTTCACACCTGAGCAAAAGGCATGGCAGCAACTTCGTCGCGGCCGCTACGTTGAGTTCAACCTCGTGTACGACCGTGGCACAAAGTTTGGATTGACCACCAACGGGCGCATTGAGAGCATCCTGATGTCGCTTCCGCTGACCTCCCGTTGGGAATACTGTCACGAAGTGGAGCCGGGTTCGGATGAAGCGGCGCTGCTCGAGGTGCTTCGGGAGCCCGTGGACTGGTTGGAACGGTGATTCTGTGGCCACGTTGGACGACTGGGTTCGGTACGGTGACGAACTGCGGCGACCGCTTTGTGTCGCTGAAAATCTCGGTCGTTCAACCACCGTCTGCGTGGTCGGTGCAGGCCTCTCGGGACTCACCATCGCCTACCGCATCGCCTCAAAACGCCCCGACATTCACGTTGAACTCATTGAGAAAACCGACCGAATGGGCGGCGTCATCGAGACCTGGACCCGAGACGAGTGGGTCTGCGATGTGGCGGTGAACGCCACCCGTGCCCATCCAGCGTTCTGGCGGCTGGTGGACGACCTTGGCTTGGGTGACCGCTTTACCGCCTCAAACAGCGCCGCCGGTTCTCGTTGGGTTTCGACCGGGGGGCGTCGGCGAAAACTCTCACCGTGGCTCGTGTTAACGGGCGGGCCGCTCAAGGTATGGCGCGGACTTCGCAGCGCACGAGGCGGTGGCCGCTCCGTGGCGGAGGCCATGCCCCTTCCACCGGTCAACGACGCGATGACGCTCGGCATCGTCAACGACGTTGCGGCTCACGTTGACGCTGATTTCTTGATGCCGTCCATGACACGTTTTGGCCCTGAACCGCCGGTCAAATGGAAGGCCGTGAAGAAGCACATGAACGCCACCTATCCGCTCTTCACCCCCGAGAAAGGCGCAACGGCTTCCTTTGAGGGCGGCATGGAGACGCTCATCGCACGGCTGGTGGACCAACTTGAGGCCATGGACAACGTCTCCATCACGCTGGAGGCGGGAAGCCTCTCTCCTGACGAAGTCGCAACGTCTCGGGGCCTGCCCCTCTCCTCCGTTGTCTGGTGCGCTCCACTGGGCCGTCCGGCCGAGCAGCATACCGAACTGAATGTTTACGCTGTCGGCTACACCAACCAGCAGGCGGCCGCCGTACCCGTGGGCTACGGGACCCTCGTACCGGATTCCTCGTGCCCGGTAAGCGGCATCTTGCACGAGAGCGACGTCCACGGAAGCCCGAGAGCGCCGGAAGACCACCGCCTGTTTCGCATCATGGCGCCAACCGGTCGAGGGGAAGATCACGGTGCGGTGAAAGCGGCTCTTCGGGACTTGTTGTGTCCCGAGGAACCCGTGTTGTTCGAGCACATCGGCAGGCGGAGCATTCCGTCCTACCCTCCGGGCTACATGGCTTCGCTGGCCGATGTCTCCAACGAGTTCACGAGAGCGGGTTGGTGTTTCAGCGGCGTCTCCGTGACGCACGTGGTTGCCGAGGCAGAGCGAATCGCGGACCAGTTCTAAGCCACAGCGTGGTGGAATTCTTTGGCGATGAGCTGTTCAAGTCCTCGAATCCACTGTTCGTCGTCGTTGAGGCAGTTGATGACTTTCAACTCCGTGCCGCCGTGTTCCAAGAACTCCTCACGGATGCCGATGTCCAGTTCTTCCAATGTTTCCAACCCGTCTGCAAGGAACGCAGGGGCAACGATGGCGAGTTTCTTGACGCCCTTTTTCACCAGGGCTTCGACCATCTGTGTCGTGGAGGGTTCAAGCCACTTCACGGGCCCGAGTCGACTTTGGTAGCTCAGCGACCATTGGTCCGGTGTCAGTCCCAACCGTTCAACAACGGCCATGGTGGTTTCGTTGCAGTGCCGACCGTAGCAGAGGCTGTTCGCTTCGCACTTGACCGT
>CAXGZM010000169.1:0-2816 GCA_964014165.1 uncultured euryarchaeote | reverse complement strand
ACCCTATACCTCGTCGGCAGCGTCAGATGTGTATAAGAGACAGATCTGGTACTGGTATCCTCTTTACTGCCTCGGTGGCATCTCGTTCCTCTCGTTCATCATCCTCGTCATCACGGGAACGGTCCTCGGCATCTACTACGTGCCCGGCGGCGAAGGCGATCCTTCTCCTGCCTATGCGAGCATGCAGTACATCATGACCCAACTGCCGTTCGGCTACATCCTGCGTGCCGTTCACCACTGGACGACCCACTTCATGGTCGCCAGCGTGTTTTTGCACATGTGCCGCGTTTACTTCACGGGTGCCTACCGCAACCCACGTGAGCTCAACTGGCTCATCGGTGTGGCCCTCATGGCCCTGACCATCGTGTTCGGTTATTCTGGCTACCTGTTGCCGTGGGACAGTTTGGCCTACGGTGCGGCCATCATCGGCATCAACCTCGCCAACTCCAGCCCGTTGGTTGGCAAATACATCGCAACGCTGCTCTTTGCAGGTTCAGAGCTCACGCCGCTGACCGTCACTCGAATGTACTTCATTCACGTGTTCATCCTGCCGGTGATCGTCACGACGCTCATCATCATTCACTTGTTCATCGTTTGGGTACAAGGTATTGCGGAGCCGCATTGATACGGAGGGAAAAATATGGGACTGATTGACAACTTTGGAAGAGTCGCCTCCATGTACATGGAGGAAAAAGAAAACCTTCAGAAAGCAGAGGAGAAGCGAAAGCGAACGCGAACGGGCCACGGATTTTGGCCGCACGAAGTGCTGCGCGACAGCATCATCTTCGCCTCTATGCTCTCGATTCTGCTGTTCTACGCCTGGCTGATTCCACCGCCACTTCACGGTGCAGCCGACCCCTACGCCCAAGCCGGGTTCGTGTTCCCTGACTGGTACGTGCTGTTTTCCTACGGCTATCTGCGATGGGGCGAGTACCTCCCGCAGTTTGTGGTGCCGACCGGATTCGTTGGCGATATCGTCGGACAACCGATGTTTCCCTGGAACGCTGCTTGGTGGGGCGCTGCCCTGACCGGCATTCCCGTGGGCATCCTCGCCCTGCCACCGTTCCTCGGCGGCCGTGAGAAGCGCCCCGTCGAAGATCCGTGGTTCGCTGCGGCCGGTGCCGTGTATTTGGCACACATTTGGTTCATCTCGGTGTTCTCCATCAACATCTTCTTGGAACTGTACGGGAAGAATCGTTCCGACTACTGCAAGTTGGACTCGCACGGTGATTTGTTGTGCGGAACCAGAGAACCGTGGATAGCGGAAGTGTTCAACGCGATACCGTGGGTGATGACCGGTGTTCTGATGTGGATCTGTGTCTACTTCATCGGACGCGGCTTGCTCATCAAGGCGTGGGGCACGGGCTTCACCGTGGCCAAGAGCCGTCAGCTGCTCGTTGGTGCCCTCATCCTTTCCTCGGCAGCCACCGTGGCAACTTTCGACACCTATGACAAAGGGTTCTGGGACGCCAAGGGCCTGTTGACCATCAAGGACTACGGCGAACTCGAGGCCATGCGCACGCAACCCAGTGACGTGCACGTTCACGACGTGAACGAATTCACCGACGACCGCGGTTGGTCGGAGAGCGGTGTGGTGCCGACATCGGCCTGGTTGAATTGGAACATCTACCAGCCGGCCCGGTACATCATCATCGACTTCAACGATGCCAACGGTCATCAAGACCCGGTCAGCGGCAAAAACGCAGCAGCCGGTGGCACCACGTTCAACGGCGGCGAAGGCTTCACCACCAGCGGTTCGTTCATGATCACCGAAGACACCACGCATTTCCCAGAAGGCCACCCTGAAGAGGTCACGGCCGACGGCATCACGACCGATCTGGCGTGTGAATTCCGCTCCAGCGAGCGAAAGATCAACGGCGTGTCCACCCAAACCATGGTGGCCACCACGCTGACCGTCACCGACGCCAGCGGCAAGGAAGTCGTGTCCTTCGCTAATTGCGAGGGCGCCACCGTGGAGTTGGCGACCGGCACCTACGACTACACCTACGACGTGGTCGTCAGCGGGGCCTTGGCGCTTAACGACAGCATCACGACCGAAACGGCATTCACCATCGCCAGCTACCAGCCTCTGCTGATTTGGGACGAGAACGCCCCCGCTGGCCTTGCGGGCCACACGGTCAACCTGAGCAACTCAGAAGAGAGGGCGTTGGGCGGTTCGGCTTTTTCGTACATCGAAAACCCGACCTACCACCAAAACCCCAAGTCGCTTGACGCCAAGTTGACCTACGCCATGTTCATCCCCTGTGTCACCTTTGGTGCCCTGGTTTTCGTCTTGCTCCGCTACATGGCCCGTGGCTACGAGTTCGAGATGAACAAGTGCTACGGCTGCGACTTGTGCGACGATGCCTGTCCTGTCCGTCTGTTCAACGGTGGAGACAAGCTCAACATCATCTACAATTCGTGGAACAACGAGGACGACGGTGTCCCGCTTTACTCGTGTTTGACCTGTACGGCATGTACGAACGCTTGCCCGCAACTCGTGAACTACGACTCCTACGTGGACATCCGTCGCTCGCTCATCGTGGGCGGTCCACAGGCTGAGATTCCCCACACCGTGCTTCAAGCCGTGCTGAACGCCGAGGCCGAAGAAGCAGCCGACGCTGACTTCATCGCCACCGAGGACTACCCCATCACCTCCAACATCGGCTACTATCCTGGCTGTGTGGACTACCTTGACCAGGAGATGGTCTTCTCCCACGTCAACGAGGGCACCATGAACCTCGGTGACACCACAACGGCGGCCTTTACCCTCTTCGAGGAAATGGGCAGCGACGTGGCCTACCTGGGTCGAGACT
>CAXGZM010000168.1:0-2824 GCA_964014165.1 uncultured euryarchaeote | reverse complement strand
GGTGCCGAACTCGGCGACATCATCATCGAAGCTGCCGAGGCCTGTCCGGTTGAAGTCATCAAATTTGAACTCGTTTCTGACGGTGCCGAAGAAGCCGTTGTTGAAGCAGCTCCTGTTGAGGTCGAAGCAGCCGCAACCGTCGCTGCTGTCGCCCCAGCCGCAGGTGTTTCCGAGGCCCTCGGTGCTGTCTTTGCCGGGGATCGCTCGCTGAATATTTTGTTCGGCTCCCAAACCGGTAATGCTGCCGGACTGGCCGAAAAGACGGCCAAACTCGCGTCAAACTACGGTCTCGAACCCAACATCGTTGACATGGACGGCTTGGACCCGGCTCGCTTGGCGACCATGAAGCGCGTGATGATCATCACGTCCACGTGGGGTGAGGGCGAGATGCCCGATAACGCCGATGCCATGTGGAACGCCATCAACGCCAACGGACCTGCCCTCGGCAGCGTTCATTTCTCCGTGTGTGCCATCGGCGACACGTCCTACGACGAATTTTGCAAGGCAGGCCACGACTGGAACAACAAACTCGCCGCTTTGGGTGGAACCGAAGCTTATCCCATCCAGGAGTGCGACGTTGATTTCGAACCGCCCTGGAAGCTTTGGGTTGAGGAAGCCCTCCCCATGCTGGCGTGCGTTGATGAATCCGGCACCTTGCAGGTTGAACTCCTTGAGGAGATGAAGGCGTACGGCGCCGGCGACGACGACGATGTCGTTGAAGGCGACTTTGCTCCAGGTATCATTGAGAAAGCAGATCTCACCATCACCCTCGAAATCTTCCGGTACTGCCCCGAGGCCGGTGAATCCGGATGGGACACGCTGACCTGCGCCGTTCCCGGCCACGCTACCGTTCAGGACCTCCTCATCACCATGCAGCGTGATGTAGACGGCAGCCTCGCCTTCCGCCGAGGTGGTTCAGCGGGTACCCCCACCACCGGAGTACGCGTCAACGGGCGCATCGTTCTTTCAGACTGTGCGCAAATCAGCGAGTTGACCAACGACGGTGGACGGGTCCGCATTGAGCCGCTGCCCGGCCACCCCGTGGTTCGTGATTTGGTCGTTGATACCTCACGCTACGAAGGCCACCGCAGCCGTGCCGAGCCCTGGATGCGCACCGACCCTCGTGAGGGCGAACATCTTCCCTCCGGTCAAGCCATGGGCACCATGGACTCCGCCGCAGCTACAGCCCTTCACCAGGCCGGTGACGTGCTCTCCTTCCAACTTATCCAAGCCATGTCGGAC
Organism: uncultured euryarchaeote; assembly: GCA_964014165.1. Taxonomy (GTDB): domain Archaea; phylum Thermoplasmatota; class Poseidoniia; order Poseidoniales; family Poseidoniaceae; genus Poseidonia. Next base: position 1,582 of record CAXGZM010000168.1, on the reverse strand, counting down.
ACGCTGCCCCACGACCAGCACTACGAAGGCCCTGGTGTCCACTTCCAGCAGTGGCTTCGTGTGCTTGACCCGCGAACCTCGGAGAAGCAGCGCAAGAGCATCATGACTTCCCTCCAAGAGAAGGACGGGGTCTGGTCGGAGGCCGATCATGCAAGCCTGATTCGCTACGGTGAAGACGGACGCCTCGCAGCTCGGTCCCTGAACGAAGCACGCGGGGCCCTCCTCAACCAGTCTCGCTACGGCGGTAAATCCGGTCGACTTGTCAAGTGGTACGGCCGCAGCGTGAAATGGTCCGGCAACGTCAACGAAACCACCCTCTACCGACAAGTGTTGGGTCCCCTCGGCCTCGTGAGCAACGTCTTCAGCGGCGTTTCAGCTCGAATGGCCCTCGCTTTCACCCGAAACGGTGGACCACCCATTCGTGGGCTGCAGTCCCTCTTGGTGCCACCTGCAGGTCTCGGTCGCATTCCGAAGATGTTCAACAGCAGGGTAGAGAACTACCACGAGGTGGTCAGCCTGTTCAACGAAATTGACCAGCGATTCTGAGGTGGGGTCATGGCGAAGATTGCATACTACCCCGGAAACGTGGCTCGAGCCGGTGCTTACGAAGTGGAGGATTGCATTCAGCCGCTGTGCAAGGCTCTCAACATTCAACTGGTTGAGTTGCCCCGTGCGAGCAGCGACGGTGGCAACGTCATCAAGCAGGCCACGCCGAAATTGCAGGACGCCCTCGTGGCTCGTAATCTTGCTCTTGCAGAGGCCAAGGGCCTTGACATCATGACCACGTGTGCAACCAGCCATGCCATCATGTGCAACACAGCTGAAGACATGGAGCGCGATCCCGTTTACGCCAGCACCGTCAACAACCTCGTCGCACGGACGTCCAAGGTTGAATTCGGCGGCGAATCCCAATCATGGCACCTTCTCCACTACCTCGTGGAAGAAATCGGTCTGGACAAAGTACGCGACGCCGTCAAAAACCCGCTCAAGATGAACATCGCTGCCTATTACGGCCCCGACATGCAACGCGACGGTGCATGCGCTGGCGATGACCCGTTCATGCCGACCTACATGGAGCAACTCATCGAAGCCTTGGGTGGGCACCCGGTGGACTACGACTCAAAATGCATGAGCGTGGGCTCAACGTCCATGCTCACCCTCGAAGATTCGTCCTTGGCGATGACGGCCGCCGTCCTTTCCGACGCCATCCAATCCGGAGCCGACCTGATCGTGAGTGCCTGTACGGTATCGCACATCAACCTTGATTCCTATCAGTCCAAAGCAGGCCGCGTGTCCGGAAAGCGGACGACTGTCCCGGTTTGTCATCTCGCTGAAGTCGTTGCGTTTGCGCTTGGTTTCTACCCTGACCGTTTGGCGCAACTTCGAACGCGTGTCCGACTCATTGGCTCTTGATGCCTCGGTGCAAAACTGCCACGGCCCGACCTGCGAGGTCCGGGGAACACCCCGTTTTTTCGACCATTCCCTCAGGTGTCGCCGACAACAACCCTCCAACGTCGGGCGCATAGACAGCAAAGAGTCGGAGGATTTCATCGTCCCCGTCGGCCAAAGGCGTGATGGCGTG
>CAXGZM010000167.1:0-2902 GCA_964014165.1 uncultured euryarchaeote | reverse complement strand
AATCGCTGGCTCGCTCCTGTCCAACGAGCGAAACCCACGAGTCTTCACCGATGATAAGGGCGGAGGAAATCGTAGCGGAACTCACGCCGGGGATGTACTCGTGGACGCCCATGTAGTGCATGTCCGTCGTGTAGGGCGTGGACACGATGCGAACGGTCGTATCGACGAAAAACAAATCCGAGGCCAGCGGGGGCGGAATTTGCGAGGGTCCGGACACACAGCCGGTTTCATCGGCCGAGGAACCGTCCGGGCACGTGGCGTTCGTAAGCGTGGCGCCGGACAGGTCGAAGAAGCCGAACATGCCTTCCAGGTTGGCGTCGGTCAGGTCGGCACCCTCCAGCGAACCGCTCATGAAGTTCACCAGCACCGTGTGTTGCAGGTTGGCTCCGCGAAGGTCAGCGCCCGTGAGGTTGGCGTCCACAAGAATGGATTCACTGAGGTTCACGCCCGCCAAATTGGCATTGGAGAGGTTGCTGCCGGAGAGGTCAATGCGGCTGATGTCGCGCCCCGAAAGGTCCTGGGAAGCCAAGTTGACGTCGGACCAGTCGCTGTCCATCAAGAGCGTGTACGCAAAGAACAGTGTCTCCAAATCCGGCTGCTCCGTGCCACCCGTGGTGAAATTGAACACAACCTCCTCCCAAACGAAGGTAATGGTCTCGGATTTGTCATCGCTGGACTGAAGCAGCACGTCGTCGAGTTGGTTTTCATCACCGCCGCGGTCGGAACCGGGTAGGTCAAGCGAGTAGGCTGCATCGGGACCTGCGCTGAACCCGCCGCTGGCGTAGGCAGCCATGGCAGCGTTGATGTCTTCACCCGGCAGAGCCTGTTCACTCCATTTGAGCACGTCTTCGTTGCCGTTGAGCAGCACGTAGGCCTGCAGCGCATCGCCGCCGTTTTGGTCGGTGAGCGTCAATTCGGGTACGCTCGTGGCCACCGGCGTGGTTTTGGCGTCCGTAAACTCGCTGAGCAGTGCCAACGCTGCGGTTTCGTTGAGCGGCGCCTCGAAGGTGACCTGAAGGTCAGAGCCGACCGTGGCGTCCACCGTTTTTTCGTCCACCAGCGTCCCCGTGTACCCTTGAACGGCGGCCAACGTCACGATGGAGAGCGTCAGGAGCATGATAACGGCTAACCGATTCACCGATTCGGCGGATCCCGAGCCCTTGAGGCCGCGCTTCACGTCCTTGAGCAGCGGCGTGCGCCCGAAGAGCACCTGCATGATTTGCGGGCCTTTGGCACCGATACGACCGAGCAGCAGCGCACCGCCGATCCACAACGCAAAGGGTCCGATGATGCCGATGAGGCCTTCGATGAAGAAGTTGGAAACCAGACCGTCCTCGCTCCCGTTGGCCTCGAGCCAGGTATCGCCCACGGCGAGCATGCCAAACAGGAAGGCCAGCCAGTGGAGCCAGCGCTTGGGCTCGGCGGCGGCCGTAGTCTTGCGAACGCCTTCCTCGATTTCGAGTTCAATGAACTGGCGCGCACGGCTGCGTCCGAAGAGCAACGCCAGCCCGAGGGTGGTGATGGCGGTGAAGAGCGTGGAACCGACGCTCAAGGTCGGGTTGACGTCAAAGTCGCCGGTTCGGAATTCCATGAACCCGACCGCTGAAAGGACAATCGGCACGGCCAGAAGCGCCAGCAAGTAGCCAACGAGCCACGCCACCGAGGACATGACGAAGAGTTCCAGCAGCACCATGCCCTGCAGGCGCTGACCGTCGGCGCCGATGACCCGGTGAATGCTGACCTCCCGACGGCGTTGCTCGAGGGAGAGCACAAGCCCGTAAATCAGCACGGAAATGGAGAGGAACACGATGGGAATCATGATGATGTAATCGAAAATCTGAATCAAACCGAGGAAGATGTTGAGGAACAAAATGGTCCCGCTGATGATGTCCGTGTAGTACAGCTCGACCTCTTCGTCGGTGTAGGAACCGTCCTGCACCTGCGTGCCCAAATTCTCAAGCCACTCGGCTGCATCTGCGGTCGACGAAGTGGGCAGTTCACCGCGGTCGATGGTTACGCCGAGGTACATGTGATCGTTGTCCATCAGCGTCGCTCGCTGCGCTTCTTCCATCACGGTCCAGGTGGAGAAAATGGGATTGAACGGCAGCGTTGGGTTGCCAAAGGGCCACGGTTCGTAGATGCCCATCACGGTGAGGTTTTTCACGGTCATCGGCATGCGGCAGTACATCATTTCGTTGTTCTCAACCGTGATTTCACCGGCGCAGTTGTCCTCCGTGACCGTTCCCTCGAAAATCGTGGACTCGTCAACCACGTACACGAAGGTAACCGACTCCAGCGTGTCGCCGACGCTGGCTTGGGCCTCGCTGGCGATGGTTGATGGGAGAATGATGCCTTGCTTCTCGGTCATGTTTTCCGGGGTTGGCCATTCACCCAGGCCGGCGATGATGTTCTCGCTCAAGCGGTTGGCCAACTCGCCGTCAAAGGCTTCTGGACCGAGGAAGCGAATGGCGCGCTTGTCAGAGATGGGCGGACCGGCATCGGCTGCCTCGGGGTAGTCGAAGGTCACGTTGGTCCAGTACGGGTTTTCGTCGTCCACGATGGTCCGCATCTCAAGGGGTTGTGCCACAACGAATTCGAAATTGAAGAAGCCGCCGCTGTGAATGCCTTGCCGACCGAGCACGAGGGTGCAATCGTTGAATTCGTCCGAGAATTCGGTCAGCAATTCATCGCACACGCCGGTCATGGTCGTGGTGTTGTTGGACCAGCCCGTGCCGTTTTCCACCGGCGTGCGAGCGTATTCGATCTTGGCGTCAAAGGGTTCGCTCTTGAGCGATTCTTCGAAAAAGAGTTGCGACAACCCAACGCCGTACGCCAGCACCGTCGTGATGACAAGCGAAGCGAGGAAGACACCGGCGATCACGGCCAAACCGCGCTCCCGCCC
>CAXGZM010000166.1:0-2945 GCA_964014165.1 uncultured euryarchaeote | reverse complement strand
ACCTCGGCCTCGACGGGTTTGGAAGCTTCGGCCGCCGCCTTGGCTTCCTTGGCGGCTTTCTTGGCTCGCTTGTCGCGCTCCTTGGAAGCTCGCTTGGCCAATTCGGCGTCGACGGCTTCCTGGTGGACACCGGGCAGCACACGGGTGCGGGAGGCGTCAAACCACAGGTCTTGGCGAGTAAAGCCGGACATGCCGTCGTATTCGTTGGTCATGAAGAAGGAGGTGAAGCCGCACGCTTCCATGCATAGGCCGCAGAACATGCAGCGGCCAAGGTCGATGCGGCCGGAGACGATTTGATCGTCGGCAGGGTAGAGTTCGGACGTCGACACAACGGCCTCTTCGCCCGAATCGTTCCATCGGACGGTGGCGGAACTTCCTGAGAGGTCCAAGACTTCAGCAAAGCGCCACTCCTCGGGAGGTGCGGTGTGGGCGGTGACGTGATTGAACGTGTCCAAGCCGGCCACCACTTCAGGAACCTCAACAGCGGCAAACTTGCCGACTTCCAGTTCTGCACCAAAGCCAGCATGCTCACCTTCTGCGTTGTCGAGCACGTCGACACGAAGTTCGGTCGTCATGTGGAGGCAGTCGTTGGGACAGATGTTCACGCACATCTTGCACGCCGTACAGGTCTCCCAAATGACGCCGATCCGCCCGTTGTAGTTCCCCGGCACGAACAGCCAAGGCTCCATGTCTTCGAGGCGCTCGTACGGGTACTGAACCGTCTGTGGCTTCCACAGCGTGGGTTTGAGGTCGGAGGTAACCCGGTCGGGGGCGAACTCCTGACGGGAAATGTCGTTCATTTCGGCCGATGAAGCTGCACGGGCCCGACTTCCAGCGTCGAGGAACTCGGGGTGGGAGGTGTTGTGATAGGCACCGAGTCGCTTGCCGAAGCGCTTGCCGATGAACGGGAAGGTTCGCAGGGCCGTGATCAACGTGATTTTGAACGGGTACCAGAACAGATTTCGGAAGTTGGGCTGTGCGTGTGGATGCATTGGCATGGTATCACCTCACTCCTGCCCCGGGATTACCGTCCCCGCGGGCTTGTCCGTATGGACGTGGAACATGCGTTCCTGATTGACCGATTTGTCCTCGTCGTTCAGGTAGATGAAGAAGACCAGCAGCCAGAAGGCCGTGGTGAGCACGGGCACGAGGAAGGGAATACCGAAAGCATCCCAGGCCATGCCGCCAGCAGGCTCGTTCTGCGCCGACATGCCGTCAGGGTTGAACAGGTACAGGCGGTAGACAAGGGCCAGTACGACCTGCAGCACGGACAACGGCAAGAGCATGCGCCAGCCGAATTCGAGAATTTGGTCGGTTCGGATACGTGCCAGAGCGAAGCGTGCCCAAACGAAGACGATGAGGAAGACCAACCACGATTTGATGAGCGTGACGATGGCCCCTGGAATCAAAGGAACCGCTTCCCCGACCACCGGCAGCGATGCAAGTGTCCCGTGGAAGGGCAAGTGCCATCCGCCAAGGAAGAAGTGCGTGAAGAGGAAACAGGCAGCGTAGGTGCGGATGTATTCGGCCATGAACAGCATGCCGAATCGCATGCCGCCGTATTCCGTCCACCAGCCTTCGACAAGTTCGGCTTCAGCCTCCGGCATGTCGAACGGCACGCGCTCCACTTCAGCGATCATGGTGACCAAGAACAGCGCAGCGCCCAACGGCATCAAGAAGATGTTCCACGAACCGGCGGAGTGCTGGAAGTGAATGCTTTCGATGATGTTGAACGTCCCGGAGAGAATGGCGACGGACAACAGCGTCAAGAGAAGTGGAATTTCGTAAGCCGTCAGTTGAGCAGCGGAACGGATACCACCGATGAGGGTGTATTTGTTGTTGGAGGACCAGCCGGCGAAGAAAACGCCGATCGGCGCGATACCGAAAATGGCGATGGCGTAGAGAATGGAGAGGTCGGGGTTGGTGGCGTAAATCCCGCTCGAGAGCGGAATCATGCCCAAGATGAGGAGCGTGGAAGAAACGATGAGGAAGGGCGAAACTTCGAAAATAAGTCGGTCCGCTCGCTGAGGCACCATGTGTTCCTTGACCAGGAACTTCATCCCGTCAGCCACGTTTTGGAAAAAGCCGGGAACGATGGTCTTGCCCATCCACGAGCGGTTGTTAACACGGTCGACGGTGGCAAAGTTTTCGTCTCGGTTGCCGAAGTTTTTGTTCAACCATTTGTTGACGGCGCCGATGGGTTTGCCCAAACCGAACGGTAGCATGTTCCACCATTCGCCCGCTGTGACGCCGTTTTCGCCGACCCAGAGGGAGCGAAGAGCCGTGGTTGCACCGTAGCGGTCTTGCATACGGGCCACCGCCTTGCGTTCAATCCAGAGGATGGCGAATTGCGAGAAGAAAAGCATCAGGAAGACGACGTTCACCACGGCAAAGGTGGCGATGGCAAACGAGAGGCTGCCGGCACTCTCCTCGAGGGGCGTGCCCTCCAAGAGGCCGATGATGCCGGAGCGAAGCAAGCCGTCCTTGCTCAGAAAGAACCCTACCAAATCGTACTTGTCGTCCATGATTTCACCTCAGCGGTCGGTCTCCCCAATGCACGGGTCGAAACTGCCCATGATGGCCGGAATGTCAGCGACCTTGTACCCGATCATCGTTTTGGCAACGTACGGGATGGTGATGAACATCGGTGAGCGAATGGAAAGGCGGTACGGGTTCTTGCCGCGACCGTCGCCGCCGCCCTGGATGTAGAATTGCGAGGCCCCACGGGTGCACTCGTAATGCGAGAAACCGGTGGCGCCTTCGGGTGCTCGGGTTGGCGCCTTGGCGAGGATCATCTCGTCGCCGTTGGCGTAGTTGGAGTTCTTGCCGCCGGGAATCTTCTCAATGGCATCGAGAATCATACGACAGGACTGACGCATCTCTTCCATGCGAACACGGTAGCGGTCGTAGCAGTCTGCCCCCTTCACGGAGGTGGGCTTCTCAAC
>CAXGZM010000165.1:0-2956 GCA_964014165.1 uncultured euryarchaeote | reverse complement strand
TTGCCTTTGGCGAAGCCTTCGTAGATGTCAAGGAGAACGATGTCTGCAACCTTCATTTGAGCGAGGACAAAAGCGCACGTTGCACCAACGTTTCCAGCCCCAATTACCGCAATTTTTCGTCGTCCGCTCGCCATGGTCTCCACCTTTCGCTTCCCACCTAAGGCGCTCAGTCCATAAGTCAAATGGTAAGGGTGATTGGTCATGTTTCCTCGAGTTTGGGAGAACCCTCGCAACAAAGCGGGGCGTGGCATCTAAAAACCTCCTTCAATTGGCAAAATTGCACCTACCCTTTCGGTGGTGCAATCTGCAGGTGAAAGCATGAAACTTGGTGTCCCAAAAGAGCCCGAAGGCGAAACCCGTGTTGGCATCGTTCCATCAAGCATGAAGAAACTTGCCAAGGCAGGATTTGAGGTCATGATCGAGTCCGGTGCAGGGGAATCTGCCAATTATCACGACGCTGATTACGAAGCGGCCGGCGCGACCATCGTCTCTCGAGAACAGGCACTGGCGTGCGAGAACATCGTTTGCATTCGCTTTCCGGGCGTTGATGGTATCTCCGCTGGTACGAACCTGGCGTGTGTTTCCGACCCGTTTCGTCATCCGGAATACGTCAAGGCCTGCATGGACGCCAACATCACCCTCCTCTCCATGGACATGATCCCACGTCGTCTCTCTCGCGCACAGTCCATGGACGTGAACTCCAGCCAGGACAACCTCGCCGGCTACAAAGCTGTCTTGCTCGGCGCGGCTCAGGTCCCAAAAGGCATCCCGATGATGACAACCTCTGCGGGAACCATTCGTCCCGCCAAGGTCGTGATCATGGGCAGCGGTGTGGCAGGCCTCCAGGCCATCGCCACCGCCAAGCGACTTGGCGCCATCGTGTTCGCCTCGGACGTACGCAAGTCAGCCGCCGAGCAAATTGAATCGGTGGGTGGTCGTTTCATTGAAGTCGACGGCATGGACGACTTCGAAGACGAATCAGGCTACGCCAAGCCCCTCACACCTGAATTTATCCAGAAGGTCAACGACACGGTTTGTGGCGTCGCAGCAGACGCTGACATCATCGTGACGACCGCTCGTATCTTCGGTCGTCCAGCGCCCATCACCGTCCCCTCGACCGCCGTTGCCAATTTCAAGTCCGGTGCTGTGGTCGTCGACATGAACGCTGATGTGGGAGGAAATTGTGAAGACACCGTCCAAGGAGAGGTCATCACCACCGAGAACGGGGTCATCATCGTTGGTACCTCCAACCTTCCCGGCACCTTGGCCAACACCGCATCGATGCTTTACTCCAACAACCTCACGACCTTCTTCACGTCGCTCGTTGACAAAGAATCCGGCGACGTGGTCATTTCAGATGACGACGACATCTTGGTCGGTGCTCCCGAAGGTTCCGACTTTTACGTGAACGGCATGGGGGGCGTGCTCATTTGCAAAGACGGCGCCATCCATCCAAAGCAAACTCGCCTTGCGGGGGTGGTTGAATGATTACCGAAGCCTCATTGATTGCAAACTTGACCCTCTTTATGCTCGCCATTTTCCTCGGTTTTGAGTTGATCACCAAAGTACCAGCCACGCTTCACACGCCCCTGATGAGCGGTGCCAACGCCATCTCCGGCATCAGTGTGGTCGGCGCCCTGCTCGGTGCCAACGTGGCCTACGCAGGTGGAGATACGTTGGTTTCTGGCCTGTTGGCGTTCGTCGCTTTGGTCTTGGCCATGATCAACGTGGTCGGTGGATTTGCCGTCACCAACCGGATGCTGAACATGATTGCAGGCAAGAACAGGAGGGCTTGAGATGGAGGCATGGATTCCCCTTGGCTACCTGCTCTCTGCCGCTTTGTTCATCTTCGGTCTCAAGAAATTGGGCCATCCCCGGACGGCGCCTCGAGGAAACCAATACGGCGCCATGGGCATGCTCGTGGCCGTCCTCACGACCATCGTTGACATGCAGCTCGCATCCGGAGGCATGAACTGGGAGCTCATCATTGCCGGTCTGGTGGTCGGCTCCGTGATCGGTATCATCATGGCCGTCAAGGTCGAAATGACCGGAATGCCGGAACTCGTTGCGCTGTTCAACGGCTTCGGTGGTGCAGCCTCGGCCCTCGTCGCGCTGTCGGAGACATGGAAATACATCGAAAACACTGAGCTTCCGCTCCCGACGGGATTGGAACTTGAAGTGGTCGTTGTTGCAGCGGGTCTCTCTGCTTTGGTTGGTTGGATGACCCTGACCGGTTCCATCTTGGCCATGTTCAAGCTCAAAGGTGGCATCGAAGTCTTCGGCAAGTGGTTCAGCACGCCCACGTGGGGCCCGTCTTGGCTGAACCCTGTGAAGGTCGTTCTAACCGTGAGCGTCCTGGCGTTGATTGTCTTGTCCATCAACGACCCGAGAAACACCGATTACCTCTGGGCCATCGTCGGTATTTCTTGCCTGCTTGGTATCGTTTTGGTTCTCCCCATCGGTGGAGCAGACATGCCGGTGGTTGTTTCGTTGCTCAACTCGCTGTCTGGAATCGCTGCAGCCTTTACGGGCTTCATCATCAGCAACCCCGTCCTGATCGTCGCAGGTTCACTCGTCGGTGCTTCTGGATTGATCTTGACCTTCATCATGTGCAAGGCCATGAACCGAACACTGCCTGATGTGTTGTTCAAATCCTTTGGTGGCAGCACCAAAGAACAGGTCACTCGTACCAAGGTCGGCTCCGACCCCGATGAAGTCGCCATGATGGTTGACGGTGCACAAAAAGTCATCATCGTTCCAGGCTACGGCATGGCCGTCTCGCAATGTCAGCACCAAGTCAAGGAATTTGCTGATTTGATCGCCGAGAAATTTGGTACCGAGGTCAAGTACGCCATTCATCCCGTGGCGGGTCGTATGCCCGGCCACATGAACGTCTTGCTCGCCGAAGCCAACGTGCCCTATGAGCAACTCATCGAGATGGATGAAATCAACCCAG
>CAXGZM010000164.1:0-3007 GCA_964014165.1 uncultured euryarchaeote | reverse complement strand
CCACCTCCGTGACGTAGCTGTAGACGTTGTGAATCACTCGAAGAAGCGACCAATCCGAAACATTGTATTCCAGCAGTTTCGCAAAACCACCAACCAACAGCCGCTTGCCGTCAGGACTCCAATCAACGGAGTAAAACTCGGTGTTGTGGTCGTAGAGGATGCCAACCCCAACACGTTGTACAAAGGCTCCCGTTGTGGCGTTGTAGATTTCAATACGGCCTTCATCATCACCGTCATAGCTGCAGACGACCGCCAACATCGTGCCATCCGGGCTGAACTTGAGACTGCCAGCGTAGGCCCTGGCCGCCATGAACGAGAACATTTCCTCTCCGTTAACGGCGCTGTGAACAGCTACGTTGTTGTCGCTCGTGACAAGAGCGATGCTGGAGCCTTCCGGGTGCCAATCCATTTTCACCACATGCCCGTCAATGTCTTTCGTGAATTTCAGTGCTCTGCTGCTTGTGTTCCAAATTCCGAGGGTGCTTGTGGCAGTGGGTTCAGTGTAGCAGGTTGAGGCCTGACAGAATCCGGCATAAACGGTTGCAAATTCATGACCTTCGGGATGAAATGCCACGAGCGAAACATCCGATGCGTGTGCTTCATAGCCATCAAGCGCGAACACCTCGACTGTCTCAGGTTCTCCTTCTTCCTCCAGCTCACATCCGTCGGCGTCAACCGCAACGTCTCCCGGTGTGTTTGGACAGGCATCATCTGAATTCGCGACGCCGTCAGCATCGTCATCACCTTCACATCCTGTGCTGTTGACGGGGGCATTCGCTGGCGTTTCCGGGCAACCGTCAAAGTCGTCATGGACACCATCACCGTCCCGGTCGAAAAACGGAACCACGCTAACAGGCCATGAACCCTCCACGTTCAGTTCGGCTTCCTCCTGATTCAATGACACGTAAAACGGAGAAAGAACGACGGTTACATCCCACGCACCCGTTCCATCGAGACGGCAGCAAAATTGATCGGTGATGTTGAGTGGAAGACGGACATGGCCGGTGTTGTTGGTCGTCGTGGTTGCGTTGTATGTTGAGGTGATGGCAACGCCGTTCCCGTCTCTGAGGTGGACGTCATACGACACGTTGAGGTCTGCCACACCCATGTCAAAACGGTCGTGAAGCACCCGAAGTTCGAGCGCATAATGGCCTCCAGCGTAAACTCCGGAGCACTCACCTTCTTCGCAATCAACACCTGAGGGTTGGACGGCTTTGACGCCTTCTACGAGGAGATCAACCCGTGATTTTAGCATGAACATTTGGTCAACGGAGGACGCATTCAGGCTCGGAGAAGGTTCTGCTTCACAACCTCCGGTGGCGTTGATGGTGGGCTCGTAGGCCACCTGGACGGTGAAAAAACCAACCATTGAGCCGTTGATGGGTTCAAGGGCTCCAGAAGTTGAAAACGACTGTTCTGCGTCCCCGCTGAACCAATCAAAACTACCGTTTTGGTCGGTTTGTACGGTGGTCCAAACGGTTGGTTGATGCTCGCGATCGACGTATACGTTGAGGCAGGCGTCTGCCACGCCATCCCCATTTGCATCGTCGAATTGACCGCGTAGATGGAATGTTTCACCGACATAGAGCACCGGGTATTCAATTCCCGCCGGCGTTGTGTAGGTTTCGTTGGTGTGTTTGAACGCGCCCACCTCCTCAAGGGTGATGGATGTCGAAAGATCCTCTGCCGTTGAGGTGGGGACAAGCCACAGGAGCGATGTTGACAGCAGGATGACCGTCAGCAACAAGGCTGTCCGCATGGGCTGAAGGAAGAATTCTTGGAGATAAACAAATTCCCTGCAAGGGTTTCACAGGGATTCCATCACAGATCGTCGTCCGAGATGTGATGCCCCATGCGCTCGCCCTTGGTTGCCAGGTACTCTCGATTTTTTGACCCAACCCCCACAATCAGCGGGCTTCTGCTCGCCACATTGATCCCGTGTTTTGTGAGTTGATTCACCTTTTCGGGATTGTTGGTCATCAATTCAACGCGCTCAATGCCGATATCGGACAACATTCTCGCAGCGATGGCGTAGTCCCTCGCATCAGCCGGATGGCCGAGCATCAAATTTGCATCAAGCGTGTCGGCTCCTGCATCTTGGAGGTGATAGGCCTGGATTTTTGCGTGAAGACCGATACCACGTCCTTCCTGGCGGAGGTAGAGCAATGCCCCCCATCCTCGCTCAACGATGGCGTCCAAGGCGGCATGGAGCTGTGGTCCGCAGTCGCACCGAGTGCTGCTGAACACGTCGCCAGTGAGGCATTCGGAGTGCACTCGAATCAAAACCGGGTCGGGACCCTTCATGTCACCCAGCGTGAGGGCCACGTGGTCAAAGCCGGTTTCTTCCTCATGGAAGACTTCGATTTTGAACTCGCCCCGCGAGGTGGGGAGCCATGCAATGCTGGGTACGTCGTCCTTGCTCACGGGGTTGTCACCACCTGGATGAGGAACCGAATTTCGCCTGCTTCTTCGTGAACGTGAACCAAACGGTGCGGTCCACGACCGATCAGCATGGGCATGTCTTGGAGCGTTTCAGGGTCGTCAGCGAGGACTTCCAAAACGGCACCTCCCTCCAAACCCTCGAGTGTTTCACGCGTTTTTGCAACGGGGACCGGGCAGAGGAACCCCAAGACATCCAACCGGTGGGAAGGTCGCTGCTCCCCTGGCGCCTCTGCCATGTGACCATGCACACGCTCCCATGTTTTGAACACACGCTTGTGCGCTGTGAAGCGAGGACGGTGGCGTTTCGGGTTGGGAGAACTTTTCAACAGCCACCGGAGATGGCGTTTCATGGCGGCGACCACCACGACGCGTCCTGAAGGAGACCTGTCGTGGAAAGAAGTCGGTGAACTCGGCCTCAGGTACGGTCGAATCCCGCTTGCGCTGGTTCTGGTTGAGGCGTTCTATTGGTTCCTCACCATGCCCTCGGACACGTTGGCGGTCATCCAAGTTACAGAAGCTTGGATTTGGAACGAGTTGACGAACCTGATGTACGGCGAAGGTTCAG
>CAXGZM010000163.1:0-3044 GCA_964014165.1 uncultured euryarchaeote | reverse complement strand
ACTGGTCCATGTCCCATTTTCCGGTAATGTCGGGCGAAATGTCGGAGACGATCACATTGAGAAGTTCTCCGTCCAGCTCTGCGAGAATGCGCTCTTGGGTGGTGGGTTCGGTGATGTCGCCGGTCAACAACACGGCGCCCTCAACGGGTGCGCAGGGCATGAGGTCAACACCGACCACGCGGCCCTTTTCCCCGACCAATTCAACCGCCACTTGGGCCCATCCACCAGGGTGGCACCCAACGTCCAAGACCAAGTCGCCGTCGCGCACGATGTGGAAGCGCTCCTGAATCTGTTTGAGTTTGAAAGCAGACCTGGCACGGTAGCCGCTGGCCTTGGCTTGACGCCGCCAAGCATCTCGCTTGTGGTTTTCAACCCAGTGCTCGGCCATGGGGGCTTCCTCATCTCGGCTCCCGAACCTCGTCTTCATGAATGCTTTTGCCAAATCACGGTCAAAGCAAGCAATCAAGGCGGTCCGCCGGCTGGCGGTGCACGAGGAGGGAGCAGAACCGTGCGTCAACGCAAGACACTGCTGCTCACCTTCGCCATTACGGCCCTGCTCTGTGGCTTCAGCGGGCAGGCCATGGTGGTAAGCCCGGCCGAGGAATTCAACGGGCCCATCACGACCGAAGGTGGCGGACGGACCCTCCTGGTGGAGGAAATCACGGCTACGTGGTGCCCCAGCTGTGCGGAAATCGACCCGGAACTGCTGCAGGTGGCGGACAGTCACGGCTCTCGCATCGCCTTGGTGGCACTTCACCCGTCCGACCTCGAGGATGCGTTTCAGCCCGAAGCGAGTCAACATCGGATCGACCGGCTGGAAACCGTACAGGCGGGGGTATCGACCTCAACGCCCACCTTTGTTGTGGAGGCCGGTCCTGCCCGTCGGGGCTACGACGCCTGGGCCGATGTCCAGCGAGACATCCTCAACGAAGAACTTGCACGACAAACCACGTCCCAAGTGGACGTCACCGTTGAAAAAACGGACGAAGGCTACCGAGCAAGCATCGCCGCTGCAAACCTCACCGAACGGGAAGGCACACAACTGACCATGCTGATCGTTCAGCACGCAAAACCCATGCCGGAAGGTTACGTGAACCCCGGCCTTGACCATCGCGACCGTGTCGTGGTCGGCCTTGCGGAGTGCAGCCTTGACAACCACACCATCACGGCCAACCTTGGCCTGCTCAGCGCCTCGGCTGACGGCGACTGTTCAACGTCGTTTTCCGTGGCGTTTGAGGAACTTGATGCCTGGAGCGTCGTTTTGATTCACGAATCAACGCAAGAAACACTGGACAACGGCGGACCCACTGCGTCCCATGGTGTGGTTGAACTGGCCTATCGAGAACGGGCGGACCCCGAACCGTCCTCTGGGATGATCGGCCCTGTGCTCATGGCAGGATGCGTGGTGTTGGCTTTGGCCTCAATTGTTCGTAAAAAGTAATTTTTTCCTACGGTTTTGACCGAAGATGTTCGCTGAAACGGAAAAACATTGCCGATTTCCGGCAATGGGACTCACCGGAAGTAAAAGGTTTCATAAACTGCAAGGCCAATGTAATATCATGACAAAGACATGGGAAGACGTGGCGTGGGAGACCAAGACACCTCACCGAGAATGGGTCGTCGAATACTATGCGAAGGTGGGTGAGGAGACCACCCACCACCTGTCCGTGCTCCAGGGTGACGGCATGGAAGACGTGCAGCGCATGTTGATGCAGGAGCTCCGGGCGACCTACCATGAAGCCCAGGAGATTGAAGTAACTGTCCTTCGAATGGAAGAAATCGAAACGGAACCCAATGCAGCGATGTTCACCGGCACTTACACGCCTTGATCACTCAATGGCTCGATAGATGAGTTCGATGAGGTGACCGTCCTTGACGATGTGATCTTCAAAGGTCGTCACTTGGGTTCGCTCACCTTCACCGTTGTCTTCCGTGACGAACATCAGGAACTCGTGGGAGGCGTCGATTCGATGCTCATCAAACCCGGTGGAATCCATGTGGATGCCCCAAATGTCGAAGAACGCCTCAAGTGGTGCTTCAACGCCCTCTTCTGCGAACTCCAAGTGGATTCTTCCACTTGCGTCGTGCGTGTGAAGCGGGCGCATGGAACAACCCCGGTCGTCGATGCCCACATCATCAGGGACTGCGACGTCTTCGTTGAGAACTGAAATTCGTACCGTAGCGTGGTAGTGCTCAGCCAAGCCGCTGTGACTGCCGATGCACTCATCCGCAAGGGCGTGACGCTCGTCGGCGGTGTTGAACGGTGGTTCGCCGTCACTTTGCCCGAGCAGGAAGCCCATGGCAGCGAGGGCGCTGAGGGTCACAAGAAGCCAAAACATCGATTCTTTATTCACTTGATTCACTTCCATTCAGGTTTTTCTTTGCTGTTTTCATCCGGGACGGCGTCGCTCCATTCTCCAGCATCGTGCATTTTTCCGGCTTTCCAGAAACCGAACAAACACACAACGTTGGCGATGTGAGCCATCGTACAGAACTGACAGATTTTCTCCATGCGAATCTCATAGGAAACGAGGAGAGCGATGACCAACATGCCTGCGCCGGTCATGTACATGCCGTACTTCATGTAGGACTCAGCCCAGAGGGCGTCGGGCTCTTTGCCCACCGAGTTGGTGATGAACAAGATGGCACCGAAGGCGAACATGCCGATGAGGCCCCACGAAATACCGAAGAACGGGTCAACGTTGTACTGTGCGTTTCCAAGCACGTCATCGCAGGAGAACACGGTCGCCGTGGAACACACGTTGGCGCCTTCGCTGATCTTGTTGGAAATCCAGAGGGTGTGGACGGACACCACGAAGCCCATCAGCGCCACGAGGTTCATGCCGAGCATGTGTCGGCGTCGGGCATGAGCGAGCAGGGGGTTTCGCTGGGAGAGCGCATCGGAAAGGCCGTCCCCGGCTTTCGTCATCATCAGAAGACCAAACACCAGCGGAACAGCATAGCCGATGAGAATGAGGTTCTGGTCCACCATGGTCAGGCCTCCGAAGTGAGGCGGAAAATCGCATCGGCGACCTTCTCTTCCG
>CAXGZM010000162.1:0-3055 GCA_964014165.1 uncultured euryarchaeote | reverse complement strand
CTCGAGGGTCGCAAAGACACGAGGGAGTGGCCCTCTGGTAAGGGCTTCCACAAGCGCAGCTGTCTCACTTTGTTCAATCACTCGCAAAATGTCCAGTGAAGGGTATGCGCCGTCAAGCGCAGAAGCATCCGTGTACTCAAGTCGAATCAAGCAGCGCATGTTCCCGTCCTCGGTGCTGATGTGAGAGAGAAATTCAACACACGTGAAGGATTCCAGGAGGGCCAAGCCTGGCAAGTGAACGCCCGCCTCGGGCGCAATGCTGATTTGCATGTAGCGGAGGTCAGCAGCGCCCATCACCTATCATGAACGGTTTGCCGTGTATAAATCGTGCGTTCGGTTTCGGCGGTGATGCCTCCCTCGTCCTTGCGCGGGAGGGTTGTGCACCAGCGAAATCACGTGGCGATTGGAAGCGTCCGTCAGCCTCAACTGTCGCCGGCTTCGAACATGCCCAAGACACGGTTGAGTTCACGCAGGGAATCTTCCAGGCCTTCTCGCTCGGTGCGTCCCAATTCAGGATCCTTGAGTTTCTCCGTGATGGCCTCGATTTCCCACTTGGCCTCGGCGCGCTCTCGCTCGAGCGCTTTGTCTTCCTTGATCATCTGCAGGCGAGCACGGCGCACGTTGGTGGCCTTGCGCTGCTTGTTGTAGGACTCCTTGAACGTGGCACCGATTTCCACGGCGGTGGGGAAGGGGATGCCGATGCCTTCCTGCTCAAAGCGCTCGGCGACGTTCTTGAACAGCCAGTCTTTGGCCACGAATTCATCCGAATAGTCCTCAACCCATGCATACATGCGGAAAATCTTGGCGTACTCGCCCAGTTCGTTGAGCAAGACACGCGGTTCGGGCGATTCCAGGATGTAAGGGCATTCTCGCAGAAGTTGGAGCGTGGTGTATTTGACGTGGGAAATGTCCTCGTCGTACTCAACGCCGATGTCGAGGACGAGCGAAATACGGCGACCCTGCCCGTCGCCACCACCGCGAGCGTGATTGATGACGGTCGAGTTCACGAGGTTGTTGTTGGGAATGACCACGAGGTTCTCGCCGATGGTCAGCACCTTGGTCGAGAGGATGCCGACCGAGACAACGGAGCCGAGATGGCCGTCCACTTCAATGCGGTCGCCGACCTCAAAGGGTTGATCCAGCGCGAGCATGAACGAGTTCACGATGTTTCCAAGCGTCTGCTGCATGGCCAAACCGATGATGAGCGAGAAGACCGCCAGCGAGGCGAGCAATCCAAACAACTCGAACCCGAGGACGTCAAGGGCCAGGTAGAGGCCGCCAAACCAAACGCTGGCACGCAGCAAGAAGATGACGAGGGAGTTGCTGCCCGAGACGGTGACCGAAGACGGGTTGGAAAAGCGCTCGATGATAACGGGGATCATCACCTTGATGGCGACGCTGGCCAGCGACGTCGTCAGCAGGATGTAAGCAGCACTGAACAGCGGGTCGAGAGCGACGTTGAGTTCTTCTTCATCGCCGCGAATCCACAGCAGGGTCAGCTGAACGCCGACGAGGAAAATGAAGGTGTAGAGTCGTTGGGTGACCGGGCGGTACAGGGCGTCGTCCCACTTGAACGAGGTCGCCTTAACGAAGTCGAGAATGACGCTCTTCATCAAGAAGCGGACGATGAGCAACGAAAGCGCCGTGAGACCAAGCCCGAGTGCATACTGGGCCCACGTGTCCAGCCCGTTGGCCTGTTCCAAGAGGTCGTCAAGCACGGTCAAAGCGCATCCCTACCGCTTTTCCGTCCCTTCACCCGTTCATAACAGGTTCGCCGATATTCGCGAACAGCGCTCTTAGCGATTTAACAAGAATCTTCGAATGAACGATGATGCTATTCTTCTTCTGTCGAAATGAGAATCTTGTATCCGGCGTCTTCTGTTTTCTGAAATGAAAAAATATACCCCATCTGTTGGAGGATGTTGGAGGCTTTGGCCGGCATGCTCATTTTGTGCGGGACGCCCAACGCTCGCTCAAAGGCCTTCCAGCCAGTTCCGTGTGCAGTCTTTTCATCGGCGATCAGATTCCAAAAATCACCGAGCATCATTTCGCCGGTGTTTGACCAAATCTGGAGATCAACAAATGATTTCCATTTTTTGAAAAGTGCCTCTTTGTCAATGGAACGCTCAGGAAGGGTTGGGGCCGAACCTGAATCGTCAAGTTGGGTTTCATCTCCAGTGGAACTTATCTCTGTTTTTGGTTCATAATCAAAAATTCGATCGAGGGCCTTCCTGGCCATTCGTGCCAGCAAAGAACCAACCGTCGGAGTTGGACGGGGGAATACGGTTGGTGAGGAGCGGGGAGGGTGTTGCGAAGCGGACTGTTGAGGTTGAACCGGTGCAACATTGGAAACTTCCTGCTTCACGTTGTGCGCGTAATTCGGCCCATCACCCACTGACCAAGTTGAGAATCGACCAAACGCACGAGAGGGTTTGGCACCAAGGGGCTTAGCTCCTGCAAATCGAGCCTCAATGAACAACTCGTGGACTTCTGGAATTTGAGCACCAGCATCCAATCCGTCGTCAATGGTCAATTCAGACCACAGCAGAAATGCCTCGATCTTTGCCCAATCCTCCGGGTAATGCTTGGCAAAGGGCGGCGTTCCGATGAACGCCGTCATGATGCTGCCTCGAGCGTTATTGCACATCCTGCACATTTGGATTCGGTTTCCACTGTCACCCTTCCCGCCTCCGAGACTTTTCGGGTGAATGTGTTCGGTGTTGTGATTCTTTCCAACAAACCGAAGCCCACACTGAGGGCAATCGGCTTCCGCTTCAAGCAATGCCTTCTTGCGAATGTCAGAAGCGCTGCCTCCTGACTTGCTGACGCGTTGCTTCACGAGGAACTGACGAGCGGTATTCAAAACGGGTTCATAGCGCTGAACGAGCCCGGCGCGGATTCCATCAGCAGCAAAGAAATCGGTGACGGTCGTTTCCTCAGGCATGCAGGAGGAAAGGGTTGTATTTATTTAAAGAACTCAAAAATGAAAGGTCTTGTGATTGAAAGGAAAGGAACCTGATACATTCCTTCAAAAGGCGGAAGGCCGGCCTTCGGA
>CAXGZM010000161.1:0-3099 GCA_964014165.1 uncultured euryarchaeote | reverse complement strand
GACCTCAAAGCTCGAATTCAGGGCCGATTCTTCGGTGAAGACATCGTCGTGTTCGAGGCACAAGACAGCGGGCGTCTTCCCGAGCATCGGTTTTCTCACGGTGATATCGTGCTCATTTCGCGGTCGCGTCCTTGGGGTGAGAAGGTGGTTGAAGGGGTCGTCCTCGACCGGGGCCCGACCCGTCTTCGAGTGGTGGTCAGCGAGCGACCGCGCGACGTCCGCAAGGGCGGCTGGCGTCTTGACCGCGGGGCCAACCGCGTCGCTCACGACCGGATGCACGAGGCGCTCGTGGCGTTTCATTCAACGGAGGGTGACGGCGGGACGGTGCTTCGCGAACTTATCTTGGGCAACGTGCTCGACATCAACCAGAGTGCCGAACTTTCCCCTGATATTCGTGGAAAACGCCTTCAGCGAGGCCCGCTCCCTACTCACCGCCACCTCAACCCGTCCCAGCAGGCGGCCATTGAGGCTGCGCTTTCACGCCGCTTGACCCTCATTCAAGGCCCTCCCGGTACCGGGAAAACCACCACGGCCACGCACCTGCTCCACCACTTTGCCCAACAGGGGAGTGGACCGCTGCTGGCTACGGCAGAATCCAACGTCGCCGTGGACAACTTGCTCGAAGGCCTGCTCGACTTGGGCGTGAAAGCGCTCCGAATCGGACGGCCGGTAAAGGTTCGAGAGCATCTTCGGTCGGCGACGCTCGATGCGATGTTGGAAAACCACCCCATGCAGGAAGAACTCGCGTTCCTGCAGGACGAACAACGCGAGTTGCGCAAGGCGTTACCTTCCCTGCGAGGCAAAGAGAAAGGGCTGATGCATCGCGACATCAACATCAACCACAAGGAAATTCGGCGCATGGAAGACGCGATGACGGCCAGCGTCCTCGATGAAGCCGAGGTGATATGCGCCACCACCATCGGGTGCGGCCACCGGCTGTTGTCGTCGAGGAAGTTCCCCATCGTGCTGATGGACGAAGCCACCCAAGCCACCGAACCCAGCGCCTTGGTTCCCATCGTGAAAGGATGCCGTCAACTGATTTTGGTCGGTGATCATCAGCAACTTCCCCCCACGGTGTTGAGCCGCCGGGCAGAACGCGGTGGTCTCAACCGTTCGTTGTTCGACCGCTTGATCGCTTGCGGTGTCTCCTCCAACATGCTCACCACGCAATACCGAATGCACCCGATCCTCCGTGAATTCCCCAGCGCTCGATTTTATGAAAATCGACTTGAAGACGGGTGTTCTGCTGCTGAGCGGCCACCTCCTGCAGGCTTTCTCTGGCCGGATTGGGACCGTCCCATGGCGTTCGTGCCGATTGAAGGCGTGGAAGAAACCGATGAAGAGGGCAAGAGTCGCTCAAACCGTGATGAGGCTGCCAAGGTGCTGAACGTCGTGAACGACCTGCTTGCCATGGGCGATCTCCAACCGGAGGACATCGGGGTGATCTCGCCGTACAACGGACAGGTGCGAGAACTGGTTCGTCTGTTTGAAGCGGCCGGCGGGCGCGAGTCAGGTCAACCCTACCACGGATTGGAAATCAAGAGCGTGGACGGCTATCAGGGGCGGGAAAAAGAGGTCATCGTCTTCTCAACGGTTCGCGCCAACGAGCGCGGCGAGGTCGGATTTTTATCGGATTATCGGCGCCTGAACGTCGCCATCACACGTGCAAAACGCGGACTCATCCTTCTGGGACACCCCACCACGCTTCGTCACGACGGGACGTGGAAGTCCTACCTCGATTGGATTGACGAGCACCAGTTGTTTGCCTGGCACGTCACCCACAGTTCCTGATGGGGCCAACGCGCCATTTGACAAAGGGGAAGGCGTAGCCGGGGCATGGCCGAAGACCCGGTGACCATTGTCAAGGGCGGTACGCTGGCGCAGAACATCATCGGGACCGCACCTGAAGGGATGCTCATCGCCCCGTCGTGGAAGCGCGTGCTCGCCTTCATGCTCGACATGATGCTCATCAGCATCGTCCTCGGCTTTTTCACCAATTTCCGCCTCCTTGAGGGCCTTTTCAACTACGAACTGATCACCGCAGGTGGGCGATACACGGCTGAATTTTTCATGAACTGGTTTGTCTTCTGTGCTGCGTTTTATCTCTACTTCAAGTACACCGGTCAAACCATCGGACGCTCACTTGGTCAACGGGGTTTCCGCATCGCCATCGTTCACGACAACGGGACCGTGCTCGAGCAACACCACTGGGGTCCTCGGGCCGTGGCCAAAATGATCTACATCATCCCCTTCATCGGTTGGCTCTATTTTGGACTCCGTGACACGTTCAGCGCCGGTTCAACCGATGCTGAATACCGCACGGCCGTTGACCGCAAGCACCACACGGTTGCCGCTGTGGACTGGTCCCTGCCCGCAGAGACGCGTTTGCGATTGCGTTGATGGCAACCCGGAAGGGCAAGCCATTGAAGTAATGCCACCCGTCAGTCCAATTCGGTGAGCCCAAGTGAGTGATGACCACAGCGCCCGTGCAGGTTCCTTGAACGCCCACTTGACATCGGTCAAAATGGAAATTGACGACGACGACGAGGACGTCATTCAGGTGGTTGTGGACGTGGTGAACGAATCCTCCATCCCCATCGGTGGTCTCCAAGCCGTGCTTGTCGACGCCAAGGGCAAGCGATACGAAGCCACGGAGGGCATCAGTTCCATCGGGCCAGGGTTGACTCGCCAGTTCAAATTCGAAGCGCACATCCACACGGGCACCTGGACGTTTGAGTTCAACGGTGGCGGTCAGGCCATGAAACTCGGGCCTTACGAAGCTGACTTTGAGTACACCGCCAAGAAGGGCCGCGTGCTGGGGAACGCCATCGGCTCAAGTTTGTTCAGCGGTGCGTTTGACAACCACCTGGGCGATTTTGGCAACACGGAAGAGCGCGGCATCATCGACGCCTCGTCCGTCGTCATGACGGCTTACGTCGGAGAGAACATGGAAGGCGGCGCAACCAAGATTCTCCGTGGCGATGCTGTTGAGGAGGAAGACGCTCCCCGCACACCGCCGTGGGCCACCGGTTCTTCTGAACCTGCACCGCTCACACCCCTCGAGGCACCGGCCCCTGCGGTTGATTTGACGCCCCTCGC
>CAXGZM010000160.1:0-3132 GCA_964014165.1 uncultured euryarchaeote | reverse complement strand
GGTGGAGGGTGAAGGGTTCCAGGAGGTCCCGTCCGACGCCTTTGCCTCGTTCAAGACCGCCTGCAGGGACGAGATCGACAAGCCGCTCCTGGAGGAATTGTTTCCCCTTGGCGAGGTCATTCACGACGTTCACTGGGAGTCCCATGACGGACGAACTCGCCTGCCGGTTCACGAGACGGAACTTCACCGCACCCCGGAGGTTCACGGTAAAGCCGGCATCACCTTTGGACGGCAAATCGGCGCCTACCCGATTCTCGTGGGCGTGGAGTACAAAATTCCGCTTGAGACCCAGTCCAGCGTGATGATCACCGGCCACGGTGCTCGTTCCATCACGGGTGTGGAGGTGGGCCTTGACCCGCTGAGCGTCTCGGAGAAGCAACTGGAAGCGATGCCTGGCATCGGCAAGAAATCGGCGTGGTCGTTGGTCGCTGCACGGGCCAAATTGCGGTCAAAAGGCAAGGATGTGGAACTTGAACCGTGGCTGGAGAAGGCCGGTGTTCGGCTGACCGAGACCGTGCGGAACATCTTCGGGTGAGAACCACTATCAGGCCCCTTGCCAACGAAGGTGCGTGAACACGGTGGACCAACTCAAGCAGTCGGCGCGCCGCTTGTCGGCAGCGTGCGATGAAGCCATCCCTGGCCTCGAAGCCTCGGGAGCGGTCGCTCACGCCACCAACCCGCTGGACTACGCTTGGGCACACCACGAACAATTTCTCGACCGGTGGGGCGGGCTGGGCGCCACCACCTTGTTGCTGGGCATGAACCCCGGACCGTGGGGCATGGCACAAACGGGCGTGCCCTTTGGGGCCACCGAGGTGGCGAAGGATTTCCTCCGAATTGAAGCCCGAGAACTCAGCACACCTGCGAACGCCCATCCCAAGCGACCCATCGTTGGAATGGACCTTGAGCGCCAGGAAGTCTCAGGCACGCGGTTGTGGAACCTCATGGAGGCGATGTACGGCTCGCCCGAGGCGACCTTCGCGAACCTGTTCGTGGTGAACCACTGCCCCCTCTTGCTCTTGGGCGAACGCGGCCAAAACATCACGCCCGACAACCTTCCCAAAGCGCTGATTGAACCGGTGCTGGAAGCCTGCGACGACCACTTGCGTGAGGTCGTCGACATCATGGGCATCACCCGCATTGTCGGGGTTGGCAAGTACGCCGAAAAGCGTGCTCGAATGGCCTTCAACGCCGGGAAGAAGGGGCCCGGAAGGACCAGCAGCGGGCGGGAGATTGAGATCACCACCTGCTGGCACCCCAGCCCGGCCAGCCCGCTGGCGAACCGAAACGACGGGGCCGACTGGCGTGCCAACGTCCGAAATGTCCTCATTGGCTAACGGGGAGATGTTCAAATGCTCAGTCCCATACTGGGCAACCATGGAACCCTTTCAACTTGCATGGGAACGCCAGCCCGACGACCGACAGTGGGAGAAGCCCGAGGGCGACGACCCCCGTTCTCTGTACCAGATGCTGATGACCAGCGTGGACCGCTTTGGCAACCTCCCGTGTTTCGGCTACATCCCTGCACCCGGCATGCCCCGAACCCACCTTTCCTACAACGAATTTGGCGACCTTGCCACCGCTGTGGGCAAGCAACTGGCTGCCGTTGGCGTGAAGCCCGGCGACCGTGTGGCCATGATCCTCAACAACTCCGTGGAGTGGGCTGCGCTTTCCTACGGTGCCAACGGCATCGGCGCTGCCTACACCGCCATGTACACCCACCAGCACGGGACGGAATGGGCTTACATCCTCGACGATTCAACGCCTGCACTTCTCGCTGTCGCTGACACCGCCGTGCTCGACAAGCTCGTAGCCAACATGCCCGCTGACGCCGGTGCCTGGCCCACCTGCGGCATCGTCCTGCTCGGGGATGAGCCCGCCAACGAACTGCCGCCTGAGGGCGTCGCCGTTCACGCCTGGGCTGACTTCGTGGCCGCTGGCCGCCAAGCCGAGATGTTCGAGATCGCCGACGACCCGTTTGCGCTCAACACGCTGATTTACACCTCCGGTACGACGGGGAACCCCAAGGGCGTCATGCTCTCGAACTGGAACACGCTCTCGAACATCCTGTGCGTGCAGTCCGCCTTCACCATCTACGTGGGCGACAAGAACGCTGCGTTCTTGCCATGGGCGCACTCCTTTGGGTCCACCTTTGACCTGCACTGGATGATTCGCTGCGGCGTTCACATCAACCTGATTTCGGACCTCACCAAGATTGCCGACGAGTGCATCGAAATCAAGCCCGCTGTGCTGTTGGCCGTCCCCCGAGTGTGGAACAAGTTCTACGACCGGGTCAACGGTCAGTTTGAAGCCGCCACGGGTCTGAAGAAGATCTTCATCAAGAACGCCCAAAAATCCGCCGCCAAGCGCATCGCCAAGGCCGGTGTGGAATGCGACCGCGTGCCTCCCAGCGGCTTCTTTGACAAGTTGTGGGACAAGCTCGTGTGGTCCAAGGTCCGAGCCCGATTCGGCGGCAACATCCGCTTCTGCATGTCCGGTGCAGCCGCACTTTCCCCCGACGTGGCTGCGTTCATCCAGATGGTTGGCTTCAGCTGCTACGAAGGCTACGGCCTAACCGAGACTTCACCGCTGGTGTCCGCCAACGGCTGGTCCGGCCCGGGCACGAGCAAGCTCAACACCGTCGGTCTGGTGGCCAACGGCGTCAAGGTCACCATCGACACGGACGCCTGGGACGACCCCGAGCGCCCCGACGAAGGCGAAATCGTGGTCACCGGCCCCAACGTCATGATGGGCTACTGGAACAACGAGGAGGCCACCAAGGAAGTCATCATCGAACCCGGTACCTTCCGAACCGGCGACCTCGGCAAGCTGACCGATGGCTACCTCTCCATCACCGGTCGTGTGAAATCGCAGTTCAAGTTGGAGAACGGCAAGTACGTCGCTCCCTCCGGCCTCGAGGAAACCATCACCCTCAACCCGCTGGTTGAGCAGTGCGTGCTGGACGGTCGAAACATGCTCCACACCTTCCTCATCGCCCACCCGAACATGGAAGCGCTCCGTGCCGCTCTCAAGGGCGCCGGCATGGACACCTCGGGCGACGACGCTGCGTTGTGCGCCAACGCCGACGTGCGTGCCTTCGTGCTTGACGACCTCAAGAAGAACAACATGGTC
>CAXGZM010000159.1:0-3183 GCA_964014165.1 uncultured euryarchaeote | reverse complement strand
ACTGAGGTGAGATCATGAACGCATACGACATTATCATTCAACCCTGGCTGACCGAGAAATCGATGGAGGCTCGTACCACCGAGCAGCGCCTTGAGTTCCTCGTCCGCCGAGGTGCCACGAAGGCCCAAATCGCTCGTGCCGTTGAAACCATTTTCGACGTCGAAGTGGCCAAGGTCAACGTTCGCAACTCCAAGCACGGCAAGCACGCTTCGGTGAAGCTTGCTGAAGGCTACGACGCAGAAGACGCTGCCATGCGTCTGGGAGCATTCTGAGGTGATTTACCATGGGTAAGAGAATTCGTGCACAACGCAAAGGTTCCTCGCCACGCTACCGCGTGGCCAGCCACCGGTTCCCCGGTAAGAACAGCATGCCCCGCGACAAGGACGTGGTGTGCGAGGTCACCGAACTGGTTCACAGCCCTGTTCACAGCGCTCCGCTCGCTCGTATCAAGACCCCTGACGGCGATACCACGTTGGTTGCTGCAACCGAGGGCTTGTCCATCGGCAGCAAGGTCGCCATCGGCGACAACGTGGCCCTCCGCCCCGGCAACATCACCGAATTGGGCAACATCCCAGAAGGTACGGCGATCAACAACCTCGAGCTCCGCCCCGGCGACGGTGGCAAGGTCGCACGCTCCGCCGGCAATTCCTGTATGGTCGAATCCCGCATCGGCGACATGGTTCGTGTTCGCATGCCATCCGGCGCTCTCAAGGAACTCCCAGCCAACTGCCGAGCCACCATCGGTGTGCTCGCCGGTCACGGACGAGACGAGATGCCAATGCGAACGGCCGGTGCTGCCTACTACAAGGCCAAGGCCCGAGGGAAGCTCTACCCGCATGTTTCCGGTGTTGCCATGAACCCTGTTGACCACCCGCACGGCGGTGGAAACCACCAGGCTGTTCACGGTCCCAACTCCGTCGCTCGTGGTACCCCACCCGGCGCCAAGGTTGGTCTGATTGCACCACGCCGAACCGGTCGTGGACGAGGTAAGAAAATTTGAGGTGATGATGCATGGCTAAGAAAAAGAAGTCGTTTATGACCCCCAAGGCCAGTCGACGTAAGGCACGTAAGCGTCTCTCGACGACCTCGGCACGCGTCAAGAAGGAGTTCACGTACCGTGGCTTCACCATGGAAGAACTCAACCAGATGCCCATGTGGCCCGAAGATGAAGATCAGGACTACATCGTCGGTCTGCTTCCTTCCCGTGTCCGCCGCAGCCTCGGCCGTGGCATGTCCACCGAGAACGAGCATTTCCTCGCCCGTGTGCAGCGCTCTGGCTCCAAAACCGTTCGCACGCACCGCCGAGACATGCCCATCCTCCCGCAATTTGTGGGTCGACGCATTGCCATTCACAACGGTCAACACTTCGTTGAAGTCGAGATCAAGCCCGAGATGATCGGCCACTACCTTGGTGAGTTTGCCGTGACCCGACGGGGCGTGACCCACAGCGGTCCGGGTGTTGGTGCAACCCGTTCGTCCAAGCACGTTCCACTGAAGTGAGGTGAAAAAGATGGCAAAGCGAAACCAAATGGATCGACGAAGTCGTCGTCGACAACTCCCCCAGCGCGGCTACACGCAGCTCTTGCAGGGCAACCGCCTCGCTACGGCACGTGCCAACAACGTGGACATGCACGTCAAGCACTGTTTCGAAGTCTGCCGTGCAGTCAAGAACAAGACCGCCGGCGAAGCCGTTGCCTACCTCAACGAAGTGTTGCGCATTGACTCCGACCGAGCCGATGTTCGCCGCAAGGCCGCAGCTGTCCCCTTCCGTCTCGGAAGCGGCAACAAGCGCAAGCGACGGTCCGGCCCCTCGATGGTCGGCCACCGAAAGGGCGGTATCGGCCCAGGCCGCTACCCTGTGAAGGCCTCCCGTGCCATCATCAAGCTCATTGAGAGCGCCATGGAGAACGCTCGCTTCCAGTACGAAGACATCGACGCCGACGACATGGTCATCACGCACATCGCTGCTCACCGAGGACAAATCCGAAAGGGATGGATTCCTCGAGCACGAGGGCGTGCCACCCCAAGCAACCACTACCAGGTGAACTTGGAAGTCTTCTTGGAAGACATGAACGCCATGGGCGACGAACTGGAGGACGACTTCTGAGGTGAACATCATGAGCAAGCAAAGCATTCTACGAACCATCGTTGACCGCAACGTCGAGCGCCTGCTCGTCCGCGAGTTCCTGATGAAGAACACCTCCAAGTCCGGCTTTGGTGGCCTTGACATCCGCCGTACGCCCGGTGGTACGGAAGTCACCGTTCACGCCGAGCGCCCCGGTATGGTCATCGGTCGCAAAGGGAAGATCATCAACGACCTTCAAACTCGACTGAACCAAGAGTTTACCCTCACCAACCCCAAGCTCAAGGTTGAGGAAGTCAAAAACCCCACCTTGAACGCTCAAGTGATGGCCGAGAAGATTGCCTCCTCGCTCGAGCGAGGTTGGTACCACCGCCGTTCTTGCCACAGCGCAGCCCAGAACATCATGGATGCCGGCGCACGTGGCGTGATCGTCACGGTTGCTGGTAAGTTGACCGGCTCTCGAAACCGTACCGAGAAGTACATTCGTGGCCACGTCAAGTATTGCGGTGAGACGGCCCTCCAGCACATGGACAAGGGCTACTCGGTTGCTGTGAAGAAACTCGGCACCATCGGCGTCACCGTCGAAATCATGCGACCCGGTACCCGTCTGCCACACGAGATCAGCATCTTCTCCGAGGAAGAACTCAAGATTCAAGCAGCCCAAGAAGCCGCAGCAGAGGAGGGTTCCGAGTGAGCCACGTCTCCAACCGAGAAATTGCGTCGATGAGCACCGAGGCTCGTGAAGCTCGTCTTCTCGAACTTCAGGAAGAACTTCTTCAACTCCGTGCTGAGAAAGCGCTCGGTGGTACTCCGTCCAACATGGGGGCCTACAAAGCGACTCGACGAAGCATTGCGCGTTTGAAGACGCACATGAACAACGGTCAGTGAAACAAAGCGAGGTGATGGAGAACAATGGCGGCTATTTGCAACGTTTGCGGACTACCCGATGAACTGTGCATCTGCCAAGAAATTGCAAAAGAGCAACAAAAAGCCATTCTCTCAACCGACCGACGACGTTATGGAAAAATCGTGACAAAAGTGGAGGGCATTGACGACGCAGCGATTGACATCAATCAACTGGCAAAACTCCTGAAGAACAA
>CAXGZM010000158.1:0-3242 GCA_964014165.1 uncultured euryarchaeote | reverse complement strand
ACGCCAGCCTTCATGCGGCTGGTGGGTGAAGCCCTGTCCTACACTCGGCCTGCTCTTCCCGGCGAGGGAGAGGTGGTTGTGATCGGCTGGGACCGGCGTCCCGGAAATGCAGCACTGATTGGAGCGTTGACCCTCGGACTTCGGCTGACGGGCAGCCACGTCATCCACATCGGCGAGTGTGCCACACCCACCCTCCACCGAGCCGTGTTGGTGTTTGGGGCACGGGCGGGATGCATGATCACGGCCAGTCACAATCCCGTCTCGGATTCGGGCATCAAGGTCTTCGACACCTTTGGCTACAAGTCCAACCGAGCCTACGAGGCCGACGTCAGTCAGACCGTTCGCCAGCTTTCAGAGGAAGACCGGGATGTTGACGCTTTGGACCGTGAAGCCCTCGCGCTTCCCGACGAAGCCTTCCTCGATTGGAGTCAAGACGCTCACCGCACGTGGCTGGCCGAGCGGTGGTCGCAGTTCGAATCCATGTTCGGTTCGTTGAACGGTGCCGCCCAGGAACGGTTCGCCTCTCCCTTCCTCATCGATTGTGCCAACGGCTTTGGCGCCTCGTGGCTGGTGGAATTCCTGCGTGAACGCGGCATGAACTGTCGCGAGGTGAGTTCTTCCGCTGGTGTGCTCAACGAAGGATGCGGCGCGGGTGATCTTTCGCCTACGGCCACATGGACACACCAAGAAGCACAAGCATCCTCCCACCTCCTGCTTCGTGCCCTTGAGGTTGCACCAGCGGGTCAACTGGTTGGTGCTGCGCTTGACGGAGACGGCGACCGATGTCTCTTCATTCAGGCCACCGACACCGGGTTTGCTGTGGTTGACGGGGACGCCATGGCAGCCATGTTGCTTAATGCAGCCGCTGACCGCTCCTGGTTATTCGCTGCGAGCATCGAGTCCGATGTCGCTCTCTTCGGCCACGTGCACCATCTCAACGGTGGAACAAACTGCACCGAAACGGCTGTGGGTGACCGATGGCTCTCCTACGCTCTTCGTCCAGCGGATGGCGGTTGGCTGGGCGGTTCGGAAATGCCAAGGTGCTGCGGGATTGAGGATTCCGGGCACGTGGTGTTGTCAGCACCTCACCCAAACCTGTCAGATGCATGGAGTTTGGTCGGTGACGGCGCCGCCACGCTCTGCGCTGTTCTTCTGGCGGCGTCGAACCAATCAAGCGCAACATTTGACCGCGGGTGGAAGAAACGTGTCTCCATCAAGGACAGCCACCGTGAACGTTGGCAGGCGTCGAATGACCTTTTTTCCTCGACGGAAAAGTCCCTTCAGGTCGCCTTTGAACGGCTCGGATTTGAGGCGGAACGACGACGCATTGAAGGGGAGCCTGACCTGCTTTTGATTCACGGAGATTCAATGGACGGCGTGGCATCGTTCGGTATTCGCAACAGCGGAACACAGGCAAAAACCAGCCTCTCCTTGCGCCTGTCGAAGGACCTTGATCCCACGCCGTTTTTGGAACTCTTGGAGTCCGTATTCGGCGAGCTTGAAGCGGTGTTGACCGCTGATTAGTCGTCCATCAGCACGCTCTCGTTGGCTTGCGTGAGCGTGGTTACGGCAAACAACAGGGCTGCCGAAGCGACCAGAAGGAGGAGCACGTAGGACGCACCGATGCCTGCGACCAGAGCCACCGCAGCCACCATCCAGGCCATGACCAAGTCGGCGGCCCCCACGATTCGCCAGGATTTCCGTTGGGTCAGGATGCCGCTCACCCACGCCGTGGTTGAAACGACCAGCGCTGCGAGTGAGAGGCCCACCAGCGAAGAAGACAGAACAGCAGCTGGGAGAAGCAGCCCGTGAGCCGACCACAGCGCGGCTGACAGCCAAAGGCCATCGTTTCGTGCAACAACAACCACCGCCCAGACGATGCTGCCTGCCCCGAAGGTGGCTGCCACAACGGCAGGTGTGAGGACAGACGCCGCTGACGCAAGCGCCCATGCAACGAGTGCCTGCACGGCAAACGGTGCCGACAACACGACGGTCATGGCCACGGCTGGCTGCTTCCAACCCACGCTCCGACGTAGGCCCAGCGCCAAGGCGAGGAGGCTCACCGGCCCCAAGGAAAGAGCCACGGTACCGACAACCCATCCGCTCCGGCCCAACGCCGTGCGGTGATCGTCCAAGCCACGTCGGAGGCGCTCGCCTTCCACCCAATCAAACAGCACCACCATGCCGAGGAGTAACGCCTCAATGCCGAACAGTGGAAGGCCGCCGGTGGCAAAGGTCAGCGCCGTCGGGTCGGTGGCCAACGGAAGCGGCACTTCGCCGCCGATGAAGACGCACACAATGCGGTCGATGACCATCAGCCCGAGCAAGGCTTCCAAGGCACTGGGTATCCGCAAGCCAAGGTCGTTTCTTCCAACCAACCCCATGCCGACCAGCAACACGAGGGTCAAACTGAGGGCAGCGAGATGCACCGTTGAGTCGGTGAGGACACCGGTGGTCATTCGGCCAGCAACGTGAACGAGCACCATGCCGACCATGGCCACGGCAATGGGGAGTTCAACACCCGCCACATCGGGCAGGCGCAGACCGATGGCGTTGGCACGAAGACGCGCAAGGCCCACCAGCACCACGGCAAATCCTGCGCTGAAGAGGAGGGCAGGAAGTGCGTAGGGTGTAGCGTAGGCGAACCACATCGACCCGATGAAAGCCACGACAAGAAACAGCATCAGCACGATGGGGCGATAGTGAATGTCGCCGATGATGACGTCGTCCGCAGCAACGGTACCGCTGCGCTTTGACCGGCGCTTCTGGCGTTGAGTGAGTTCGAGAAGTTCTGCATCCAACGCTCGCAACCCTACCGTTGTTGAACCGTCTGCCGACACCGAAGACACGAGGGTGTTCATTCGTTCCCGCTTGGCAGCAAACGAAGCCTGTCGCTCCTCCTTGGTCGCAAGGGCACGCAAGCCAGAGCGAACATCGCCCTGAAAGGCCAAGTACGCCCCGACCACAACGAACATCACCAGCGCTGTGAGTTGCAGCGTATCGGATTCAGCGCTCTGCCCCGCCAGTGCCATGCTCACGAGCAGGGCGATGGCTGCGAGGGTGGGGGGAAGCAACGCATCAACGATGCGCAACCGTTGCATGTACACCACGAGTGAAACCACGCCGGCGACGCCCAGGAGGTCAAGGGTCAGCACGGACGCAAGGGGATCAACACCCGTGAGGGAGGTCGTTCGCTGTGGGCCGAGCGCCACCACGAGGAACAACGCCGTCATCATGCCGAG
>CAXGZM010000157.1:0-3277 GCA_964014165.1 uncultured euryarchaeote | reverse complement strand
GGCGGCTTCAAACTGACCCTGCCGTACACCTTTGGAGGGTGGATTCTTTGGGTGCTGGGGCTCATCATCACCGCCTTTGGCGTGGTTGCTGCCGTGGGCGACCCAATCGGTCTGGCCGTGTCCGTGATCGGTCTGATCGTCATGGCCGCCGCTTCCCCTGGAAGCATGTCAGCCGGGCTTCACAAGATGCGCAAAGAGGCCATCGCTCCTGAGGTGCTTCGAGCAAAAGCCGAGCAAAGCGGCTTCACCATGGACAACTGGTTCCTTCAACAAAGCACCCTCATTCCCACCAACGACCCCAACGACTGGGTCCTGCCCGCACCCGGGCCCCAAACCTGGAACACCAACATGTACGGACCCCACGGGGACGGTACGCCGCTCCCTGAACACCCTGCCAAGGTGGGCACGCCTCGACCGGCAACGATGACGTCGCATTTCGTGTTTGCAGGCTTGGCCGCAATCCTGACCGTGGTCGTTGGCGGCGTGATCGCCGCTGATGAGGAAGCAGATGTCGGTATCATTCCGGCGCTGGCCATCGCTGGCATCGGGCTCATCCTTCTGCTCGTGAATTATTTCCGTGCCAAAGCACTTCGACAGATGCTTGACACCCCGACATCCCTGGTCCGTTCCGCTCCCGTGGGCCACCCTGAACTCGTCGGCCAGGTGCGGCCGTGGGCAGCGGGGACCATGACCGTTTACGTGGACTCAAACCAGTCCATGTCCATGCCCAACATGCTGGGCTACCGATGGACCTACGAACAGTACCAGTGCAGGACGGTCAAGGACAACGAAGGAAACAGCAGAGAAGAGTGCAGTTGGGTCACCGTTCGCACGGACAGTGGAGGCATGCCGTTCATTCTCCAAGACGGTACGGGCGGCATCAAAGTCAATCTTGAATCGTTCAAGCGAACCGATTACGGTCAATTCATCAAGCAGTGGGACGGTGCGTTCGCACAAACGCTCGGCAAGCAGCTCATGGCTTCGGCCGTTGCGGGGTTGTTGGGGGGTGCCAGGGTCAAGAAGCACCGCTGGACGCTGTACGGCCTCCGCGCAGGCGACCCTGTCTACGTTCTCGGGGCCACGCGACCACGCCCGGATTCGGAAATTCAGGCCGACCCCCAGGCCGATGGGACGTTGGGCAACAGCACCATCGAAGTCTGGGGCAACGAAGACGCCACCGGCATGAAGTGCACGTTGATGCGAGGCTCTGAACTGTCAAACGTTGGAAAATCCCGTTCCGGCTTTGAAATGCTCGTCCCACCCATCGTCCTTCTCCTGGGCGGGCTCTCCCTTCTCGGCCTGGCCTGAGCTTCGATCAACCATTCAACGGTGAGCGTATGGAAAACGAGGCGACGGAAATTGGGTCCTCTGTCATCGACCAAATCGTTGCGGGTGGTCTCCTCTACGCCGCTCCGTTGTTCGTCATCTCACTGTTGCTGTTCGTCGAAGGAAGCAAGCGCATTCCGATGACGGTCGGGATTGTGGGCTTCGTCGTCGGGTTCGGCCTCGTCGGTCAACTCTACGGGGTCCTTGGCGACACCCCCCCGGTCAGTGAAACGCAGTTTCGCTTTCTCGCCGCCATCGCCGTCGGCGTCATTTCCGTCAGCGTGGCCCAAGCCTCGATGCGGTTCCTGGCAGCGGCGCTGGTGTTTATCATCATCACCAACCTGATCAAAGCAGGCACCCAATTCGACGTTGATTTCGAAGGTGACGCGTTCCTCTCGGGCATTCTCACGCTCGTTGCGTTCGTCCTGAGCATGTCGTTCCGAAGGTTGGTGCCGGCCCTCATGGCAGGCCTGGTCGGCACGTTGGGCATGATGCTCGCTGTCTATGTTGCCGTGGGATGGGACGTCACACGCCTGGACGGTGTATCGGCTCCTGATGCTTACCTCAGCTTGGTGGGCATGGCGCTCAGCGCGTTCATTCAATGGCGAACGATGAAGAGCAAGGAAGACGAAAGCGCCCATGCTGAAAAGGAATACATCTTCTGAGCAACCAACTCCATGAACCGCCCACACAAGCATCACACATGCCCGTCGCTGTGGTCACCGGCGCCAACCGAGGTCTTGGTTTCGAAATGGTTCGTCAACTGCTCCAGCGAAACTTCACCGTTCACGCCACCTATCGGTCAAGCCCGGGGCTCCTCTCGGCCCACGAGCGTTTGCATCTGCACCGGTTGGACGTACGCGACGGTGCGGCCATCGCTGAAATGATGGAAACGATCGGTGGTCCCGTCGACTTGCTCATCAACAACGCCGGCATCGCTGACGGGCGTTGGTCGTCCGTTGAAGCCATTGATTTCGACACCGCCGCCGAAGTGATCGACGTCAACGCCCTCGCTCCCATCCGTGTGACGCAAGCCGCCTTACCCCGCCTGGAAGAGAAGGGCGGAACCGTGGTCATGATCACGAGCCTCATGGGCTCCATCGCCGATTGCATGAGCGGGAAATCCTATGCCTACCGTGCTTCCAAAACGGCGCTCAACATGCTAACAACCGCCATGAAGAACGAGCTTCGAGATCGTGGGGTTTCTGTCATGCTCGTTCATCCGGGGTGGGTTGAAACCGACATGGGTGGGCCCAATGCTCCAATTCAGGCGGAGGAAAGCGTCGCGGGCATCATGGCTCGCATTGAAGAACAAACCATGGACATGACGGGGCGCTTTGTGGATTACACCGGCCAGGTTCTGCCGTGGTGATCACTGGCATGCATGACACGTGCCACGCAGCGTGAACTGAACCACGGCGATGGAGGCGAGCGGTACGGAAGCGTTGATGCTCACTTTGCTGGCTGGAAGGGGGATGTCCCAAAGCGCGCCGCATGACGTGCAGGTGGCATGGCCGTGGGGCTCGTTGTTGCAATCGTAGCGAAGTTCGCCTTCGTGCTCAACCGTCGTGATCACGCCTTCTTCTGCCAGCAACGCAAGGTTTCGATACACCGTGGCCAGGCCAATGCCTTGGCCGTCGAGATCCCGATGAATGTCCTGAGCGGTGGGGTGGTCGCATCGATTCAACACGTTGTCTGCGATGGCTCGCTTTTGCCGCGTCATACGGCGTTTAGGAGGAACACCATCGGATCCGTTCGGATGAACCGTCATCGTTCAGCCTCAAAATCGGTCAGCGTTCATGACCTTGTTCCATGCTGCGATGAAATCGGCCACGAACTTGTCCTTGTTGTCGTCCTGTGCGTAGACTTCAGCAATGGCTCGCAGTTGCGAGTTGCTTCCGAACACGAGGTCGTAGCGGGTCGCCGTACGGACGTCTGCGCCCGTGGCTCG
>CAXGZM010000156.1:0-3289 GCA_964014165.1 uncultured euryarchaeote | reverse complement strand
ATCATCGGTGAAGACTCGTGGGTTTCGCTCGTTGGACAGGAGCGAGCCAGCGATTACAACTCCACCACGTGGATCGTTCGCGTCGACGGTGTAGAAGGCGACGCCCTCGAATCCCTGGCCTCGCAGGTCTCGGCCGATGCGAGGGTGTCCTCCGTCGTGGACTGGTCGAGCACCCACAAGGACGTGGAGCGCAACGGCGGCCTCATTTTCGGTACGCCCGGACTGCTTTCGTTGCAGTTCGTCGTCGCCAGCGTGGCCGCCGTCGCTTCGAGCTTCGTGTTCCTTTCCTTGGTGCTGAGCCAGCGTCAGAAGGAGCTCGCTGTGTTGCAAGCCATCGGTGCCTCGCCCAACCAAATCATTCGCCTCGTGCTGTTTGAGATTCTCTCCATCGTGATGGTCTCCATGGTGCTTGGTATTGTGCTCGGTGTGGGCCTCGCGCTGTCCTTCAACGGCTTCTTCGACATCTTCGGCTTCATCTTCCAAATCTTCGGTGGCTCCACCACCACCATCCAGCGGACGCTCGTCTACCCGTGGGCTCAGATCATTCTGGTGTCCCTGGCGGTGTTTGCTGCGGTCGTGGTGGCATTGCTGGTGACCACGCGACGGGCGCTGAAGGCAGACTTGGCCAGCGTGCTGAAGGGGGAGTGAAGATGAGCGATACCATTCTGCATGCTGACGGCCTCTACCACGTTTACGAATCCAAAGCCGAAGACGGCAACGTCGTAGCGCTCCGTGGTCTTCACATCGACATGAAAGCCGGCGAGGCCATCGCCGTCGTCGGCCCTTCGGGTTCCGGTAAATCCACCCTCATGAAGTGCCTCGGCGGGCTCATGAAACCCAGCGCCGGCTCGGTCAGTTTGGCGGGCAAGAACATGACCCGTTTGACCGGTCAGGAACTGGTTGAACTGCGACAGAAGACGGTCTCGTTCATCTTCCAGGAAGGCAACCTGCTGCCCGACCTCAACGCTCGGGACAACGTTGCACAACCCCTTCGCCATCAGGGCGTGGCCTCGAAGAAGGCGCTCGCCCTGGCCGACGCCATGCTGACCCGTTTGGGCATGGGCCATCGCATTGGTGCGCTGCCCGCCATGCTGAGCGGCGGCGAACAACAGCGTGTGGCCATCGCCCGCGCCCTCATCACGCAACCTCGCCTCATCTTGGCCGACGAGCCGACCGGTGCACTGGACCCGGTCACGAGCCGCGAAGTGCTGGCGCTGTTCAAGGACCTCCACCAAAACGACGGGGTGTCCTTCCTCATCGTGACCCACTCCAAGGAAGTCGCTGCGTTTGCGAACCGTTCGCTCGAGTTGCGAGACGGACGCTTCGTGGCCGAACACGGTGAGGGCGTGGACGTGGAGAACCTCAGCCAGGACCGTGAGCTCATCATCGACGAAACCGGCACCGTGACCCTGCCGCCCGATTTGCTGGTGCGCCTCGGCGGTGCCGGTCGCTACACCGTGGGCAACGTCAACAGCGGCTACCTGTCGCTTCAGGGCGAGGCTGTGGAAGCCATGGGCAAGATGGAACTGGCTGCTGTCTGCCCGGCGTGCAAGCACGACTACGGCGACAGCGAGGACCAAGAGTGCCCCTCGTGCGGTTCAAGTAGACCGATGGTCGAGGTCAAGGCGTGAAGCACTGGGTGACCTTGGTCGGCTATCTGGAAGGCTTTTCCTTCCTCATCCTCATGTTCTATGCGATGCCGCTGAAGTACATCGCAGGTGAACCCGAGATGGTCACGTTGTTCGGTTCACTTCACGGTGGGCTGTTCGTGGCCTATGTCGGCCTGCTGCTCTTGGGCGTGGGCAAGCACTGGAACCGCACGGCGTTGATTCACGGCTTCATCGCTGCGGTCGTGCCAGCAGGGCCGTTTTTGTTCGAGGGGATGCTCTCGGGCGGCGAATACGAGCTCTGAAATCGGCTCTCCTTGCGTTCTCTATGCACAATGGATATAACCTCGCTTGCATGACTTAGCGCAAGGGGTAGTTATGGAACTAAAAGAACGAATGAATCCGAAAACATGGTTGATTGTGGGTGGCGTTGTCCAGTTGGGCTTCGCCATTTGGCTCATGCTTGATGCGAGCAGCTTCGCCGAAAGCGGTTGGGGCACAATGACTGAACGAGAACTTGAAATTGCGACAACCTACGAATTGTTTTGGGGTTGGTTCAGCGTTCCATGGGCCGTTTGGGCCTTGATGGTGGCGTTCTTGGTCTCGGGACAAGCACAAGCCCGAATCGCAGGCCTCACGGGCGCCATGCTCGTTGTCCACGGCGGCGTTTTCTTCTTCTTAGCTGAGGGAGCCGGGTACGGCACAGAAGGACCCGGGCCGTTGTTTGCCGGGCTCTTCTTCCTGACGATCCTCGCTGTCGCCGCTTCAGGATTCCTGAATTGGAACATGGATGACGCAACACCTGCTACGGAGGCCTGAAGATGAGCGTTCTTCACAACACCAAGCTCTGGCTGATCATCATTGCTGTTGCTCACACAGCACTGGGGGCAGGAGGTTCCTACGCCACCTACGGCAACGATGAACTCGCCATCATTGGGTTTTTCTCAGTGGTCGGCGTGTACCTCGTCTATGCCGCGTTCATGACCGAAGGCCAGGCTCAAGCACGCCTTGCAGCCGTGCTTTGCGGACCCGTTTTCGTTTGGTTCGTCATCAGCGCTGCCATGGGCCTGGAGATGCTTGGCGACCCAGCTGCACCCATGCCTGAGGCCATCATGCCGCTTGTTCTTTGGGGCCTTCCTGCCTTGTCGGGCGTGATGGGCTGGAACATGGATGAAGCCGCACCTGCTGAGGCTTGAGCGTGGACATTCTTCGAGACATGCGCAATGCGGCCATTGCGAACGGGTTGATCGTGGCGTTCCACGTCTACGTTGCGCTGTTTTGGGAGGGACTGTTTTTCCTCATCCCGGTGGCCATTGTCGGCGGTTTGATCGCCGGGGCCTACATGAAACGAGGAAGGTTAGGTGCAGGTCTTTTGGCCCTCCCCACCTTGGGTTACATCCTCCTCGTTCCCGAGTTGATCGCGGCCCTCTCGAGCGAGAACACGCCCGGCGTGGTGGAATACGTCCTCGTTCCGTTTTGGATGGCGACCATCGTCCTGAATCTTTTCGTCATTCAAGCCGAGTGGTCGGGCGGTGGTGCTGAAGCAGCACCTGCAGCCGAAGCCTGAGTTTGAACCGATTCGGTTCAAGCGGCTTTGACGCCCTGAGGCCAGAGCACGAGAATCAAGGTCTTGCCACGCGTCTTGGGCGTGTGGGTGGATTCCGGGTCCATCCAGACGATGG
>CAXGZM010000155.1:0-3295 GCA_964014165.1 uncultured euryarchaeote | reverse complement strand
TTCAATGAAGTGGGAACACTGGACCACGGAACAAAAGCCGTGACCATGTTTCTCCGGGACGTGTGATGCGAGGTTCAACCCAAACTCAAGAGAGGAATCGGTCGATCATCCGATGGAAATGATGGACGCCTTGTTCCCGTGTTGGTGAATAGCGTCCTCGATTGTAAACCGCAGATGTCATGCTTTTCTGGACCTCCTCGATCACCCACTGATCCTGATGTTCAACCGTATCGAGCACGGAACCCGCGCCCTGACTTGCAAGTTCATCATCCCGAACATAGCCTCGGTAGAGCACCCTGCAGGTCGTCGGCGAAACCGGAATCACGATGTTCACCGAGAGCCCCCACGGGTAGAAGTTGAACATCATGTTGGGGAACAACCAGAGGTAGTAGGCGGCGATGGCTTGGCCCTCGTCAGGATGGCCGGGTGGAAGGTCAAACATCACGTCGCCGTCAACCGCTTTCCCGATTTGGAGCACGCCGCCCTCAAAGGTCTCGGTTTCGTAGCCTGCATAGTCGAGGGATTGGTTCAGCTCCGGGTGCACGTAGGGAATGTGAAAGCCTTCGAGGTAGTTGTCCACGTAGAGCATCCAGTTGGCTTCGACGGCATGGTCTCGGTCCCGTGATGGGTCGTAGGTGAAGGCTTCAGGTCCGAGAAAACCCAGCCGTTTTTCGAGCATGGCCCACGGCAAAGGCGGGGCGTCGTCCATCGCCGTGAAGTAGAGCCCCATCCAGCGTTTGAGGGGGAATTGATGGAGGTGGTCGGCCTCGCTCGGGAAGCCGATGGCTTGCTCAAACTCGGGCATGTGACGCAAGTTTCCGCCAAGGTCGAAGGTGCGCCCGTGGTAGCGGCACTGCAACGTGCTCTTGGTGCAGGGTTCAAGCACCAGACGCATGCCTCGGTGCGTGCAAACGTTGGACAAGCAGTGCGTGTTTTCGCCCTTGACCAGGACGACCGGCTCGCCCGTTAAGGCTTCCAAATGGTCGACCGGGAGGACCGAGTTTGCATCCAGTTCGGCGATGTGGGCGGCGAACTGCCAGCCTTTGAAGACGCCTTTGAGACGTTGGTGTTCGACCGGGTCGGTGTAGAACCGGGAAGGAAGGGTTTGGGCCTTCCGAATGTCGGCATCGATCATCTCACCCGACATGGGATTGACACCTCGCACACGGTCTTGAGGGTTGGCACGCTGCAATCCCAATCGTCATTTCCATCACGGTAACGGCAAACAGGTCGTTCACCCAGACCCGCTTGACCGGAAAACATGACCCTGTGCGCAACCTCGATGACCCGCACAAGGACCGTGTGCAGAAAACCCCCAACAACCCGTAAATCATCGTAAAAATCTCTTTTACCGGGCAGGCTGACACTTCTCCCATGGCGTCTGCACTCGAGTTCTACGCCAGCGCCTTCGATGCCGAGAGTCTCTACGGCCTTCGCATGATCATCGCGTGGATTTCGGTTGCCGTTTTCATCTGGCTTCTCAGTCTTAGCTACCTGGTCTGGAAGGCGGATTCAAAGTCCGCTGAAAACAGATTCATGGGGGTCTTGCTCATCATAGAAGGCATCAAATCTGCTTTCTTGCTCCCGGATGCCTTTCCTTACGACAGTGATTGGGAGTGGTTGTGGGACTACCTTTGGGTGTTCAAAATTGAGGTGTTCTTCTACGCTCACACCGCAGCCATTCTGCTGTATCTTTGCCTACCGATCTATTATCGAATTGAGAAACTCAATTTCATGTTCAACCCAACCTTGCAAAAGCATGCGTGGTACCTTGCTCCTCTGATCGGTTTGGCCATTTGGATGTCCGTTCGTGACGTGAACGGGTTCTACATGGCGAATTCAGCGTGGTTGATCTGCTCTGAGGCGGGTGTCGAGCCAACCCTCCAGATATGGTGGGGATCGGTCCAGCCGTTTATGACCGATACCGTCGAACAAATCGGTACGTGCACGGCGTACTACGAAGTTCACCTGGTTGACGACAGCACCGCAGGAGGATTGTGGGTGATTGCTCTCGCATCACCGCTGGTCACGCTCGGTGCGTTGTTCTTCATACGTGCTTCTATGAAATCGGAAAAAGCCGCAGGAGACAAAGGTCGATCGCGACACCTCACCTCAAGGTCGCTCTACATCGGGTTCCTCGGAAAGGTGTCCGGGACCATGCTCTACTTTGTCACGTTGATGATCATCATCCCACTCCTCAACGATGGAAGCATGGCCACCTTTGCTCAATCGACGCTCTGGAGGTACGGAGAAGACGCCTCGTCGCTTGACAGAATCAAGTATTTGATTTGGACGCTTGCGTTGCTGATGACCCCTCTGGCCATGGGCTTCGAAGCCCTGATGTTTGTCCACGCTGCGCTCAACGATTCGGTCTTCGGCATTGACCAAAATCTGCGGAAGACCTTCAGAACGGCCATGTTCACCGGAACGGGCGCTCTTCTTTTCATCACGGCGACGGAATTCATGGAACAGGTGCTGGGGCAGGGCCTGATTGGGGGTGTCGCAGTTGGTGTTCTGTTCCTTGGCCTTCGGGGACCCGTTCTCACGGTCATTGATGGCATGTCAAGTCGGTTGATTCCAGCCAACTACACGCCCGAGGAAACCGCCTACCTTGAAGCCTACAAAACGGCGATGGAAGACCTCATCATCACCGTCGAGGAGCGTCGGCTTCTCGAGACGTTGGCCAAAACCTATGCCCTCGAACCGGAGCGTGTGCGAGAAATTGAACAGGAATTCGACGCCATGCTCGAGGAAGAATGAGGGACTGCTCCTCTTCTCACCACAGCGCGATCATTCCTCGAGAAGGGCCTCACGGGCGTCACAGGAGATCGCTTCGGACTGCAAGGTGAGGTTGTCCACGAGTTCGACATAGGCCACCATGGCGTCGTGCATCGCCATGCCTGAAATCGAAGCCCACGAATCGTACTTGATTCGGTCGCGAAGTTTCAACACGCTCGGACGTTTTCCCTTGACATCGCCTTCCGTCGCTTGCTTGTAGTACGCGTACACCTTCCTGACGGTGACGTTGTCCAAACGGGTGTAGACGCGTTCAACTTCGGCGCAGGCTTCGGTGAATCGCTCTTGAATCATACGCCGCCATAACGAGGTCCAAGTTTAACCCCTTTGGCTGACGGGAGGGAATCAAGGCACACCGAGACCTTCCAAGGTCGGCACCATGCCCGACGCTCCGAAGAGAAGCACGATCAGTCGCAGCAGCTCTTAGCAAGTGCATCTTGAGCACAGAAGCAGGTCTTGGCCGGCACGATGTCGGCACGAGCGCTGCGCTCTTCGAACA
>CAXGZM010000154.1:0-3324 GCA_964014165.1 uncultured euryarchaeote | reverse complement strand
GCCATCATCGGCGCTCCAATGATCATCATGATTCGTCTCATCCTCGATGAAAACGAACGCACCCGTCCCGTCGCCGTGATGATGGCCAACGACGTTGAGGAAGAATGAAACACGCGTTTTCTTGGCGTTTCGCCCGTTTTTGTCGCAAAAGAGTTTATTCGTAACGCCTCGGGTTTCAACCCATGCGAACACGTGCTGCCGTCATCTGTTCGCTGTTGTTGCTTTCGATGACACTGAGCGGGTGTGTGTCAGAGGGGGAAACGCCTCCCGTCGGTACCACCGATGAGGTGCCTGCTGACGAACCAATTCAAAGCATGGACTACATTGAATGCATGAATTACGAGGACATGGAGCGGTGTTGGAACGTGTTCGTGCCCGAAGGACTTGATCCGTCCGAGGATGTGCCCATGGTGATTGACCTTCACGGCAACACCCTCACCATGCAGAACCAGCGCGACCTGTCCGAGTTTGACGATATCGCGGAGGAAAACGGAGCGATTGCCGTCTGGCCGCAGGGTTACGACAACTCCTGGAACGCTGGCTATTGCTGCAGCACGGCCAGCGAGATGCAACTCAACGACACCGGACTGATTTTGGAGATCGTTGACAGGGTCATCGCCAACCATTCGATCGACGAAAACAGGGTCTACCTCACCGGCTGGTCAAACGGGTGTGCGCTGAGCCAGAAACTTGCGAACGAACACAGCGATGTCTTCGCTGCGGTTGCCTGCATGTCCTACTACCTCCTGGATGATCCCGTCCCTGATTACTCACCCATCCCCATCATGGAGATCCACGGTCTCGAGGACCAAATCATCCTCTATTCGAACGACGCAACGCACTTGCCAAACATGGACGCGCAAAAGCACGGCGCCGTTCAGAACCTCATGCAGTGGGGGGAGATGAACGGGTGCGAGGGGAAATCACCCGACTCCAATTCACCGTCGGTGTTCTACTCCGTCCAGTCCTTCACGAACTGTGCGAACGGCACCGAGGTATCGCTGGTGACCCTGTACGCCGCCGATCACAACCCGTACGAAGAGAGTTACGAAGTGTTCCCAGGAAACGGTGGAACGGTGGACACGAACGGAATCGCATGGGAGTTCCTGGCCAGGTTCTCAAAGGCCATCGAAGCCTGAACAGCCGGAGCAAAACAAAACCAAGCGCACGGTCTGCATTCTGTTTCGTCGCAAAAGAGTTTATTCTCCACGCGACCGTCGTATCCCTATGCGAACGAGCCCTGCGGTCCTCTGTTCGCTGTTGATGTTCTCCTTGAGTCTGAGCGGGTGCCTTTCCTCCCCGAGCGCACCCGGGCCAGCTGAAGAGGGTGAGATGCCTTTGGAGGATGCACCTCCGTTCTTCGTCGACGGAGATTACACCTGCATCCTTCACGAAGAGCTTGACCGCTGTTGGATCACCCACGTTCCCGACAACTTGGACACGGAGGTGGCCGTCCCGCTCATCGTCGACATGCACGGCTTTGGCTCAACTTCAATCGAGCAACGAGAACTTTCCTCGTTCGATCACATCGCCGATGAGGAAGGTGCCATCGTCGTCTACCCCGACGGTGTTGGCTACTACAACGAAATGGACGGACGGACCAATCAGGCATGGAATGCTGGCTGGTGCTGCGCAGAATCTGCCACGGAAGGCGTCGACGACGTCGGTTTTATAGAAACGCTCGTGGATGTTGTTGTTGACCTTCACAACATCGACGAACATCGAATCTACGCCTCCGGCTGGTCAAACGGGTGTG
Source organism: uncultured euryarchaeote (assembly GCA_964014165.1). Lineage (GTDB taxonomy): Archaea > Thermoplasmatota > Poseidoniia > Poseidoniales > Poseidoniaceae > Poseidonia. Next base: position 1,568 of record CAXGZM010000154.1, on the reverse strand, counting down.
CCATGACCCAGCGATTGGCCATGGTGTCCAGCGATGTCTTTGCTGCGGCCGGGTGCATGTCGATGTACCTTCTCACCGACCCGGTGGACGATTACTCGCCGATCCCCATCATGGAGGTGCACGGTTTCTTGGACCAGGTCGTCCTTTACGAATCCACGGTCATGAGCGTTCCGTTCAATCCCGCACTGTGGACCGAGCCCGAGGCCTACGACACGGGGGCCATCGAGAACATCCATGAGTGGGCCGAGTACAACGGTTGTGAGGGTGGGATGGAGACCTTTGAGACAACGGCGTTGTACTCCACCGTAGGATTCAGTTCGTGTGAAAGCGACGCACAAATTCGACTGGTCACCATCTTCGCCGGTCAGCACAACCCCTACGAAAACGATCTTCAGCAGGGTGGACTGGGTCAAGTGTTCCAGGGCACCAAGGGGCTGGTCCAATCCACCCAGATGGTCTGGGATTTCATCGGCCAGTACAGCAAAGAAGACGGTCAGGCCGAGGCGTGAGTTTGCTGTCGCCGTTTCACATCTTGTGGATGGCGTGTCCCAACGTGTCCAGCACACCCTCATGGGTCATTTCGGTCATCGTCGGGTGAGCGTGAATCGTGTGAGCGATGTCCTCGAGAACGGCGCCCATCTCCAGGGCGAGCGTCCACTCGCCAACCAACTCGCTGATGTGCGTTCCCACGCCTTGGATGCCGAGAATTCGATGGTCGTCCTCACGGGCCACGACGCGGATGAAGCCGCCGGTTTTCTCTGCCTCTTGGGTGAGCGAGCGACCGTTGGCGGCCAGCGGGAATTTCCCGGTGATGACGGGGTGGCCCGCCTCTTTTGCTTGCTCGGGTGAGAGTCCAACCGACACGATTTCCGGTTCGGTGAACACGATGGCAGGTACGGCGACGGGGTCGTAGGCTCGCTTGTGGCCGGCGATGAGTTCGGCGACCATTTCACCTTGGAACGAAGCGACGTGAGCGAGCATTTCGCCAGCGTCGCAGAGGTCGCCTATGGCGTAGACGCCCTTCATGTTCGTCTCGCAGCGCTCGTTCACCTTGACGAATCCTCGTTCGTCCATGGCGACGCCGGTGGCCTCGAGGCCGGTGGAAGCGGGTTTGCGTCCAACCGTGACGAGGATCTTGTCGGCGAGGATGTGTTGCATGTTCTTCTCGTCCTTCTCGTTCTTGTCAATGAAGTTGAGTTTCACTTTCCCGCCTTTCGCATCCTCGACGCCTTTGGCAAACACACCGGTGTGAACCTTGATCTTGTTTTTCTTGATGAAAAGCTCAAGCGGGCGTCGCAGTTCTTTGTCGAACAGCGGGAGGACGGAGTCCATGGCCTCCACGATGGTAACCTCTGAGCCGAGCATGCGGAAGGTGATGCCGAGTTCGAGTCCAATGTAGCCGCCACCGACCACAACGACGTGGTCGGGAAGTTCTTCGAGCGACAGGGCTTCTCGAGAGGAGAGTACGTGGTCGCTGAAAGGCATGAACGGGAGTTCGATGGGCACGGAGCCTTGGGCCATGATGACATGGTCGGCTTGAATCAGCGTGGCGTCCTTGCCTTCTCCGA
>CAXGZM010000153.1:0-3388 GCA_964014165.1 uncultured euryarchaeote | reverse complement strand
CAAACGGACTGGACGCCCTGATCGGTGAACATTCGTGGATCAACCACGATGCCGCTTGATTCACGCCTTTTCTTCGAGTTCAGCCACGATGATGGCGTCCTCAACGTCGTCCTCGGTCTGAAGCCGGACGGCGTACCCGGCCGTGCCGGCGGCCCCCAGCAACATCAGAAGCGAAAAGATGACAGCGAAGGGATGGTCAGCGATCAGGCTGCCAATCGAAGAGAAGAAACCACCGCTCTCCCCTCCGTCGCCACCCATGGTTTTGGGTTGAATCAGCGACACCACGGTGGCTTGGTCGTAGGCCGAGCGAGTGAAGGTGAGCATGCCGTCCATGTCTTCTTCGTAGTCGTCCGATGGGGTGGTTGGATTGAGGTCAGAATAGAAATCAGGGCGTTGCTCAAACTGGATGTCAACGGGTTGTGAGAGATCCATCGTCAGCATGACGTCCACGGTGTAGGGGACACGCGATTCGAAGAACTCGATATCACCGAGGAAGCCCCACAGCGTCACCGCCGTTCCGGAGACGTCAAAGTGCGCCCATTGACCCCAGGCCGACTCATCAACGGACAGGTCGTAATACCAGGAGTCTGCCAGTCGGTTGCCCTCGCCCTGTGCATCGTTGCTGCCGTCATCACCAAGGTCGATGTCCAGCTGAAGAAGGCCAGCTTGGCCGGTGTCCAAACTGGTCTCTACGGCGGTGAACGTGGCCTCAAGTCGGGTGGTGCCGTTGGGAATCCACACGTAGTGGGAATCTTCGGTGTAGTAGACGGCGCCCGTTTGTCCGTTGTTGAAGTGGTTCCAGTCACCCTTCCATGCGTGGCGGACACGGTCCGTGTTGGCGGGGATGGTGGTGGTTGTCATCATGTTCTCGTAGATGTCATACGCGTCCCAGACATCGTACTCGGGGTGGTCGACCAGACCGTCGCCGTCCTGGTCTCGCATCAACTGGAGCGTCCGGGCCAGCGCAACCGCTGCATCCAGGTCCGTGAGTCCGTGGCCGATGCGCCAGTCGTGGCACTCCCCTGTAGCGCTTCGGTAGCATTCCTCGGGAATGTCGTTGCAGGAGTCTTCGTCGTTTCCGGCCTCGCAGGAATTGGCCATGCCCTCGTAGCGAGCCGTCAACTCGAGGATGAGTTCGACCTCATGGACCCGGCTGTTGTTGCGCTCGTTCCAGTCTTCGTACTGGGCATAGGCGGCCGTTCCATCGCCGCCAACGAGGCTGTCGCCGAAGTCGTGGTCGTCTCGGTGATAGTCAGCAGCACCCAGCGAGGGCGCCACGTCGAGCAGAACACCGGCCATGCCACCAACGTGTGGCGTGGCCATCGAAGTCCCGGAGATGGCCATGTAGTAGAGGTCGCCTTGCGTACGGGTTGAAGCATCGATGGCGGTCCCTCGAGGGGCCGTGGCCCAAATGTCTCGGCCGGGTGCACCCACGTCGGGCCACGTGTGCTGTTGGTTCATGCAGCCACGAGAAGAGAACGAGGTGACAGCGGTACCGTCGTGGGTCAAGGCGGCTACGGAAATGGCCGAGGGCGTGTTAGCGTAGACGTTGGTGCGGAGGTCGCCCGAACATTCAGCGCCGGAGCCACCGGAGTTTGAAGCAGCAAAGATGACGGCAACGTCGTTCTCGTAAGTCAGGCGATCGGTCAGTTGCGTGATCGTGCCCTGCGGATCATAATCACCATCGCTGCCCCAGGAATTCGAAACGACTCGGATGTGATGGGGGTTTTGGCCCGGGATGGAATGCGCATAGGTCCACTCAAGCCCCTGAACACCGGCGAAAATGGAGGCCCCATCACCTGCACCGAGGGCGACGAGTTGACCGCCTTTGGCCACACCTGCACGGCGCCCAGCCGAGGCATCCCCGTTGCCAGCAATGGTGCCGCCAACGTGGGTTCCGTGGCCCGAGGATGTGTCTGAATTTCGTGTCTCAACCCAGTCGTTGTCGGCCGGTGTCCACTTGGCGGAATAGAGCGTTTTCTCGCCGGTCCAGGGCTCAAGGTAGTCGTAGTCCGGGTGGCCGGCGTCCACGCCGGTGTCGAGGTCGACAATGGCGGTGCCGTCGCCGTCCCACTCGCTGAAGGAAAGGTCGATTTCGCGGAGAATCTCGCCGGACGGTGCGATGATGACGCGGTCCCAGGTGTGGGTGGCCCGCACCACGTGGGTGGTTTCGTGCATCATGATGCCCGGTTCGGGTTGACCGCCCCACTCAGATGGCAAATAGAAGAATTCGAGCGGCTTGTCAAGTTCGAGGTACTCGACGCGGTCCCACGTTGACATTCGACGAACATCGATGGTTTTCCCTTCCACCAAACCGGCGTCCAAGAGCGGGGCTTCGCCCAGCAGGTTGAGGCCGAGGTCGGCCATGAACGCCCTGTCGTGCGGCGTTACCGGGGAGTGGAGTTGGAAAATAACGGGGATTACGGTCGCATCGGGGGCCTCGTCAAGACGTTCGGCAAGGTCCGCATTCATCTTGGAAACATCGCCCAGGGGGTTGGTCGAATCGGCCAGTGGAGAGGCGGTGGCGCCCACCATCAGCAACTGGAGCAAGAAAGCGGTCAGAATCATCGCACGGCGGCGGGTTGCCATGGGAATTTTCCACCGTCCTCTGAATATAACGCTGATGGTTCTGCGAGCAATAGCAACAAATACCACCCGAACGCAATACAGAGCGGCGTTGACATGCAAATGAGTACATCCAGTTATCTGACGGCCTTGCAAGGAGCACGCGCCGTTTGGAATTACCTGCGGAAGAAGGACCAGGAGCCAGAGGAATCCGAGCATGAAGTGCGCATGAGAGCGCTGCGAGACGAGCACGAGGCGCGCATGTTGGTTGCTCAACAGGATCATGATCTCGCCGTGATCAGGGCCACAACCCTGCGCGAGGCCGCAGCCATCCGTGCCGAGGCGAGCGCCGATGTCGCTGAGGCTAAAGGTCGGTCCCGAGCGAGCAAATTGGCTCCCGTCATGGCTGCGTTTGAAACGGTCCAAGCGAACAAACGAGCCCGGCTGATGTCCACCGAATCAAGCGATTTCGCCGACGCAGACGATGCGTCACCTGCGTGAACGCAGGTCATGGCTGGTGGGGGCCACTCCGGGGTCCCATGGGGACGATTCGGTAGGGATTCATGTGCTGGTGAGACCAGAAGTAGTGGTGCTTGATGTGGGTCCAATCACACGTTTCGCGAATCTCAGGAAGTTCCAACATTCGGTCGACAAACGCTTGGAGATTGGGGTAGTCAACAATTCGTTGAAGGTTGCACTTGAAATGGACCACGTAAACGAGGTCAAACCGGACCAGCGTGGTGAACAAACACACGTCAGCTTCGGTGAGTGTGCCTTGCCCGGCTCCGACCAACCAAGCACGCCCCTCGAGGTGGTTCTCGAG
>CAXGZM010000152.1:0-3499 GCA_964014165.1 uncultured euryarchaeote | reverse complement strand
ACGTGACCATCACGGACACCCGTGAAGGCAAGGTCATCGACACCACCAACGGCGTCGTCGCTGAGTGATTTCAATCGCTCAATGATTCGTCATCCAGGTCTCTGACCTGTACAACGCGCCTCCGGCGGCTACGGCCGTCGGAGGGGCCTTTTCCCTCAAACTTCCAACTCAACGACCCGCTCACGCACGTCCGTGTGCTGCTCCCATTGATGCAGTGAACGACCGCGTGCGGTGGTGATCAGAGACCGAGCCAAGACTTCCATGCTCGTGAGCCACTGGCCAACCAGGGAAAGCGGGCCGTTGCTTCGTCCGCTACGGTTGCGCCACCACAACACCAAACAAACCGCTTCTGCAACACTGAAACCAAGATGGAGGCTGTTGGCCAGCGTGAACGTAGCCGGCCAACCGTACAGGCCGATGAACCCCCAGCGGAGAAGAGCCGAGGCCGAGGCCACGGTGATGGCCAGAGGAGCAATCACGTGAAAGTGATGCTGCCGTCGAAAGATACGTCCAAACACGCCCTGACGCCCCCCCGCCGCTCGCTTTCTCATCCTGGTCAGCAATCGCTGCAGACCCTGTGCTCGTCGCAACTTTTGCCGACGCTGCCCTTCGACGGTTGAGGGCGCCACATCGATGAAGGTGGCAAGCGGGTCGGCGACGGCTCGCCATCCTTGACATCGTACGGACGTGGCGATTTGTGCGTCATCGGCGTTTGCGCCGGTGTAGAGGTCGTCAATGGCGAGGCAGGACGGGCGCCACATCATGCACGAACCTTCCAGAAACGGTGTGCTGTCGACCATGGATTCGGCCAGACGCATCGCTTCCCAGGCTGCACGGTGCAACACCTCGTCCTTTCGGCCACCAACACGGTTTGGTACGGCGCCTACCGCACCGATCATGGGGTCGGCAAACCACTGCATCAGCCGTTGCAGGCAACCTCGTTCAAGCATGGCATCAGCGTCGGTCATGCAAATCAGCCCGTCAGCGTGTTGACCAAGGTGCTGCAGAGCCTTGACCACTGCAGCGGTTTTTCCTTGACGTCGCTCCATGCGCAGGACCTCAACCGAGGCAAAAGTGCTCGGATGCCGTGAAATCCATCCGTTGAGCAATTCCAAGGTGGAGTCCGTGGAGGCCGAATCAACCACGAGCAGGTGCATCGCTTGGTTTTGTTCAGCTAAGTTGTCGAGTTTTTTCTCGATCACCTTCGCTTCGTTCCAAACCGGGAGTAACACGGTGAGACGTTCACTGTGATGTGTGCCCTTGGGTGTGTGGTGTTGTCGGTGGTCGCGGTCCCAACGGTACATGTCCCACCGATGCAACACGAAGGGCAAGGCGGCAACGCCCATTGCCACGCCCTCGATGATGGCAGGTACGACGACCATGTCGTCCTTGGGTGGCGGTTTGCCCTTAGGTTCTCCTCAAGAGAGGGGCGGTTGGGATTGGGTTTGCCGACCATTTCTTGATGGCGAGGGTGGTGGAGCCACCATGCGCAAGGTGCTGCACGTCGGTCCTTGCAACACGCCAGGCGGCATGGCGACCGTCATGCAAACGCTGGCCGAACACCCCCCCGAAGGTTGGGAGGCCAACCTGCTCCCGTCGCATGCACCGGGTGGGCCCTTGGCCAAATGGCGAGCATACAGGCATGCTCGTCGAGAACTCAGCCGGAGATGCAGGGACCCAAACCTTCGCCCTGATGTGGTGCACGTACACGTGGCCTCGGATTGGTCGTGGCGTCGAAAGGCGAAGCTGATCCGTGTGGCGCACACGTGTGACGTTGCCGTTGTTGTCCATCTGCATTCGGGCCAGTTCGATGCGTGGCTTGCGAAGGGCGGCGCAAAGCGGGCAAAACAGGTGAGCGATGTACTCGCTCAACCCCGAACGCAAGGGGTCGTGCTGTCAAAGGCATGGGAAGACCGGCTGGCACCAACCCTGGGTGCGTTGCAGGTCGTTGAAAACCCGCTCGTGCCACTGCCGAAGGTCAACCATGTTCGTCGTGAGCAACATCATCTCCTCCTCCTTGCGCGCAAGGACCCCATCAAAGGTCACGGATTTGCAGTTGAGGTCGCCAAAGAATTGCGGAAGGCGTTCCCCGATCTCAAGATGACCATGACCGGAGAATCTCAAAGCGAACACGCATGGGTGGATGCCAAGGGTTGGGTTTCGCAAGAGGAAAAAGCCTCCCTCATTGCGCGGTCAAGTCTCTTGCTTCTCCCCTCGGCCTTTGAGGGTCAACCCGTCGCTGCTCTGGAGGCGCTTTCGGGTGGCTTACCGGTCTGTGTCAGCGACCGTGTGGTTGGCCTTCCCGATACGGTGAGGCAGGCGCCTTGGGGGGACATGGATGCATGGACGGCCACCGTGCGTGATATGCTTACCAATCCGCAGGATGAAGCCACGCTCCGCTCCTCGGTTGCAGAGCATGCAGTTGAGCAAATTCAGCAGCGGTGGAAAACCGTCTACGAATCGTTCTGACGGTGCGAGGTCAGCACGCTTGCGAAATCATCCACGGTGGACGACCATCCGAGATGCTTCTCTGCATGGGCACGCGGACCGTCCTCATGGTCAGATCGGTTTGCAAGCGCCCTCAACACCTTCAAACCGTCCAGGTGAAAGTCTTCTTGCGGTACCAAGGTGAACCACGCGTCCTCAACGCCGTCCAAACGATGCCCGTCGTGGTCGATCCCAAACACCGGAAGCCCACTGGCGAGGTATTCGCTGCGCTTGAGCGGGCTGGCAAGCGCCCACACCGTTCGTTTTGGCATGGGCAGCAAGCCAAGGTGACAGGTCCCGAGGAGCTCAGCGAGTTCGTCTTGGGGCAGGGTGCCGTGAACGTGAATGAACTCGTTGGCCTGGGCGAGCGCCTTCAGCGAGGCCATGAGATTTCCTTCGCCCACGAACAGAACGTCCACTTCAAGACCCTCCAAGCGTGCTTTTTGCGCCAGCATGGCACAGGCGAGCACCCCTCGGTGCCGGTCCAGTCGTCCGTGATACACCATGGTCGTGGTCGGTCGTTTTGGTTGCGGTTTGAACAGCTCGAGGTCGACGCCTGCCTGAAGCACGGTGCTGTTGGCGAATCCTGTCTTTTGTTTAACGAAGGTCCGATGCGCCTTTGAGACGACGAAGCTAGGCGCACCGGACCGTGCGGCTGCTTTCCAGGCCGCCTTCCAGCCTCGCCACTGCAGTCGGCCGAACAACCCTGCATCGGCAGGGGGACTTCGGTCCATGAGCGTCCATGAAATGCCTTGGCGTTCAAGTTCAGGCACCACCCATCTTGCAATGCGCCACTCCACCACGGCGACAGCCTCTCCGAGCGGGTTGGAAATCAACCATGCTTGCATCGCCTTTCCGAGTGTTCGGGCCTGAAGGCCCCGCCGGGCTTGGTTCGGGAGGGAGACGTGGGTGAACCCCTCACCATCAAGGTCGATGGTGCGGTCGGCGTTGACGAAGGTCACGACCATGCCGCGCTCGAGCAGACCCCGAATGAGCTGTCTCTTATACACAT
>CAXGZM010000151.1:0-3540 GCA_964014165.1 uncultured euryarchaeote | reverse complement strand
CGGTTGCCAACCTTGGCGTGGATGTACTGCTCGGGCGGTTTGATGAGGAAATAGAGCAGGACCGCCATGGCCAGCGGCATCAAAATCGGTTTCAAATGGACCAAGGCAAGGTAGACCACCACGCCAACAATGGCCACGCTTGCCGCTGTTGTTCGCTTGGAGTCAATGCCGATCTTTGCGTTCACGTCCATGACCCTTACCTTACTCAAATTGCATCTAAGGTTTCCTCCGAAACTACCAACGTACAGCCCGTTCAGTGAACCCAGTCCGTGGACAGAAAGCGGTTCCAATCAACGGGTGAAGACTTAAGCGGCCAAAACCATCGTCATCCACATGCACATCATCATCTGCCCAAATTGTGGCAAGAAGATGAAGACGAAAGTGCTGATGAGCGGGACCATCCGCTGCCCCGGATGCCAAGTCCGATTCAATACGACTGTGCCCAACGACGGTGGCATGGTTGCTGCTCCAAGTGCGAGAGATCAAGACACGGCGTACATCGCTGTTTTCACGCTCTTTGGGTTGTTGTGCGTGTTCAGTTTTTTGGCCACAGGTGGACTCTGGTTCTTTGAGGAAATGTCCGAGGACCTTTTCCATAATGGCTGGGCTCTTCTTCTATCTCCGTTTTACCTCGCACAGATTTTTCTCGCACTGTATTTCTTCATGCCGTTGGTGTTCAGGATGTTGGGTCGAGAACCCAATTCAACGACGATGCCTGCTGTGCAATCCAACAGCGGAGGCCTCAACGGTTGGTCGCCACCATCCCAGCCACAAGAAACCAATCTTCGAAGGGGGGTCATGGGTATCCTAGGAGCCATTGCGATTGTGTTCGTCATCATCACCTTGGCGCTGGTGGCCTTGCTTTTTTGGCTCCTTTCACAGTGGTAAGCGCCCAACGGGTCTCTGACCGGGGGAAATAGACGAATTTCCAACGATCAGCTACCGCACATCAGACAGTCATCGGGACTGTCAAGGCTGCACGCAATGGCTTCGAGGCTGTCCGCATCGTCGGCTCGCTCGGCAAGACCGCCCACGGTTTGGTCCTCCTTCGTGGAAGCCTCAACCGTGAACTGGATGGCGTCGGCGGCGGCCTTCGTTCGGAGGTAGTACATGCCCGTCTTCAGGCCCTGCTTCCAGCCGTAGAAGTGCATCGAGGTGACCTTGGCGGGGTTGGCGTCCACCATGTGGATGTTGAGCGATTGGCTCTGGTCGATGTAAGCGCCTCGGTCGGCGGCCATGTCGAGCACGTGGCGCTGCTTGATCTCCCAAGTGGTTTTGTAGAGGTCTCGGATGTATTCTGGGATGCGATGGATGCCCTGGATGGAACCCTTGTGGCGCAGGATGTCGTCCTTCATCTCAAGGCTCCACATGTCCTCAGCGATGAGGTCTCGGACAAGGTGCTTGTTCAGCACGACAAACTCACCCGAAAGGGTGCGGCGCACGTAAAGGTTGGAGGTAAAAGCCTCGAAGCATTCGTTGTTGCCCAAGATTTGGGAGGTTGAAGCGGTTGGCATGGGAGCGAGCAGGAGCGAGTTGCGCATGCCCTTGTCCATGATTTCAGCCTTGAGCGAGTCCCAGTCCCAGCGGCCGCTGTGAGCGTCCATGCCCCAGAGGTCGAACTGCAACAGGCCTTGGCTGGCGGGTGAGCCCTCAAAGGTGGAGTAGGGCCCTTCGGCGACGGCTGCGTCCTTGGAGGCGGTGCAGGCGGCGAAGTAGATGGTTTCGAAGATCTCCTTGTTGAGGGCACGGGCGGCCGGGCTCTCGAACGGGAGCTTGAGCATGGCAAAAACATCGGCCAAGCCCTGCACGCCAAGCCCGATGGGACGGTGGCGCATGTTGGAGTTGCGAGCCTCTTCCACGGGGTAATAGTTGACGTCGATGACACGGTTCAGGTTGCCCGTGGCGTGGTAGGTGACGTCGTAGAGGAGTTGGTGGTCGAACACACCGTCGCTCATGTTGACAAACTTGGGCAGGGCGATGGAGGCCAGGTTGCAGACCGCCACTTCGTCCTTGGCGGTGTACTCCATGATTTCCGTGCAGAGGTTGGAGGAGCGAATGGTACCGAGGTTCTTTTGATTGGACTTCTCGTTGGCAGCGTCCTTGTACAGCATGTAGGGCGTACCGGTTTCGATTTGCGCCTCGACAATCTTGTCCCAGACCACACGAGCTGGCACCGTTTCACGGGCCATGCCTCGGCGTTCGTAGTCTTCGTACATGGCCTTGAACTCAGCACCGTAAACGTCCTGAAGACCAGGGCACTCGTTGGGGCAGAAGAAGGACCAGTCGCCGTTGTCTTCAACGCGCTGCATGAACAGGTCGGGCGTCCACATGGCGTAGAAGAGGTCACGGGCCCGCATCTCTTCTTTGCCGTGGTTTTTCTTGAGGTCGAGGAACTGAAGGATGTCCGGGTGCCACGGTTCGAGGTAAACGGCGATGGAACCCTTGCGCTTGCCGCCGCCCTGGTCGACGTAGCGAGCGGTGTCGTTGAACACGCGGAGCATGGGGACGATGCCGTTGGAAGTACCGTTGGTGCCCTTGATGTAGGAGCCCTTTGAGCGGACGTGGTGAATCGAAAGCCCGATGCCACCGGCCGACTTTGAAATCAGGGCGCATTGCTTCAGCGTGTCGTAGATACCGTCGAGGGAATCGTCCTGCATGGTGAGCAGGAAGCACGACGACATCTGAGGCATGGGGGTGCCGGAATTGAACAGCGTGGGGGTGGCGTGGGTGAAGTAGCCCTGGCTCATCAGGTCGTAGGTGTGGAGGGCCTTCTCGAGGTTCGTGTGGTGAATGCCCACGGCCACGCGCATCAGCATGTGCTGGGGTCGCTCGGCCACTTCACCGTCGAGCTTGAGCAAGTAGGAGCGCTCAAGCGTCTTGAATCCAAAGTAGTCGTAATTGTGGTCTCGGCTGTAGTCGATGTGGTTGTTGAGCAAATCGGCGTTGGCCATGATGATCTCGTACACTTCTGCGGAGATGAGCGGAGCGTGCTTGTTGGACTCGGGGTCGATGTACTCGCGGAGGTCGGTGATGACGTCGGTGAAGGTTTCCTTGGTGGAGCGGTGGAGGTCGTCCACGCAAATGCGAGCGGCCAAGCGGCTGTAGTCAGGGTGATGCGAAGCGAGAGAAGCGGAGGTCTCAGCAGCGAGCTGATCCAACTCCCGGGTGGTCACACCGTCATACAGGCCTTCGATGGTCAACTTGGTAACGTGACCCGGGTCAACCCACGTGGAGTCGAGCCCTTCGGCCAATTTCACCAGTTTTTCATGAATGGCATCAAATCGTACATCTTCTCGCTCGCCCTTTCGATTTACAACTTGCATGGCCATGATTCATTCCTCCTCCGGTGTTCATTTGAGTGCGTGATATCTTTCTTTGACCGCGTACGGTTCAAAAGTCTTCGTCCACGGAAAATCGCTGTTGGACGCTTCCAAGGGAGGCGCTGTCCATGACACCTGCCTTTTGGTACTCGGCGACGCGCTTCTCGAAGAAGTTGGTCTTGCCCTGCATGGAGATCATCTCCATCCACGGGAACGGGTT
>CAXGZM010000150.1:0-3586 GCA_964014165.1 uncultured euryarchaeote | reverse complement strand
TGAACATGACCCAGACGCAGTACCTTGTGTACGCCAACACCACGGGCGGTAGCGCCGCGGCGTGGGTCAACATCACGGTGCTCGAGCCGGCGGTGAACCTGTCCTACGACCCGTACAACATCACACTCATTCGCAACGAGACGATGGACACGCTGTCGCCAACGGTCAGTGGCGGCAACGTCGGCAACTGGTCCATCACGCCGGCACTGCCGGACGGTTTATTCTTCGCTGACGGCGTGATTTCGGGCACGCCCGAGGTCAACATGACGACCACGATGTTCACCGTTTGGGCCAACACGTCGGGCGGTGCCGCTTCAACCACGGTCAACATCACCGTTCTCGAGCCGGTGGTTGACTTCATCTACAACCCGAACAGCCTGGTGCTCACCCGAAACGAGACCATGAGCACCGCTTCGCCGGTGTTCGGTAGCGACGCCATGGCCGAAGCGTGGGGCATTTCCCCTGCGCTGCCCGAAGGCCTGAACTTCACCAACGGTACGATTTCAGGCGAGCCACTGGTCAACATGACGGCGACCGTCTTCACGATCTACGCCAACAATTCCGGCGGTACGGGCGTGGCCTACCTGACCATCACCGTGCTTGAGCCGGTGGCCACGGTCGTCTATGTGCCCGAGAACATCACGCTCACGCGCGGCGAGGACAACGCCAGCATCGTGCCGATTCTCGGCGGTGGCATGGTTGCTTCTTGGTCCATCAGTCCCGAACTGCCCGAGGGCATGGTCTTTGACAACGGCAGCATTACGGGCGTGCCACTGGTGAACAGCACCAACACAACCTACACCGTGACGGCGCTCAACAGCGGCGGCACGGCCTTCGCTTTCCTCAACATCACGGTGGTCGAGCCGGTCGCTGTCCTGAGCTTCAACGAGCGGTTCTTCGGTACCCGAGGCGTGACCCTGTTCAGCGCCACCGTCAACAACACGGGCGGCACGGTGGCGACCTGGGAAATTGAGCCGGCGCTGCCAGATGGCGTGGGCCTGTGGGACGGTTGGCTTTACGGCACGCCGTCGGTGAACCTGTCCGAAACGACGTTCACGATTTGGGCGAACAACTCTGGAGGCTCAGCCAACATCACGTTCACCATTGAGGTCCTTGAACCGGTCGTGATCATCGACTATCCCGAGGCTGAGGTCGTCCTGGTCAACGGTGTGACCCGCGGGCGCATCATCCCCGTGCTCGATGGCGGTGTGGCCGACAACTGGTCGATTGAACCAGCCTTGCCGCCCGGCCTGACCTTCGTGGACGGCTACATCATCGGCGTGGCAACGACCAACTTCAGCCAGACCACGTACACCGTGTGGGCCAACAATTCGGGCGGTGTGGCCAAGGCAACGTTCAACCTCACCGTGAACCAGCCCACGTTCTACGCTCGCTATCCAACCACGCGTGTTGTGCTGGACGTCAACGGAACCATGCCGAGGCTCAACCCCATCTACTACTTTGGCGACAACCAAAACCCGGTCTGGACCATCGCCCCGACCCTGCCAGAGGGCCTCGTCTTTGAGAACGGCCGCATCTCCGGTACACCAACCGAGCCGTCCAACGAGACGAACTACACCATTACGGTGCTCGGTGAGATGGTGCCGGTCGAACTCTTCGTCATCATCGAAGTGCGAGAGGAGGCCAACAACACCGTGGCGTCCGTGCGCAACGAAACGGAGGTTGAGGAGTTCGTCTTGCCAGAACCTCCTGAAGAAGAATCCTTTGACATGTACTGGCTGTGTTTCCCGCTGCTCCTGTTCCTCACGTTGCTGGGCGTCGCCGCCATCAACAACGTCTTGGCGCTGACACGGGGCGACGATGAGGAAGATGAGACTGAAAACGATGGCGAGGGCGGCGACGGCGAAGGTGGCGGCGGCTGACCGCACGAGCCTGTTTCAACCCTGTTAGCCCGCAACCGACCCGCTTTTCACACCGAAAGCCATAGAGAATGGCACCTCCTCGCCACGGACAGAGGGAGCGTTATGTACACCATTGACGACCTGATGGAAAACAGTGACGCACAGATCATGGTCGGCAGCATTCTGTTCTTCCTGCTTGCCTTCCCCCTTTACTTCGGCATGGCTGCCAGCGGCGCCGACGGAAGCCTTGGGGGCGGCGTGGCCGACTACCAGGTGAACGGGGAGATCACCTACGTTCAACTCGATTCGGGTTCCGAGCCCATCGGCGACGGTGACCCCTGGACGGACACGTTCAACACCGACGCCATCAACAACGCCGATGACCTCAACATCGTAGGCTTGCGCCTCAGCATGTCCTACGGTGAAGACGAAACTTCTTCCGGATTAGCATGTATTGGGTCCGCCGCTGCAGACACAATCATCGGTGGTGCATCTCACCTCGACTTCAGCGCTTCAGCTGAGGGACAAAACAACGGCGGCAGCGGTGCACACGAAGTGTCGGCCATTTGGTACAACGCATCCATGGTGGGCCAAGTCGTCTCAGGCCTTTCAATGGACGAAATCAAAGCGCAAATTGATTCCATGGGTGCGGGTCTTGGTGACCATACAGTAAGCATCTCTGTTGCTTCACAGGCGGGCAATGAACCTTCACCAACCTGTTCACGTTCAGACGGCGGCGAAACGGTGGACTACACCGTTGAACTGATGGTGCTTGAATACACCATCGCACCCTACATCGACACCAGCGATCTTTGATCAGGCGCTCAGCAACGTGCTGATGTCGAGGTGCTGCGCAACTCGGTCGTTGACCATGTCACGGATTCGCTTCAGTTCGTCATCGCTCGTGGCTTCGATACGCATCACGAGCACCGGTTCGGTGTTGGATTTGCGGGCCAAGTACCAGCCGACGTATTCTCCGTCGTTGTTGTCGAAGCGCACACGTACACCGTCCACGGTGGAGCACTCGTGGTCTTCGAAGGCCTCGGTGATGGCCGCGACGACCTCGAGTTTGTCTCCTTCAGCGCACGGTACTTTGACCTCTCCGGTGGTGGGAAGAGGAGGCGCCAAACGGTCGAGTTCGCTCGAGAAGGTCGGGCCGCCTTCGCTGACCGGCGCATGGCGAGACCACAACTCAATGAGGCGCGCAGCGTTGTAGAGCGAGCAGTCAAAGCCGTACCACCCACGGTCGGCGAGGAAGATGTGGCCGCTCATCTCGGCCGCCATCTTGCAGTCGGGCATGCTGGCCAACACCCGCTTCATGAACGAGTGGCCGGTACGGGCCATGACGGGTCGTCCACCGGCTTGCAGGATGGCTTGCTCGACGTTCATTGAGCACTTCACGTCGTAGACGATGCGAAGGTGCTCGTCGTCGGCTGCATCCTCGGGCATGTCGTCTTCGTCTCGTAGCAGATCTTCTGCCAGCAGAGCGATGAGCCGGTCGGGATAGATGAACCGTCCTTGTTCGTCCACGGCGCCGATGCGGTCGCCGTCGCCGTCCGCTCCCATGCCAAATTCGCATTCGTGTTCCACGACCGCTGCTCCGAGGTCGACCATGTTCTTCGGTCGGGTCGGGTCGGCGCCGTGGTTTGGCTCGGTGGCGTCCCAGTCGCAATACAGGTCGACGTGCTCAACGCCCATCTTGTCGAGCAGTTCGCTCATGAACG
>CAXGZM010000149.1:0-3608 GCA_964014165.1 uncultured euryarchaeote | reverse complement strand
TCAATCCACGCACCGCAGGCTGACCCGTAGCATTTGGCCTTGAAGCGTTCAATGTCGATCCAAAACGTGGTGCGATGGCAGACGGGGCAGGTGCGGCATTCGTATTCCGAGAGCACGGTCACCGCATCATCACCGACCACGTCCACGTCCCACGATGCGACGCTGGCACGCTGCAGGGGCACCTGGTGGGATTTTTTGAGGAAGGAACGCAGCACGTTGAGCGCTGTTTCTTGGGTGCTGAAACAACCCATGCCGACCACCGTGCCGTCCTCTTCGACGGCGCTCGGGACGTAGACCCGTCCGGTGACGACCATGAAAGCGGCTGGGCGATGCGGCGTTTAAGCCTCGCTCACGCTCGCTGCCAGAGGACCTCGATTACGGGCAGTCCACCCGGATGCGGGAGCGGCGCCCGTGGCTTTTCGATGCGAACGGAGAGGGAAGCCACGCTCGAATGGGCGGCGAGCAGGTCGACCACGCGCTGACCCATGTCCTCCATGAGATGGATGGGTTCGGGCGCTTTCAGCATGACTTCGTCAATGGCGATTTGGATGTCAGCGTAATTCAGGGTCTCGTCCAGGTCCTCGATGCGATCGTTCCCCGACAGCGTCGCCCACACCGTGAAAATGAACGGCTGCGGGTGTTGACGTTCCTCCTCGTACCAGCCGTGAGCGGCCACGACTTCGTAGGCCTCGAGACCAACACGCCACTGCACGGTACCACCTCAGTCCTGCTCGTCGCGCTCGTGGACCCAAATCAGGTGGTAGCCAAATTGCGTCTTGACCGGCGGTGAAACGGTGGCGACGGGCGTGTCCCAAACGGCGTCCTCGAAGGCCTTGACCATGCGACCCTTGCGGAACCAACCGAGGTCCCCGCCTTTTTGACTGGAGGGGCAGGTGCTCTTTTTCCTCGCCAGCTTTTGAAAATCCTTGAGTTTCCCAACCTTGTCTTTGATTTGCAAGGCCTCGGTCTTTGAAGCGACCAAGATGTGGCTGGCCCAAGCGCTCGGTGCGACCATGCCTTGTCCACCGGTCGTCGTGTTTTGAACCCCACGCTCAGTCATTTGAGTAGGCAAGGAAGCGCATGTAGGTCCCGTAGATGGTCACCGAGACGCCCAGCGATTCTTCGTTGAAGCGGTCCATGGTGTCGGCGTAGGTGTGGTATTCCCAACTTCCGCTGCCGTAGCACACCACGGCGCGCCCTCGCTCACCATCACCCAAATCGTAGACAAAGGGGCCGTGGTCGGAGTTGTAGGGCATGCCGTCGGAGGCACCTTTGTCTCCCGTGAGGGTTGCAAAGCGGATGTCGTAGCGGTCGGCGACGTCGGAACGCTCGTCCTGGTACAACGCTGCAATCCGCTTCACGTGGTCAATGTCGTCCTGATGGTTGCCAAAGAGCGTGACGGTGTTCCCTCGGGTTGACATGTCCGCATCGACGTGGTTCATGTCGAGGTTGAGGTAGAGGCGCAGGTTGTTCCGCAAGCTGTTTTGGAAGGCTTGGACGTAAGCTCTGCTTCCGTAGAGGCCTTCTTCCTCACCGCCCCACGTGCAAAAGCGGAGGGTGCGCTCGGGCGTACCGGATTCGTTGACAACGGCGCTCAGTTGGCGAGCGATTTCCATCACGCTGGCGGTTCCCGAGGTGTCGTCCACGGCGCCCTGTCCGTGGTAGACGGTGTCGTGGTGGCCGCCAACGATGACCACTTCGGAGGATTTTCCACGAATCTCACCGCAGGGCACGTAGATGGTGCGTTCTTGGTCGTTGGTTACATCGATGACCATTTCTAGCACCCCTTGCGGGCCGGTGGCGTTGAAAATGGACTGCTCGAGGATTTCTCCTGCATCCTTTGACATGGCGATGAACGGCAACTCGGAAGGAATGCTTCCTCCGTTGGCTGCTGCGACTTCGTCGATCCTGCTTCCCTTGAAGATGGGCACGCAATCGTTGGCTTCGATTTGGCCGCAGTTGGCGTCTTTGTTGACGAAAATAAGACCCGCAAGGTTGTTTTCAGCGGCTTTGGAGAAGATGCCGGTGTTGCCGCCAACGTCTGCACCGCTGCGGACGTAGCCAATGCTGCCCGCCGCTGAAGCCCAAAGGGCGTCGTCGGTGCCGTTGCCGACATCGGTGACCTGAACGTCGTCGTCAAAGGTGTATTCCGAGCGTCCCGAGAAGCCCTGAATGACGTAGTCAACGCGGTGCTGGAATTGGGTGACCTGACTGCCAAAAGAACCGAGTCCTTCGCACGGGCTGTTGCCTCCGAACCCTTGCACGCAAATCCGGAGACTCGGTTCGCTGTTGACGTGGTGCATGGGAACCTGGTAGGAATGTTCGGTGACGGACAGTCCCATCGCCTCAAACTGAGCAGCGATGTAGGCCGACGTGTTGGCTTCCTCGGTGGTGCCGCTCATGCGCCCCTCCCATTCGGGATGGCCCAGCGCCACGAGGTCTTCGGCAAAGGCACGGGTTTGTGCTGCATCGTAATCGATGAGATCGTATTCGTAATTGGGTGAAAAGCCGAGCCAGGTGGGACGGAAGACAAAGACGGCGGTGATCATCAGCACCACGACGCCAATGGCCATGAGTGCTTGGGGAGTAAGTATGTCCGTACTTCGCCACCACGGCACGTGTTCTTCGTCCAAACCGCCGGTAGAATCCTTGACGTCGTCTTCCAAACTGAGCACGGCGTCGGTCGCTCCCTGTCCTTCCAGCCGCTCGATGAGTTGGCTTTTGTTTCCGCTCACGGGGAGGCCTTGCTCCTTGAGCATGTCTTTGAGTTCAGCAACGGTCTTGCTCTGCAGGTCCATGGGCTCACCCGTTGTTCCCTCGCCTTCCTTGTTGAAGAAGTCGGCGGTCCGGCGTCGGTTCAGACTTCGTCGCCGGTCCAGCGTCGCCCGATGTCGTGCTCGTAACCGAGTTGGTCGAGGATGCGAGCGACGATGAAGTCCACCATGTCGTCGATGTTCTTCGGGTGGTTGTAGAAGCCGGGCGAAGCGGGGATGACGATGGTGCCCCACTGCGAAAGTTTGGCCATGTTCTCGAGGTGAACCGTGGCGTAGGGGGCCTCTCGGGGCACGATGATGAGCTTGCGTCGCTCTTTCAGGGCGACGATGGCCGAGCGGGTCACGAGGTTGTCGGAAATGCCGGCTGCGAGCTTGCCGATGGTGGTGCCCGAACAGGGACAGATGACGACGGCGTCGATTTTGGCCGACCCCGAAGCGGACTTGGCACCGACGTTCTTGGCGTTCTCGAGGATGGCGTTGGTGGATTCGGCCAGGGCTTTGGGCGTCATGTCGCATTCGTGCTTGAGCGTGATCTTGCCCGAATCGGTGACAACGAGGCGAATGGTTTTGCCCATCTCGGAGAGGACTTCGGCGAGGCGCACGCCGTAGATGGCTCCAGAGGCGCCTGAAATGCCGATGACGACCTCGCCCATACTTTGAAACCAATGGCTCTCCCATTTAGCCTCTTGTTCTTTCTCTCTACGTTTTTTTCACACCTGTTCAGATGCCTGCATGTGTACACAACGGTAGCGAACAAACAGACCCATGCAAAGCACTTCCAAAGGCTTCTTCCTATCGGATGGGGGTTCGGATAGCCCCTTCCAACCCATCCGA
>CAXGZM010000148.1:0-3615 GCA_964014165.1 uncultured euryarchaeote | reverse complement strand
AACACGACGCCGTGATTCTCGTGAACCCCAACAGCCCCACCGGCGTGTATTGCGAGGCCATGGATGGCATCGTGAGCAGGATCGCCCATTCGAACCATCCTGATTCCAAATGCAAGATGATCTGGGTTGATGAGACCTACATCAACTACCTGCCCGACGCCGTTTCGCTGGAACCCCTGTGCGGCTCGCTGCCCGAGTTGGTGGTCTGCAAGAGCATGAGCAAGTGCTACGCCCTCTCCGGATTGCGCGTCGCTTACGCCGTAAGCCAAAACATGCCGACGCTTCGCCGGTACATTCCGCCGTGGGCCGTGAGCCTTCCGGGACAGTTGGCGGCGGTGGCGGCCTTGCGAAATGAGGCCTACTACGCAGCGCAATACGACATCATCCACCAGCAGCGAGCAGCGATGCAAACAACGCTTGAGGGGCTCGGCTTCCGCGTGTTTTCAGGTGTGGCCAACTACCTGTTGACCTACCTGCCTCCCGCCTCTGGCTTCACCTCGCTTCGGTTCATCGAAGCCTGCAGAGCGGAGGGGCTCTTTGTGCGGGACGCCCAAAACATGGGCGTCATGCTGCCAAACAACGCTGTCCGATTTGCTGTGCGTTCGCCTGAGGAGAACAAGACAATGCTCAGCATCGTTGACGCCGTTCTCGCTTCTTGAGGGAAACCACCGGCTCAGAAGTCTATTTAATCCGGCATCAATGATGGCTTGCCAATGCTTGGCGCATTGACCCGCTTGTTGACCCGCCTGATTGTTTCGCTGCCCGGTAGCGTGTTGATTCGAATGTCCGGGCGACCCCAGATGACCGCCTCGGGCGGCCGGGTTTTCGATCCCGCCGGGCAGTTCATTGCGGTCACCGCCATCAAACAGGGGATTTTTGGCCTCGACGAGACCAAGACCGTCCCTGAGTTGCGGGAGATTTGGAAGAAACAGATGAAGCCCTTCGAAAAACCCCCGCTCCGGGGCATTCGCCGACAGGACCGGACCGTTGAGGTTGAGGGTGGTTCCATCACCGTCGCTGAATTTACGCACAAGACCTACCAGCCCGGCGGGCCCGCAGTTGTGTACTTCCATGGTGGCGTTTATTGCGCCTTGGGCATTTGGGCCTGTCGAAGCACGTGCGAGTACCTCGCTCGGGAACTCAAGGCCAAGGTGTTCGCTGTGGGCTACCGCCTTGCGCCCGAGCACCCGTACCCCAGCCCACTCAACGATGCTGACGCTGCCCTCGAATGGGTCCGAACCAACGCCGCAGACTTGCAAATCGACCCCGAGCGCATCTCGGTGGCCGGGGACAGCGCAGGCGGGAACTTGACCGCAGTGGTGTGCCTCAGGCGTCGCGACGCTGGAAAATGGCTACCGAAGGCCCAGATGATGGTGTACCCGATGATCGACTACACCCTCTCGCATCCGTCCATGGAGGAACTCGGTGAAGGGCACGTCCTCACCAAAACGCAGCTTGAGTGGGCGAGATCCAACTATCTTCAGGGTCGTCCGCTCGAAAAGGACCCGTACGTTTCGCCCCTGTTTGCCACCGATTTGTCGGGGCTGCCGCCGGCCGTCGTCATCACGGCGGGTTTTGATTTGATGCGAGACGAGGGCAAGGCCTATGCGGACCGACTGGTGGAGGACGGCGTCAAAACGCTGTACAAGGAATTCACGACCGAGGGCCACGGCTTCATGGCCGCCGACGCGACCAAATCCGTCCGGACGGCCAACGCTGAGATTGCAGCGATGTTCAAGCAACTGATCTGAAATCCTACGAGATGACAGGCAGGTGCTTGACCGGCGGGGCAATCCCGAGGTCTTCGGGGAAGAACATCGTCGGTTCGGGGATGGGAATGGGCGTGATTTCGGTGCCCACCAAAGCAACACGGCTGGGGCGAGAATCGGAGAGGACTTCTCGGTTGGTAAGGGGCGCAATTTTCCGAGAGAACGCCATGATGTCGTCGTGGCTGGGCATGTTCTCCATGGCGAGGTTTTCTCGGCTGTGGCCAACGAACACGTAGCCCTTGTTTTCAATAAAATCAGGGTCTGCACGGTTGTCCAGTGCAGCGAATTCCTTGATGTGGGTGTCGCTCATGTTCACACCTTTCATCAGCGTGTGGCGGCAGACGATGCGGGTGTCGAGGGACGGCAAGAGGTCGATGGTTTTCTCAAACTGCTCCCACGCGCCGCTGTTCCACTTGGGCCGGCAGACCTCATCGAACACCTGCTTGTTGGGGGCGTCGACCGAGACGTAGAGCTGGGTGGGCAGCGTGTCCAATTTTTCGAGCACCTTGGGCAACGTGCCGTTGGTCACCAACATGGTGGTCATGCCGTGCTTGTGGCACAGGTCCATGTACTCGGCGAGGCGGGTGTAGAGGGTGGGCTCACCGTTGAGCGAGATCGCCACGTGCTTCGGGTTCTGAGCGTCCAGCCACTTCTCGCGAGGCACCTTGGGGTTGCCCCCGAAGCCCGAGAGCAGGCGTCGCTGGGCGCGAACGGATTCGTAGAGCAGGTCGAGCGGGTCCTGGTCGGTCAGTTCCAGCGTGTCCATGTGAGGTTCTCGCCAGCAGTAGGTGCACGCCAGGTTGCATTGGTCGACCACCGGCGACATTTGCATGCAGTTGTGGCTGGCAACGCCGTAGAACTTGCCTTTGTAGCACTGGCGGTCGCGAAGCAGCGATTCCTTGGTCCAGTGGCACGTTTTCACGCCACCGTGCTCGCCCACGATGTGGTAGCGTTGCTTCTGCAGTTTGGCTTTCAGCTGCGGGTCCATTCCTGCCATGCGGCTCACTCCTGGAGCCACGGTCCTCGGTTGGCGGGGCCGGTTGGGGGTGGCTCGGATGTTGGTTGGGCGAACACACGAACCTATCAAACGCTCGCCGAGGGACGGGTGACGTGCTCGTGCTTCGCGTCTGTTTGGTTCGAACGTGAGACGCCCCAATTGGTACATCTCAAATTTGGAACGTAACAGGCTGCGAAGTTCCCGGTTACAAAGGTTCCTAAGCACCTCTGCCTTGGGTGTCCATGGGGGTCTTCAGTGAGCGAAGCGCTGATCGATTTGGCATGGCTGGCCGAGGCGGTCGCCAAGCGCATCGAAGGTGAAGACGGAAAGGACACGGAGCGTATTTCTCTCGCCGCTCTCAAATTTACATCCGATACGATCACCGCTGCCAAGGACATCACCACAGAGGGGATCTCGGACGATGAACGAGCGGCCTATGTCCGTAGCATCAGTGAGGCCGCAGAAGCAGAAATATTCGAATTTTCGACCTGCAACCGCGTCCTCTATGTCGGCTTCGGTGTAGGACCTGACGTTCTTTGCTCGACCATCGCCGATGTCAATCAACTCGAACCTCTCCCGTTTGAGGTGTTTGAAGGAACCGCAGCTTGGCGCCAACTCGTGAAGATTTGCAGCGGCCTTGACTCGTTCATGATGGGGGAGTTGCAGGTGATGTCGCAGTTCCGCAAGTCGATCAACTTCCACAAAGACCGTGGCTTGATCAGCCATTACAACTCGGGGTTCTTCGAACACGTGGTCGCCGCCAATCGTTCCATTCGAAAACAACTCGGGTTCACCAGCACCACCGAATCCATGCTGTCCTTGGCCACCACGGCTTTGGACGAGTTGTTG
>CAXGZM010000147.1:0-3624 GCA_964014165.1 uncultured euryarchaeote | reverse complement strand
AGGTTTCCCACGACTGCCCGCCGTGGTAGCATGCATCATCGCCCGCCTCGTCCTCCCGGTCGGCTTGGATTTTTTTGGCGTGCGACTTCAGCACGGCGCTCACGCTCATGTGCATGGGGAAGTACACCGTTTGGCCGTGCTGAACACCTGCTTCGTGGAACACCTTCAGGCCGTTGCTCTCGTAGAGTTTCACCACCTCGGTGTGCC
Source organism: uncultured euryarchaeote (assembly GCA_964014165.1). Taxonomy (GTDB): domain Archaea; phylum Thermoplasmatota; class Poseidoniia; order Poseidoniales; family Poseidoniaceae; genus Poseidonia. The sequence continues at coordinate 3,417 of CAXGZM010000147.1, read as the reverse complement.
CCATGGCGACGATGTCGGTGCCGCCTCGCTCAACCACGAATTCAAGGGCGTGGCGCATCAAACGAAACGCCAGGTTTTGGCCCCTGTACGCCGATGCCACCGTGAGTCCCCTGACCTCAAAAGCGGTGTTCTTGGGGTCGGTGCAAGCGGCAAACACCGTCTGCTCAAGCACGTCGCCGGAGAAGTAGGTCGTCAATCGGAACGGCTGGCTTTCGGGTGGATTAAGGCTGATGTAGCCGATCAGGTCGTCGCCCTCGACGCACGCAATGAAATGACGACCAGGGTCTTCGAGTAATCCCTCAGCGTTGGGGTCGTATTGATGCAATTCATCGGCGTAGACGTCGTGGCGAACCGAGGCGATTTGCTGCCAAATTCGACGGATGCGCTCGTCCTCGGGGAAGGGGAAATCAAAGCGGATGAATTCAGTCATGGTCCAACCAAGGCCCTGCCGAACTTGAAGGATTTCCCTCCGAGGAGTCAGCGTACGACGGCCTCAGGGGAAGCGCACCGTTTCGTTGCCCGCAACCCACTGCTTCTCTTTCTTCATGCAGCGTTTGAATTCATCCGAATCGAGGTGCTCGGCCAGCCATGCGTGAACGTTGGCCCACGGCTGAACGTCAAACCAATCTCGGTCGTGGTTGGCGAACTGCCGCACGAAGGGGAAGAGGGCGTCGTTGAGTTGCGGCGCAAAGGCCGAGCCCTCGCCCAGGCGTCCATCAAGGTCGCTCAAGTAAGCCGAAGCCAGCGTGCGATGTTCCACTTCGTCAATGTCCTCGTAGCGATTCGGGTACTTGTAGCGGTCCAGGTGGAACTTGAATTCCTCATCGTTGCGTTCCACCCAGTGCGCTTCCTCCTCGCTGAGTTCCCAGTCCAGCACGTGCTGCATGATCTCAAGGCTCTCCTCGATGACCGTGCCGTCGGGCAGCAGGAGCACGGGCACCGTACCCTTGGGTGAAATCTCCATCATGTGGCCGGGGCGGTCTCGAAGAACGACTTCGCGAAGTTCAACCTCGAAGCCCTGCCGAACGATGGACATCCGCGCCCGCATGGCGTAGGGGCAGCGGCGAAAGGAGTAGAGAACGGGCAGCGACACGGCGACCCTTCCTGCACAATCACTCGGGTGGCGTCGGCGGAGCGTAGCCACCGTCAACGGCTTCCTGCACGGTCGTCATGTCGGCGTCGACCATCATCTGAACGAGTTCCTCAAACGAGGTGCTGGGCACCCAACCGAGTTCCTTCTCGGCCAGCGCAGGGTCGCCGATGAGCAAGTCCACTTCGGCAGGACGGAAGAACTTGGGATTGGTTCGCACACGAACGACGCCGTTCTGGTCGGTGGCGATGGTATCAACGTCTTCACCCGACCACGTCAGGTCCATGCCAACGTGAGAGAACGCGAGTGAAATCATGTCGCGCACGCTGTGCGTGCGACCGGTCGCCACGACGTAGTCGCCGGGCTTGTCCTGCTGGAGCATGCGCCACTGCATCTCGACGTAATCGCCGGCGAAGCCCCAGTCTCGCTTGGCGTCGACGTTGCCGATCCACAAACACTCGTCAAAGCCGTGGGCGATGCGAGCGGCGGTCATGGTGACCTTCCGGGTGACGAATTCGAGACCACGGCGAGGGCTTTCGTGGTTGAAGAGAATGCCCGTGCACGCAAACATGTCGTAGGACTCGCGGTAGTTTCGGGTGATTTCGAACGCGAAAACCTTGGCGCAACCGTAAGGAGAGCGGGGGTGGAAGGGCGTCAGTTCGGTTTGAGGAACGTCTCGAACCTTGCCGTATTGCTCGGAGGAACCGGCCTGATAGAAGCGGCAGTGAGGCGCATGCTTTCGAATGGCTTCGAGGCAGCGAAGTGCACCCAATCCGGTGATGTCGGCCGTCATCATGGGGGAGCGCCACGATTCGGGGACGAAGGACATGGCGCCGAGGTTGTAGAACTCGTCGGGTTGCGTCTGGTTGACGGCATTGTCGATGGAATTCTGGTCGGCCAAATCACCGTTGAGAAGGTGGAACTTGTCGTTGCTCATCAGGTGGTTGATGAGGCTTCGACCGGAGGTGGGCTGAGAGACACGGCGGACCAGTCCGTAGACGGTGTAACCCTTCTCGAGGAGGAGTTCTGCGAGGTAGGAGCCGTCCTGTCCGGTGATACCGGTAATCATGGCCGTCTTGCTGCCCATGCTGGTTGGCAGATGCTTTCCCTTTTCAAACGGTCGCCTTTACGGTGGGGTTGGCAAATCGGCCAAAACGACCCCTTGAAGTTTAAATACGCCTTGGCCAGCCTTCAGCCATGGCACTTGAGGAAAATGAGGCGCGACCTCGTCTTCTCATCGTGCGCGGTTCGTTTGCGACCATGGGCGGCGCAGAACGTGAACTGCTCCAACTCATCCGCATGGCTCACGGGCGTTGGGATGTGCATTTGGCAACGCTTGACATCTCAGACGAGGCTGTGGAGCTCATGCAACCCGCAACACCCGTTCTCATCAAACCCTCAACGCCGTTCATCTGGCCCGAAGGTGCGTTGGCCGAGGTGACGGCTGCAGCGAGCAAAGCGGCGCAAAAGGCATGGGCTGCGTTGGACATTCCATGGGACCACTTCGATGTGGTTCACCTGTCGGTTTGCCGAGGTACGCTTGAGATCCTCCCGCTCGTTCCCCTGCATCTTCCCGTCAATTATCACTGCCTTGAACCGCCGCGATGGCTGTACGAAGACGTGCTCCATCGCCACCCCAACGGCCAGCCCAAGCGTCCGCTCTGGCTCACCAACCTGGTGTTCACACGGCAACGGCGTCGGGACCAGCGCTTCGTTCGCGCCCTGCTCAGTCGCCCGAAGAGCGCGATGTTTGGCAACTCACCGTGGAGTCAAATCCTTCTCGAGCGCACCTACGATCTCCCATCCGACCCCACGACCACCAACGGCCATCCGCCTCGACGGGATGAACAAGGTCGGCCGCTCGAAGGTTCGCACGTGCTGCCAACCGTCGACCTCAGCAACTGGCCGGCTGAAGCCACTGCCGAGGAAGAAACGGAGCGAGGCGACGTGACGCTTCCCGAAGGCCCCTATGTGGTCACCATCGGTACGATATCCCACGTCAAGGGGACCTACGACACCCTGCGTTCACTGGCGAACACGCCGTACGCGCTGGTCCAAGCTGGTGGCGGCTCAGCCGAAGAAAAGGCGGCCCTCACCGCAGAAGGAAAACGCCTTGGCGTGGACGTGTTCTGCATGCCACGGCTCTCTCAAGCGGCGCTTGTTGGTGTGGTCCGTGGCGCCCACGCCATGGTCAGCCATGCACATCACGAGCCCTTCGGGTTTACACCACTGGAAGCCATGGCGGTCGGGGTCCCTCCCATCATGGTCGATGAAGGAGGGTTCCACTACACAATGACCGGTTCGGGCGCCGGCGTGCTGGTTCAACG
>CAXGZM010000146.1:0-3626 GCA_964014165.1 uncultured euryarchaeote | reverse complement strand
GACATGGTGTCTCGTGGGCTCGGAGATGTGTATAAGAGACAGCATGATGACGGTGAGGTGCGCCCCCTCTCTTCGCAGTGCACGAGCAAGGCGCACCGTTTCCACGGCCGCAATGCCACCGGTGACGCCCAAGACAACCTTGCATCCGCCCAGCGACGTACCGGTCGGTTCAACGTCGGTGTCCCGGAGGGCCATGATGCGGGGAACCTGCTGACCGTCAAGACACCTTCGCTTGCGGTGGTGGGCGGAAACAAATGATTCAAATGCCCCTCGCTCGAGGCAAAACCGTGGCCAGCAACCGTGCAGACGAGATGGTCCTGGCGGGCGCTGCCCCTTCTGCTGCGCCGGGAAGTGACCCCGTAGCACACGTCCATCGTGGAACGAGTTTCATTGTGCTCGTCGACGGCGCCATCGTGGTGTTTTCCTTCTACTTGCTCGTTGGTGCATTGTTTTCTGGCATCGTGGTCGATGCCCTTGTGGGCGGCTTGCTGCTCATCACGTTGCTCGTCTACACTGGTTACCGGAATCGGAAACCCTGGGCGTACTGGCCGGCTGTTGGGGTCTTGATTGCGGCCTGTTTGGTGTTCGTCGCCAACGCCCTCTATTCCCTCGTGCTCCTAGCCGCTGGCGGCTACGTCTCCAACCTGTTGTTTGTTGCGTTGTTTGCTTGGGCGGCGCTCGGGTCAGGCCGGCGGGCACTGTTCCACTGGCATCCTGCTTATCGAGCAGGCTATCACCGCAAAGGCCCACTTTCTGATTTCACCCTCGAAGACGGCGAAATGTTGGCCGCCTGTCCGCACTGCTTGGCCGTTCTCGCCATCCGTCCGACGATGCTCGGTGATGCTGATCGGTGCCCGCACTGCAGCGGTGCACTGGTCAGTCAATCGCTCATCAACAAATACAACGACGAGGAAGCCTGACGCTTTCGCGGGTTCGTCACTGGGAAAGGAGGCTTCTTGAAGGGAAGCGCTCACGCACCCCTGAGGAGGCATCCCATGTCATCGGTTCAAGAACGGCTCCAACAGTTGTTGGACGGTGAACTTGACCCGTCAGAAATCGCTGACGACCCGACACTGGTCAGCCTCGCCGACCGTCTCTACGGCATCAAAATCGCTGCCGTTCAACCGGTCAAAGCCCGTGATGCACAGGACTTGCTGGCCGGCACCGCTCCGGTCACCGAGGTGGCGCCTCCAACCGACATGCTCGTTGAGGTCATCGGTTCGGTGGGTGCACCTGCCGGCGTTGCCCCCGTTCCACTTCCCGTTCCCGATGTTCAACTTGACCTGCCACCGGTTCCCTCGGCGCAGAAGAGTCCACTGCGCTTTGTGTTCCTTGGCGGTCTTCTCGTTGTCATCCTGAACCTCTTCGGTCTGTTCTCGTCCGTGTTCAACGGCGTGTGTGAGCCCGATGCGTGCCGTGGCCCTGAGCAAACCCGGTTGAACCTGATGAGCCCGCATTTGATCGGTGAATCGGACGGATGGTCGTATTCCCTGCTCTCCGAAAGCATGAGTGGGGTTGGCGGTGTGGCTGGCGGCATTGGCATCCCCGACATCGTGGCGCTGGTTGTCCTCGTGGCCGGTTTCCTGTGGATTCGTAGGAAGTGAACACCGGTGTCCCCCGACGGATGGCTGTCGGAGTCCATTGCTTACGTTGGCATGATGTGCATCTTGCTGGCCTTTCTCCTTGAAACTCGCAACGTTCTCCACAGCAAACAACCAACCTACCTCGTCCTGATGGCCGTGGGCTCCGGCCTGTTGGGTGTGCGAGCCTTTCTCATCGATGAGTGGGCGTTCTTCGTGCTGGAGGTCGTTTGGTGCGGTGCTGCCGTCCTGGCGCTGATCTCGCTCGGGAAGACCATTGCTTCAGCCGATGAAGAAGCGTCATCTTGATGAAACGGAAGTCCGCCCCAACATCATGGGCAACCGCAAAGCGAAGCGAGGCATTCCCTCGAAGAGCGAGAATTTCAACGAGTGGTACCCGTTCATTGTGGAAGCCGCTGAGCTTGTTGACAAGCGGTATCCGATCAAGGGCATGGACGTTTGGCGGCCGTACGGCTGGAAGACGATGAAGCTCATCGACAGCCTCACGCACGCCGAGATGGAAAGGACCAACCACGAGGAAGTGAATTTCCCCTTACTCATTCCTGAAAACCTCCTCGAGAAGGAGAACGCTCTCGTCGCACGGCTCAAGCGAGCTCGTGAGGAAGGCGTCGACCCCGACGACCTTCGCGACGAAGAGGAAGAAGGCGGTTTCAAGAAAGAAGTCTACTGGGTGAAGCACGCCGGTGAAAACGACCTGGACATCCCGATGTTCTTGCGCCCGACTTCAGAGACGGCCATGTACACCATGTTCCCGCTGTGGATTCGTTCCCACAAGGACCTCCCGCTGAAAATTTACCAAATGGTGAACACCTTCCGCTACGAGACCAAGCAAACACGCTCGTTCATTCGTGTTCGTGAAATTCACTTCTTCGAAGCCCACACGGCCCACGTCGACGAGGCGGATGCAAGCCGACAAATCGCCGAAGATTTGGACATCGTTGACCGTCTTATGCACGACCTCTGCCTGCCCATCATCAAGGCGAAGCGACCGGTCTGGGACACCTTCCCGGGCGCCTGGTACACCATCGGTATCGACGCCGTGATGCCCAACGGCCGCACCCTGCAGGTTGCCTCGTGTCACCACTACAGGGACCAGTGGGCCAAAGCCTTCGACGTCACGTACGAAGACCTTGACGCCAAGCAGGCGTTCTGCCACCAAACCACCTACGGGATGTCGGAGCGTTTGCTCGGCGCCGTGGTCGGCATGCACGGGGATGAAAACGGCCTCATCATGCCGCCCAAGATCGCTCCATTCCAGGTCGTCATCTGCCCGATGATTCGCAAGAACCTCGAGGTGGACACCATCGCTGTCGCCCACGAAGTCGCTGACAAGCTCCGTTCCCGTGGTCTTCGTGTCAAGGTGGACGACCGTGACCTCCACCCCGGGCAGAAGTACTACGACTGGGAGATCAAGGGTGTACCGCTTCGTTTGGACATCGGTCCTCGAGACATTGCGCAGGGCACCGCTTTTGCAGCCCGACGTACGGGTGGCAAGGAGCCGCTGCCGATGGACAACATTGTGGACGAGTGCTACCGAGTGCTTGATGAGATCAGCGTCGAGCTGCGTGCACGTGCCTCTCAACACATGGACGACGTCGTTCAACCGCTGCCAGCGTTTACGGAGGCTGACGGCCAGTGGACCATGGACGGTGAGGTCAAGGACGGCCACATCTACGAGCTCGCCTTCAACGGTTCCGACGCCCATGCAGAAGTTATAGAACGAACGACAGGGCTGTCGTTCCTCGGTGATGCGACCGATCCTTACGATGCTGAACGCCCATGCCACATGACAGGCGAGATGACCACTCGACGGGTCTTGCTGGCGAAGTCCTACTGAGCGTCGTCGGCTGACATTACGGCGCCGCAGTTCATGCAGTGCTTGCCCTGTGTGGGCGTCAATTCGCCACAGTTGCTGCAAGGAACGTAAGCGTGGAGCTCCAGCACGGCCTTTTGCTTGATCATCACCCAGGCGACCCATGCATAGGCCACGGTGAGCAGAAGGAACAGGCCGACAACTGCACCGGT
>CAXGZM010000145.1:0-3630 GCA_964014165.1 uncultured euryarchaeote | reverse complement strand
GGTGCGTGTTGCTCGGCGTGACGGGCAGCGGCAAGACCTTCGCCATGGCGCACGTCATCCAACAACTCAACATCCCCACGCTGATCATGAGCCACAACAAGACCTTGGCTCGCCAGTTGCATCAGGAAATGGTAGGCTACTTCCCCGACAACGCCGTGGAATACTTCGTTTCTCACTACGACTACTATCAGCCCGAAGCCTACCTCGCCAAGCGGGACTTGTACATCGACAAGGAGTTGAGCATCAACGAGCGCATCGAGCAGGAACGTTTTGCCGCCGTGGCTTCGCTGGTCTCCCGTCCCGATTGCGTCGTGGTGTCGTCAGTCTCGTGCATTTACGGCCTCAACCCTCCCGAGACGTTCCTCGAATACCATCTGCGTTGCCACGTTGGTCAGGCGATTGAGACCAGCGATCTCCTGCGTGAACTCATCGAGCTTCAATACCGGCGAACGACCACCGACCTCAAGCGAGGCGAGTGCAGGGTCCGCGGGGAAGTCGTGGACATCTGGATGCCGAGCCGTGACGATCCGCTTCGCATTGTGTTCGACTTCGACGGCATCAAGAGCATCCAGATTTGTGATCCGGTCTCGTGGGAGGCGCTTGACACGCTCGAGGAAGCATGGATTCACCCCAAGGAATTCTTCATGACCAGTCCGGAGCGGTTTGAGGCGGCCTTGGAATCCATTGAGGAGGAACTCAACGACCGCAGCAAGTGGTTTGCCAAGCAGGGCAAAGAGCTTGAGCGCTACCGTTTGGAGCAGAAAACCGAATACGACCTTGAAATGCTGAGGGAAATCGGTCACTGCCAGTCGGTGGAGAACTACTCGCTCCATTTCGACGGCCGAGAACCGGGCCAGCGCCCGTACTGCCTGCTCGATTTCTTCGCTGCATGCGCCAACCAGTTCCACGGCGACCCGCAGAAGTACCTCGTCATCATGGACGAATCTCACGTCAGCCTGCCGCAGGTCGGCGGCATGTACCACGGCGATCGATCACGCAAAGAGAGCCTCATCACCCACGGGTTCCGTCTTCCAACAGCAGCGGACAATCGCCCGCTCAAGCTTCCTGAATTCCAAAGCCTGGTTCCACAAATGGTCTACGTCTCAGCCACGCCCGGGGAGCGAGAATTGCGTCATCTTTGCGAGGTCACCGGCCAAACCGTGCCCAACGGTCTGCTCCATTCACCGAGCGGTGGCGGTGCAGGTGAACCCGATTTGGCGAAAAAGCACCCCGAGGCGGAATCGATGTACGACATGCTGCACAGCATCCAAGGCATCGCCAAAATGGAGTTGCGTCCCACCGGGTTGCTCGACCCCGAAATTGAGGTCCGTCCAACCGCCGGCCAGGTCAACGATTTGCTCACAGAGATCAACCTGCGAGTCGAGCGCGGGGAGCGTTCCCTGGTCACCGTGATGACGATCAAATTCGCTGAAGAGGTGGCGGCCTACCTCAACCGTATGGGCGTCAAAGCACACCACTTGCACTCGGAAATCGATACCATTGAGCGAACCGAGATCATCAATGCGCTCCGCCTCGGCCACATCGATGTCATCGTCGGCATCAACCTCCTTCGTGAGGGCCTCGATATTCCCGAGGTGAGTCTGGTGGCCATCTTCGACGCCGACCGACAGGGATTCCTGCGAAACGAGCGCAGTTTGCTGCAGACCATCGGTCGTGCGGCTCGAAATCAACACGGGAAGGTGTTGCTCTACGCCGATGGCTTTTCACCGGCCATGGAGGCGGCCATCCGCCAAACATTGGAGCGTCGTCAGCGGCAACAGGCCAACAACGAAGCCCTGGGCATCACGCCTCGAACCATCGTCAAGGCCTTGCCGGTGATGGGCGATACGGAGGATGCCACCATCACGGGCACGACCACCGGGAGTGATGGAAAACGTCGCCTCATCGCCAAGAAGGGCGGTCGCCGTGACGGCGATTGGGCCCAACGCCTTCGTTTGGGGGCAGGCGCATGGGGCTCAACTGAAAAGCAAGAAAAATCAATTGAAAATTCAACTTCTCAATTGACATATGACGAACCCGACGATCTGGTGGCCAACCTCAGCGCTGACGAGCGAGCAGCGCTCATCGAGGAGTTGCGTAAAGCGATGAACGAGGCTGCCAAGGACCTCGATTTCGAAGAGGCAGCTCGCTTGCGAGACCGGCTGCACGAACTCGAGCGCTGGAACGATTGAGCCAAACGGGGCAAGGGCGACCTTCATGAAGCAAGGCCGCGAGGTTCCACCATGCCTGTGGACCCGGATGCCTTTGATGTTCCCGTGGTGGACTACGATTTCTCCAAAGCGACCACGCCGGGGGCGCTCATCGAACAAATGGCCCGGGCCGGGGGCTTTACGGCCACGAAGTTTGCAGAGGCTCGCTCCATCCTCAATGACATGCGTTCGACCATCAACGCCGTTGACGGCGACCCTGCGCAGGTGACCAACTGGCTGTCGTTCCCTGCCTGCTTGTGCGCTACCGGCACTCGCGGTTTCTTTGTGGAGGCCGTGAAGCGGAAGATGTTCAACGTCGTATCCACCACCTGCGGAACACTCGATCACGACATCGCCCGAGCCTACAAGCACTACTACCACGGCTCGTTTGACCTCGACGACGTGGAGTTGGGTGAGCATGCCTTGATGCGCCTTGGCAACGTGATTGTCCCCAACGCCTCCTACGGCGAAATCATTGAAGCCGTCGTCATGCCCGTTCTCGAAGACATCTACAACGACCGGTTGAAGGAGACCGGCAAAACCGGTGCCGATGCCTGGATTGGGTTTGGGTCCATTCACCTCGTATGGGAACTTGGCAAGCGCATCGGTACCCCGGACACCTTCATCCATTGGGCAGCGAAACACCGAATCCCGGTCTGTATTCCCGGCATCACGGACGGCTCCATCGGTGCACAGCTCTTCATGTTCCGGCAGCAACATCGTGATTTCCACCTCGACACCCTGGCGGACGAGCAAATCATGAGCGATTTGACTTGGGACGTTGAAATTTCAAACGCGTTGATGGTCGGTGGAGGCATTTCCAAACATCACGTCATTTGGTGGAACCAATACCGAGGCGGCTTGGACAGTGCGGTTTACATCACCACGGCCCCCGAGCACGACGGCAGCCTCTCGGGTGCTCGCCTTCGCGAAGCCATTTCGTGGGGAAAGATGCGCCCAGAAGCACCGCATGTCTGCGTGGAAGGCGATGCAAGCCTGCTCCTCCCGCTGTTGGGCGCTGACCTCTTCAGCCAACCTCACAAAGGCTGAGATTCCGTGAGCCGTGCTATCACCATCATCAGGCTTTGGCGCAAGGGTGTTTTTGGTCGCCATCCCTCGCCGTTCGCCTTGCTCAAATACGTGTGAACCGGCTCCAAATCAGGACGAGATTGTTCGGGCTCTCCATCGATCAGAGCGACGGCCTGAACAGCAGGAACGCCCCTCGCAGTGAGGTGCTCGGTGCCGAACGCACCCGTTCTGCCGGCGAGCGTTCGCTGGACCAGGGCATCAAATTCCTGCCATGTTTCGACTGTCGTCCAGCCACGTCGTCCCGAAACGTGGTAGGTGCCGTCCTCCAACGGATGTCGCAGCATGACGGCGATGGCGGCTGTGACATCGTTGAGATCACACCAGTGGAAGG
>CAXGZM010000144.1:0-3634 GCA_964014165.1 uncultured euryarchaeote | reverse complement strand
GACGCCGTCAACACGCCCATTTTCCAATCCTCGACCTACAAGCTCACTGACGAGCGATACGCCGGTTGGGCTGCCGGCGCCCAGCACACGCTGCTCTATGCCCGTCTGTCCACCGTCAACTCCGACGCTGTAGCGCAAAAACTGGTGGCGATGGAACACGGCGAAGACGCAGAAACCTTCTCTTCGGGCATGGGCGCCATCTCAACGACGCTTCTTGCGTTGCTCAATCAGGGCGACCACATGGTGGCCAGTGCCGACATTTACGGCGGCACCTACGGCCTGCTCACCGAGGAATTCCCTCGGTTTGGCATTTCCACGACGATGGCGGACATGCGAGACGCCTCATCGTACGAGTCTGCCATTCAGGAGAACACGAAGATCCTCTACATCGAGACGCTGACCAACCCCGTGCTCAAGGTGTGCGACATCGAAGCCATGGCAGCGGTTGCCAAGCGCCACAACCTCTTGCTCATCATCGACAACACCTTTGCCTCGCCTTGGGGCTGCAAACCGTTGACCATGGGCGTTGACTTGGTCATCCACTCCACCACCAAGTACCTCGGTGGGCACTCCGATATTTTGGGAGGCGCAGTGGTGGGCTCCAAGGAACTCATCGCTCAAATTTTCATGCGAAAGGTCCACTTCGGCGCTGCCCCCGACCCCCACTCCTGCTACCTGCTCGAGCGAGGCATGCGCACGTTGGACGTTCGGATGCCACGAATCTGTGAAAACGCACACCTCCTCGCACAACGCCTTGAAGCCCACGACGCCATTGAGCGCGTTTACCATTCGAAACTTGAGAGCCACCCCGACTACGAAGTCGCCCAGCGAATCCTTCCTCACGGGTCGGGCATGGTCGCTTTCGTCGTGAAGGGCGGTGACGAAGCAGCGCTTGCATTTATGCGAAAACTGAACATCATTTACGAAGCAACCAGCCTCGGCGGCGTGGAGTCGCTCATCGAGTGCCCCTTCAATTCCAGCCACATGTTCGTGCCCGAAGATGTTCGCATGGAAGCAGGGGTGGTTCCCGGTTTCGTTCGCCTGAGCATCGGCATTGAGGACGTTGAAGATCTCTGGAGCGACATTGAAGGAGCGCTTGCTTCGTTGTAGGCGATGACATGATCGGCACTTCGGTCGGCATCTTTCTCTTCGTTTACGTTGCTTACTGCTGGCAAAAACAAGGCGTTCATACACGGAACGAAGGCTGGAAAACGCGAGAGGAAGCGCCCAGAACCTTCGTTTGGACCATGTGGTTCTATGTTACCTTCGCCATGGCGTTGATCTTGGCTGACGCTTTGAACCTCAACGGTCAAGCGAAACCGTAGACCTGCCGGGCTCTCAGGCCTCGCCGGTGGTGGTTTTGAGTTTCTCGAAGGCAGCGTTCCACGCCTGTTGCAATTCAGCGACGTCCTCGTCGTTGGCGTCCAAGAGTTGCTTCCCCAGTGTCCAGAGCTCACCGGTCGGTACGGCCCATACACCGCCCCGGTCGCGTGCGTTGGTTTCGAAGTGCCATTCTTGCCCGCCCGAACGGCCTACGGCCACGAGCCAGGCCCACGAAGCGGCGGCTTCGTCAACCGAGCCATGACGGGACGTGGCCCTTCGTTCAACGGAACCCATGCCCTGAGTGAGCCCTGCAACGATGTAGTCGTGGATCATGGTGGAAGCGGTACCGACATCCTTGCAAGGTGGGAAACGGGCCTTTTGCTGGGCCAGCGCTTTCGCTTGGTCAAGCCCCTTCAGGAATTTACCGAAGGGCTTGGGGCGGTCGAGCTGCCCTTCCCAAATCGTCCTGGCGTCCTCGCCCTCAAGTCCGAGCACGGCCAGCGCCTCCCAGCCGTGGGTGGGCCAGAACGCCGTGAGGACATCGCCGCACGTTGCGGACGGCATGATGCGAATGCAACGGTCTTCGCGCTGCTCGGGGCTTCCTTTGGCTTCGATTCGCAAGCCAATGCTGTCTTCGTGGGGTTCAACGACGGCCAGTCGCAGAATTTCCGCAGCGAGCAATCGCTCTTCGGCAGACCCGTTGTGGTCCTCCAGGGCAGATTCGAGAACGTCGGTTGACGTCCCTTCAAGCCAAACCTCACCGATGAGCACGCCGTCTTCAATGCCTTCCATCACGGTCTGTTTCATGGCCGACGTGACGATGCCTTCGTTCATTGTGAGGCCTTGCCACGCATCGACCACCTTGTCAATCCCTTCTCGGCTTGCTTCTGGGAGCGCACGGTCTTCAGGCCACCCTTCAGGTGTCCACACGGCATTGAGGGAGAGGATGGAAGGCAACAGCGGGGGGAGCATGGACAATGCGAGATGGTGAACGAACGGGGCGTCTTTTTTCGAGAAGGTTGACAGTGCGTCCAAGCCAAGGCCAACCACGCCACCGTTGTGGAATCGGAAGGCGACGTAGCCGGTTGCAGACGGGCTGTTGCTGACAACCTCTTCGGGGTCAAGTCCTTCGGTGGTCCATACGGACTGTCCGTCCACGTCGGTTTTGTTGAGGTCAAACCGCGATCGTTTCAACACGTCGTCAATCCAATCCTTCGGGGGTTGAGGTTCGGGTCCCGTGCAGACGAACCCGCCTTCCCAGCTGAAGAAATACATGCCGCGCTTGGCGTGATCCTCCCACGGTAGCATGCGGAGGGTAAGGTTCGCGTAGTTTTGGATGCCAGCGAGGTACCCCGGCTTCCCGTCGCCACGACGGACATAGGAGCCGGAACCAAACGATCCGGAATTGAACTGGCCTACCATGGTGAATTGTTCGTCGTGAGAGGCGTGAAGGGAGCCTGCGAAGGCTTTGGCTACGTCGTCTCCGCGCTTCGCCATCATGCGCTTTGAGAGCCATTTCAAGTCGTCTTTTTTCTTGATGATTTTTTCAATCTCGCTGAGCGTTTTGGTGACCGGGTCGGTTCGACCCCAACGCATCCTTCCGGAGAACGTCATGGCGGGGAGGTGACTCCGCGGGTTTTCTCGAAATTGGCCCAGCTCCTTGGCGAGTTTTTTCGCCGTCGCTTCGTTGGCCTGTTTCGTCCCGCGCATCCTTGCCCGGGTCTTCTTTTGGCCCGGGAATTCCACTTTGGATGGCGCTGGCACAGGACTCCCTCATTTTCGCTGGCCGGGTGGTGGGGTTTGAGACCTTCGCGTGAAAGGACTCATGTCGGTGAGGACCTTGGGTTGGCCATGCCCACGGTGACCCTGCTCGGCACGGCGCAGGACGGGGGGCGCCCCCAACCCGGTTGTCAGCGTACGTGCTGCGCCGACCTCGGCCCCGACGATGTCCGCCATCCGGTGAGCCTCGGTATCACGGATGAGCACGGCCAAGGTCATTTGATTGAAGCGACGCGGGCCATGGGTGATCAACTGAAACTTTGGGGCTACCCACCGCTTCAATCCGTGATGCTCACCCACGCCCATTTCGGCCACGTGGACGGCTTGGGATTGTTCGGTCGTGAAACACTGAATGCTCGAGGCCTCAACCTCTACGCCTCACCGTCGATGCTTTCGCTGATCGACAACACGCCGCAATGGGCCCTCATGGTGGAACAGGGGGTTTTCACCACCGTCCCCGTTACGACCGGGAGCGAACACCTGCTTTCAGACAGCATCACCGTCGTGCCCGTGGCGGTTCCGCATCGAGCCG
>CAXGZM010000143.1:0-3692 GCA_964014165.1 uncultured euryarchaeote | reverse complement strand
ACCCTGGTGCAGTGGGCTCGGGACGTTGCCGAGCACGGGCACGACCACGCCTTGCCCGAATCTCTCCTCGCCTTGCAATTCCAGCCGGCTTGATGTTCCTGGTCTACCGGGCCGCCCGCATGACCACCAACATGGTCACCGTGAGGATAACCAACGCTTCGAACAGCACGCCGTGGTATGCACACGCTGCAAGAAAGGCTGCAGCAGGCAGTCCGACAATGCGAAGCAACCTCGGCCACGTCCACAGGCCCTTGGGCGGCTCATCCAGATAGGGCGAACCCGGCATTTCAATCGTTCTTGACGGCTTGAACGACGATCTCCACCAGCGCATCAGCGGGCAGCGCATCGACCGCAAACGCCGCACGGGTGGGCTTGATCTCCACGCCTTCAAGCCACGCACCGTAAACCTCGTTCATGGGGGCATAGTAGTCCATGGTCTTCAGCAAGACTTGGACGAACACCACGTCGTGCTTGGAGGTGCCCGCTTCAGCGAGCAGACCGTCGATTTTGGCCAGCGTGCCTCGGGTTTGGGAAACGATGTCGTCGCCCGCATCAATGTTGATCTGTCCGGAGAGCCAAACGTGGTTGCCAACGACCACAGCGGGGGTGTAGGGGGCGTAGGTTTTGCTTCCGGGCGGGTGAATGCCGATTTTGCTCATGCTTGCCCACCTTCCGAACCCGCTCATCAACTTCACCCATGCGATGCCTTGAGGGTGGTCACCTTCTCCGACGTCCATGCGCACCTGCTGGGTTCTGGACCATCCGGCCCACGTGCGTCTGCTGGCCGAATACCTGCGAAACGGCACGACGGCCGACCTCATCGTGGCGTGCGAGCGTCCGGAAGTCCGGACCATGCTCGAGCAGGGTGACGGGCGCTTGCCTCGCCGACAAACGCTCTGGGTGCCTCGTCCCGTGGGCGAAGGACGGAAGCGAAAAGCGGTGTATCGATTGCGGAGTGTGCAGCGTTTTCTCAAGGCTGCCGGTCAGGACGGCCAGGGCCCGATTGAACGCATCGTAGGCGTCGGGGCGGCCTTGGAGATGCTGGCAGCCAAACCACGCTGGTGGCGTCGGTCAACCGTGCGCGAGCGCTGGTACATCACGGACACCGAAGTCAACCACCTCGCTCACCGGCTCGCCACGAAAAGCGCCACGCACGTCGTTGTTCCCACGCACTGGCGGGAGGACCTCGACGGCGGCTTTCTCGCTTCGTTTGGCGGCACCGTTCATCGCTTGGCCGGGCTTCACGGCCACGTTCATCTTGCACCGCATCGCCGACCGTCCGCTGTTTCTTCCCCACCTCGGGTGCTGGTCCGTCGTTTGGCCGGCGGGGGCGTTCACGACGGCAAAGAAATCGTGGCCCTGCCGGAGGATGCTCTGAACGGTTTGATGCTCACCAACGCTGACGAGAACGGCTACGAAGGTGATCCGTGGGGCCTTGACCGAGAGCTGGCAGCGCACGACGGCGTCATCACCCAATCGGTCACCCTCGCGAGCGAGGCAGCGCTGTTGGGCACGCCCGTTTTGCTCGTGTCGGCCGCAGAGCGCGGCTTCCTCGACCGTTTGGAAAGCGAGGGTGCGCCGCTGTTCAGGTGGCGAGGAACGAGCGACGAAGTGGAGTGGGGTTCAGTTCAGGCGCAGTTTTTGGCTGGTTTGCATCTCACGGATGCGCTCGAGGCGGCGGCTTGGCCCGATGCAAAAGGGCAACTCACGACGTGGTTGACAACCCGTTGACGCTGTTTTCCTTGTCGCATCCGCAGTTCTTGGGACCACGGGGCTTAAGCAGGGGTCGGTCCTAACGGATGGTGTGCGCTTTCTCATCGCCTCCGCTTTGACCACCGCTCTCGTGCTCTCGAGCATGCTGGCAGGTTGTCTTTGGGGCGACATTGAGAACGACTTCGTTTATGCTGACGATGTTTTGTACGAATTCACCACCGGTACCATCGTTGAGGTATGGGAAGACGGCGCCCTGGTGGGGACGACCTATCCGGTCTTGGCCTTTGATTTCAACGCGTCCTTTGCGCCATCGCCGTTCGTCGCCTACGCGGTAAAGGGCACGCACGTTGATGAGACGGTGGTTGCTTCTGAAACGACCGTGGTCGAGGTGGAATTCAGGCAACACGGGCTGCACGCGCTGGAACTGATTGCCGATTACGAAGATACGCCGGACGAGCGGGGCGATGATTCCCGTCATCGCAACGAAGTGGTGGTGCGGATTGAGAAGCGAATCGAGTGGACAGAATCCTCCACCAACGACCCGATGTTGATGACCCTCGATTCCCGTCGTGAGGTTGGCGACCATCCAGCCAGCGTGTTGGTCATCGCTTCCACCGTGGCCAACCCAGCCCTCATCGCAAACATTGGCGGCGGTCAAGAGGTTGAGGTGACTTGGGAACTGATCGACAACACCCAGGAGGCCTGCCAGTCCCAACCGGGCACGGTGCAGGACGGCGACACAGCATCATGGAACACGGTCCACTTCAACACCGACGAGGTCCACGATCTCCGCGTTTCGTATGAGGAGGGGCAAGACACCATCGACGTTGAACACGTCGTAACGATCGAATACGAACATCTCGAAAGCGAGCCAAACGTACGTTGATTCAACAGCACCCTTCGTCCCGAACCGGCGCAGAGACGAAGGTCACCTTGTCGATGTTCGGTGTGTTTTGGAGCGTTTCAATGGCTTGCCGGAAATGTTCAGCATTGCCGATGGCGTGGAGCACGTCGACACAGGTGTGGCTGTGGTCCAAGCAACTGTGGTTGTAGGACGTCACTCTCAGCTCGTGGTTGTGCCGGATTTCGAGAAGTCGACCCTCGGCGTCGTGTTGATAGTACACCACAAGGTGTCCTTCAACCACCTCATCGTCAGCCATTTGCGAAAGTTCCCCCCTGCTCTTCAGGTCAGCGAAGGCCACCGCTGCATCTCGAAGGAAGCGACTGCGATTTTGATATCCCGAAACGCCCATCAGTTGGTCCAAACCCGCTGCAAACGCATCATCGACACTGAACGAGATAATCTTGCTCATGGGGCTGCCAATCAACCTTGATAAATAACAATTCTCATTGGCTTAGTTATTAGTTTCAATTAAGTAGTTAATACTGTGGCGCACCACCATGAGCAGCCAATCCAGCCGCGCCATCTTTGCAGCCCTGATGATGATCCTTGCCAGCCTCGCAGGCTGCATTGGAACCGACGATTTGGAAGTCGACGACACTTCAGCGGAGTCGTTGGGCACCGTCATCGCCTCAACGTACCACGTCGAACAACTCGCTTCTGCGGTTGGCGGCGATTTGGTGACCGTTGAGATGATGAGCACCATGAACGTCCCCGTCCACGACTACGAACCATCCGCCACGGACTTGATTCGACTCAGCCAGGCTGATGTGTTCTTCTACCACGGCCTTGGTTTGGAGCCATGGGTCGAGGGCGCCCTTGCCAACATGGACAGCAACGGCCCCGTTGCCGTCGAAACACACACCATGCCTACGGGAGAGTCCACCCTTGACTTCGAGTCGATGTTGATCGATAACCTCTGCTCTTCGTTGACTGACCCAGCCACCACTGACGTCCACATTCTCGCCGAGCACGCCGAAGACGCTGAGGAACTCCACAGCGACGACGCTGGCTACAACATGGCCTTCCCAGAGGACGATCATGACGAGGACGGCCACGATGAGGACGGCCACGATGA
>CAXGZM010000142.1:0-3732 GCA_964014165.1 uncultured euryarchaeote | reverse complement strand
ACCTGCTTGAACGGCTCGAGCCGAGCCACCTCATTCTTGGCCCGGGCCCCGGCCGTCCTGAGGACGCAGCGTTGACGATGGCACTGGCGCATCATGCGCTTGCCGGGCAGCTGTCAATGCCGGTGCTCGGTGTTTGCTTGGGCCATCAGGCGCTTGCCCTTGCAGATGGACGGCAGGTCAACCCGTCACCGTTCGGACCGATTCACGGGGTGCCCGTGGAAATCGAACACGACGGGACAGGGATTTTCCCCTCGCAAGCCGGATCGTTGAAACTGACCCGCTACAATTCCTTGGTTGCCGTTGAAGACGGTGAGCACATCCTGCTCGTGAACGCTACCGAAACCGCCTCCGGTCTCATCATGGGGCTTCGACATCCAACCCTCGACGTCCACGGCGTGCAGTTCCATCCCGAGTCCATTGGTTCGCGTGACGGCCAACGCCTCATCCATCAATTTCTGACCGGGGAATCGGATGGTTGAAGAGTCCCTGACCGTTGGAAGATAACGGGGGGCCACCATGCCGACATGTCGCAAGTGCGGGAGCACCTATCCTCGCGAGTTCTTTCTTCACGGCAACGGACCCAAAACACAAATTTGCGTCCGATGCGGCGTTGACTCGGGCCTGGTCACAAAAGAGGAAGTTCCCATCCTTTTTGAGAAGAGCACCTCCAGTGCACGTTTCTCCGCCGTCGCCCGCCGGTACAGCATTTTCCTCTACCTCCCCTTCCTCTGGATTCTTTGGGGATCCACCCTCTCCGACGTTGAACCTTGGGGATTGTTTTTCCTCATTCTGCTGATTTTGCTGACCCTCATTGCCCCGGTTCTGTTCATCTACCGCGGTGGCCAATACTCCGGTGATATGTCACGATTGACCCCGGCGTACGACCGCCCCAAGGGTCATTGAAACTACGACTTGGCGTGGATTTTCAGCACGTCGCCATCACTCAGTTCGTGATCGGCACCGACCACACGGCGCGTCCGCCCGTCAACGCCACGGATGAAACCGGCTTCCAAGTCGGTGTGAACGCGCCCTGCGAGCGCCTTGGCGTGCAGCCCGTCGGGCACAACGAAGGCATCAGGAAGCACCCTCCCGTCACCGTCGACCCAGTGGGATTCGTCCTGCACGGGATAGACAACGATGTGCTGGAGTTGGTCGAACAACACCTCGTCCAGAAGACGGGACAGGCCCGTTCCTCCCGCTTCCTCAAGCCGCTGGTTCATGTGCGCCAGCGCTTTTTGTTGCGCTTCGTTGAGGGAAGCATCGGGGCGGACCGTGAAACCCGATTGCCCGCTGGTGTAGTCGA
This sequence comes from uncultured euryarchaeote, assembly GCA_964014165.1. Lineage (GTDB taxonomy): Archaea > Thermoplasmatota > Poseidoniia > Poseidoniales > Poseidoniaceae > Poseidonia. The sequence continues at coordinate 2,429 of CAXGZM010000142.1, read as the reverse complement.
TGAGACCCGAGGAGGCGGCCCTGCGCAACGCCAGTTCCATGTCGGCCATGCAGGCCACCATCGTTCGCTCGGGGAACGCTTCGAGCACACCGGGAGGGGCGATGTCCATCTTGTTGGCGGCGTAAACGATGGGAAAAAGTTGGTTTCGCATGCACTCCCCGAGAAGATGGAGCGAGGCGGTATCCCAGTCCCAAGGTTGAGCATCGGAGGTGTGGCGTTGATTAAATTCCATCATCGCTTGAGAAACTTTCACCGGGGTGGCGCCCAAACCGCTGAGGCGTTCATGGATAAACGAAGTCAACCCCTTTTCGCCTTCGGCTTGCACGCGACGCACGCCTCGGTTCCAGCCGTCCTCGAGCAAACCACCGATCCACGCATCCAACTCGTGTTCAAGGAATTCAATCTCAGCTCGAACGGACGCAACGGCTGTTTCCGTGTCGGATGATGCACCGTTGAACTGACCCTCAATGTCGGTCGACCCGGCAGCATCGACGACTTGGATGAGCACATCGCAGTTGGCCAAATCCGCCAAAAATGCATTCCCACGGCCGCGGCCCTCGCTGGCACCGGGAACCAGTCCGGCCACGTCAACCAGAGCAACGGGAACGCTGCGTCGATGCTCGACGCACGAGCCGGTTCTCGGATCGCAGAGGCTGCCCCGTCGTAGGTCCTCGGCAGCGGGTGGGGCAAGGCGCCCTTCGCCCTCCTGTTTTTTCCGAAGATCCTTGCAGGGGCACGGCAGGCGAGCTTCAACAAACGCAACGCCCACGTTCGGGTCAATGGTACAAAACGGATAGTTGGCGATGTCAACCTGCGCCAGCGTTGCGGCGCTGAAGAAGGTCGACTTCCCCACGTTCGGTTTCCCTACCAGTCCAATGCGCACCTTGAGCACGCCCCCTTTGTACGGGTTCACTCCTCTTCTTGGGCAGCCACGATGTCGTGGTCGCGCTTGATCTGCGCGATGGCGATGTCAAGTTCAGGAAGGTTAAGTTCGCCGTCGCCGTCCAAGTCCATGCTCTCCACCAGTTCGACTGCTTCCATTGAAGACAAGGCTTCAATGTCGCTGCTTTCGAGGGCCGCCAAGAATTCTCGACTGTCAATTTTACCGGAATCATCCAAATCCATGCTTCGGAACAACTCAAACACCGACTGGTTGGTGTTGGTAAGGTACTGGACGAACTCAACCATCACCGAGGATACGGTAGGGGGGAATTCCTTGACTTCGTCGTTGTGGAGGGCAGAATCAACGGCAATCACGGTCGAACCGCCTTCGTTCGCCTCGGTTTCGCTCACCACCAGCGTGGTGTCAACCCCCACGCCTCGCCCGATGAGGTCTCGAATCGTGGTGGAGGACCCGGAGGTCAGCGTGTAGGTCGAGACGTCCGAGACATCGTTCACGGCCATCGAACGACCGGTTGAAGCGATGCCCGTGCGAATGACGACCATGGTGGAAAGAATGGTGCCGATGGCGGCCAGATAGAACAAGGCCGCACCGGTCAAGTAGAAGCCGCCGTTGTTCGCAACCACGTCTTCAATCTCCGAAGTAGCGACGGCATTGGCGGTGAACTCGCCGGTCAGGTAGGTGAGGGTTGAGGTGACCCCGCCGACGAGGACCATCCACGTCGCCAGGGTGGCAGTGGAGGGCGTGGCAAGGGATTTACCGATGGCGTTGGGGTAGTTCGTAAAGACGCCTGCAAGCACCAGAAGACCGCCGACGGTGAACATCATGCTCATGTTCACGATGTCCCCCATGGTCCCGAGTTCACCCGTCCCAACGAAAGTGTCCATGGCCGTGAAGTACCCGCCGATGGCGAAGAAGGGGAAGACCAGGAACGCCATGGTGGCGGCAATGGCCCCGGGTTGCTTCACGACAGCACTCAGGCCGGAACTTGCGGTCATGAGCAGGTTGATCGAAGCCGCAAAGATGGGCAGGACGCCAAGCGTTAACAAAATCGCACCGAGGTTGGTGACGAAGTTGCTGGCCGATGCATCGGTCATGAAGAACGGCGGGATGGTGATGAACAACAGCAGCATGCTGGCTCCTCGCAACGAGCCGGACCAGATGGGTTGCTTGGCCGTCATTGGCACGACGTGATAGCCCACGGAGAACATGAGGGCCAAGGGCACCCAGCCGTACGCCACCCGCTCGGCCAGCCACACCATCTGCGTGGCGCCAGCGAGTTCACCGAAGAACATGAAGAGCATGGAAAGAATGTAGGCAGCGATGCCCATGATGAGGAACCACACGCTGGTTTGGAGTTCTTGTTCACCGCGGTTTGCCGCCGTGATGAGGACGTTGATGAACACCGGAACAAGAAGCAAACCAACAGCCAGTGTTTCCAAACTGTAGAGGATGGTTTTGAACGGGTTTTCCGAGGTGTCGATGTCAAGGAACCCAAAGATGAACGGCAAGATGTAGGTGGCGAGCA
>CAXGZM010000141.1:0-3819 GCA_964014165.1 uncultured euryarchaeote | reverse complement strand
ACCACGGGCCAAGCGGTGGTGCGAGACGTCCTCTACAACGGCAACCCTGCGCCCGAACCCGGTGCCGTGGTGTGCCGTGTTGCGCCCAGTTTCATTCGCTTCGGCAGCTTCCAAATTCACACCTCCGACGGCCATCACGAAACGCTTCGCACGCTGGTTGACCACACCGTTCGCCATCACTTCCCGCACCACGACGCCAGCACCGACGACGGTCTCATCGCGTGGCTGACCGAGGTGGCTGAAACCACAGCGACGATGGTCGCCCATTGGATGCGGGTCGGCTTCGTTCACGGCGTGATGAACACCGACAACATGTCGATTCACGGGCTCACCATCGACTACGGCCCCTACGGCTGGCTCGAACCCTTTGACGTCGACTGGACGCCCAACACCACCGACGCCGGTCGTCGACGATACCGCTACGCCAACCAACCTCACATCGGGGCGTGGAACGTGGCTCGTCTGCTGGAATCCATGGCGCCCCTCATGGACGACGTGGGGCGCCTGCAACCGGTGCTCGACCACTACATGGAATTCGCCATGAACGCCCAGAGTGAAACGTGGGCCGAAAAGTTGGGCCTCGGCACGCTGCAAGAATCCGACGAGCCGCTGGTGAACGACCTGCTGAACCTGTTGGGCGCCACCGAGGTGGACATGACGCTCTTCTTCCGCCACCTCTGCTCCATCGCTGGACCAGATGTGACCCACGTGGCCGACGCCTTCTACGAGGGCAGCGAGCCCGACACCAGCGCGTGGAACCGCTGGCTAAAGCGCTGGTGGGAACGTGTCGACGGGCAACCCGACCGAGACGGGATGCGACGTGCTAACCCGAAGTACGTGCTGCGAAACTGGATGGCGCAGTTGGCCATCGATGCGGCGGAGGAAAAGGGCGACTTTTCCATCGCCGAGGAACTCCACGAGCTGCTAAAGCGCCCCTATGACGAACAGCCCGAGCACGAGGAGAAGTGGTTCCAAAAGCGCCCCGAATGGGCTCGACACCGCGTGGGCTGCTCGATGCTCTCGTGCTCCAGTTAATCCAGCGTTTGCGGGTCGTAACGAAGCCCCATACCCCAAGCAAAACCCACCGTGTTCACCACGAGATCGGACAGTTTGTTGTCCCAGGTTTCCTCAACGAATTCGAAGGGCAGGTAGAGTTCGAGCACCTCCCACCCCACGGAAAGGGCGAGGAAGACCCACCAGTTCGTCAGCAGGTAGCGACCAATGAAGGTCCACTGCACGAAATGACCCAGCGACCACAGGTTGAGCAGCACCACGGGAGAACCTCACACGGGGAGGCTGTCATCCGGGCTATAACCCAACCGAGAGAGAGGGTTGGAGAAACCGGTATAATGGAGCACGGACAAAAAAGAATGATGAGCGCCAACCACACCCTCCTGGGCAAGGCGTTCCACTGGGCCTTTGTGCTGCTCTACGCCTACGGGATCTTCAAGCAAATCGACGACCTCGACCAATTGGAAGACGCTGCCCTGTTGCGATTTGAAATCGTCTTCGCCAGCGTGTTTCTGCTGCTGGTCGTGGTTCGCTACGGCTACATGCGGCGCTTCGAGACCTTCCAGGGCGCCACGGTGCCCGTTCACCGCTACCACAAGCGCTTCGCACGCCTCATGCACGTTGCGATGTACCTCTGCCTCGTCCTGTTGCCGGTGACGGGATTGGCCATTGCCGCCCTGTTCAGTCGGGGCATGGAGAGCGGCCTTGCCATGGAGGCAGCCATTGGCTTGCACGGTTTCTCCGCCGATTTGAGCTACGCCCTTATCGCCGTTCACGTGGTGGCGGCGATCTATTCTCGCCTCAAGGGAGAGGGTGTCTGGACGTCGATGGTACCGGTGTTCACCGAAAGCAGCCCGAGCACCAACCAGTACGTGGTCAAAGCGGCCGCCCTCGAGCATCAAGCACTGGAGCGCTTGGAAGCGCTCGTTGCGTCAAAGAAACGATGAAATGAGGTTCATCACATCATGTTCGTGAGGAAGTACAGCGCCGAAACCACGACCACCACACCGGTGAACATCACGTCAAACCCGGCGGAGTCCGTGGGTTCACCAGCGAAAGTCATGCCCTCCTCAATGCCTTCCTTTCGCAGTCGAAGGTAGACCACCAGGAAGACGAGCAGGGTCATCGGCCCGGCAATGGCGTCCATCTGATTTTGCTCGGTAAAGTCACGAACGGGGCCATAAACGGAGGCAAAGTAGTTGGCAATCGTGACGGCGACGAAGGCGAAGAGAGGCGGGTGAGCGATGGGCCACATGCCCTCGGCTCCCTGGGTCAAGACCAGCAAGGCCCAAAGGGTGTAAACCAGCAACAAGGCTCCTGAAAAGGCAACCGTGGTGGTTGAGGGAGCTCCCAAGCCGTCGGCCAGGTCGCCAGCGTTCACGGCCTCAATAACGGACTCTGGGTTGACGATTTGGCGGAACACGTAGAAGAGACCGGTCGCGATGACGAAGAGAAGACCGCCGATGGCGATGGGGTCTTTGACGCCCAAGCCGAACTTCAGGTCGCTCATGCCGTCGTTGACCTCGTCCTCGCCCTGCAGCAGGAAGTACGCAGCGCCATACGCCAGCGTGACCAGCGGTGTGACATACTTCGGTGCCTCGCTCGTGCCGTTTTCGGTCCACATCGTCCACAACACCACGGTTCCGACGATGAAACCGATCAGCGTTGGCACCATGATGATCCATTTGCCTTTGGCGCCCTCGTTGAGGATGAGGAGCGTCGACATCAGGATGCCGAACATCAGGATGCCGTTGAAGGCGAATTCAGGCGCTCCTTTGCCCCAACCGTCATCGCCCATGACGGCGCCGTTGTCGAGCAAGGAAAAGCAGCCGTCTGCACCGCCGGTGACGTAGCACGCTGATGCGAACATGAAATTGAACGCATACACCGCCGTTACAAGGGTCGTTACCAACAGCAAGCCTTCTGCAGGAGCAGATTTTATTCGACTGAACATCAAAGCCATAGGTGGAAATCTTGCTGGAAGCATATAATCATGCAACCAACACGGGTGTTGCGCTACCGTGTTTATGTCTCGAGGTTTCCATGCCCGAACAGGTGGACCGGAAACGCAAGCTGACGGCGAAAGGTGAGTGCTCAAAGGGCGGCTTTGAACGCATTGATGACATCATCGTTGAGCTTCTCCCAAGGGAAGGTGTTGCCGTCGGGGTGTCGACCAAAGTGGCCACCGGCAGCCGTAACTCGGTAGATGGGGGCCGCCAGGCCGAGGTCGCGGATGATGTGGCCGGGTTTGAACGAGAAGTGGGCGGCAACGAGATCGGCAATGGCGTCGTCGTTGATGTTGCCCGTACCGAAGGTGTCCACGCGAATGCTCACGGGGTCGGCCACACCGATGGCGTAGGCGACTTGGATTTCACATTCCTTGGAAAGCCCCGCAGCGACCACGTGCTTGGCAGCCCAGCGGGCGGCGTAGGCAGCTGAGCGGTCCACCTTGGTCGGGTCCTTGCCCGAAAAGGCACCACCGCCGTGCCGTCCACGACCGCCGTAGGTGTCAACGATGATCTTTCGTCCGGTCAAACCGGCGTCAGCGTACGGACCACCGGGGTCGGCAAAGCGGCCCGTGGAGTTGACGTGGATGGTGGTCTTGCCCTCGACCATCAGCGAGGCCGGGACGACGGGGCGAATGATGTGCTCGATCACTTGCTCTCGAACGAACGCCTGCTCGGCTTCTTCGGAGCCGTGTTCGGCGATCATGTCCATGTGCTGGACGGCGATCACGACGTTATCGGCGTAGACCGGCTGACCGTCATCACCGTGCATCAGGGTGACCTGAGATTTGGCGTCGGGACG
>CAXGZM010000140.1:0-3829 GCA_964014165.1 uncultured euryarchaeote | reverse complement strand
ACCGGTGATGAGCACGGAGCGCTCTCGCTCGTAGCCGTGGTCAACGAAGTTGCGAACACAGAGTTCAACGGTGGAGATCATCGACGTCAGTGCGGCAAAGGACAGGGCGAGGAAGAACATCGCCGTCATGATGAGCGGTCCAATGGCCCCACCGGGCGCCTGAGCGAACACTTCGGGAAGGGCGAGGAAGGTGATGGCAGAGGAGCCGCCGGTCACCGTGGCCAAGGGGTCGGGGTTGACCGCAAAGATGGCCGAAAGCACCGCCAGACCGGCGATGATGGAGATGCTGTTGTTGGCAAGTCCCATGGTGAACGCATTGAGCACCGTGTCCTCGTCCTTGCTCATGTAAACGGCGTAGGTGATGCACATGCCCATGCCGGCCGAACAGGACCACGCTGATTGTGACAGGCCGTTGATCCACACTTCCGGCTCGAACAACATGTCGAAGTCCACCGTGAACATGAACAGGGCGCCGTCGAGGCTCCCGTCGCTGAGGTCCATCCAAAGCGAGAGAAAGAGCGTGAGGAAGAGCAGCGCAAACAGCGAGATCATGAGGTAGAAGTTCACCTTTTCAATGGCTTTTGCGCCCTTCCAAATGGTGCCCAAGACCAAAAGAATCACGAGGAACTGGAAGAAAATGACCTGACCGGGCGACTGCAGGAACGCATTCCACACTTCGGTGGTGTCAACCTTGTCGCCGCTCAGTGCACCGGTGATGCCGAGCTGGAAATACTTCAGCGTCCATCCGGAAACCACGGCGTAGTAGAAGCCGATGGCGGTTGAAATCCACGCCGTCCACAACCCCATCCAGGCAAACCGTCGACCGGCAAAAATACGGAAGGTTCCGATGGTTCCGGTACGGCTTCGCTTCCCCATGGCGTATTCGGCAATCACGAGTGGAATGGACCAGGCGAACAGGAAAATCAACCAAGGGATGAGGAAGGTACCTCCGCCGTTGGCACCCACCATGCGAGGAAAACGCCAGATGTTGCCGGTGCCGATGGCGGCACCGATGGAGGCAAAAATCAGGCCGAGACGGCCGTTGAACTGGTCGCTTTCTCCCATGCGACCACCTCAGTCCTCCCCGAGTTGGCCGACTTGGATGGGTTCGTTCCGTAGGTCAGATTCGTAGACCTTGTCTTCATCCTCATCGCTGAGCATGATGCGCAGGGCGACCGCCAAACCACCCCAAACAAAGGTGGCCACGAGCGAGAACGTGAAAAAGGCACCAAACACGCTGCCGAATGCGGCTCGGTAATTCACTTCAAGCACGTAGTAGTCGCCCTCAGCTGGGTACTGATAGAGGTCAGCACCGCCGAGCGTGGACACCGTGGCTTTGTAGTGGACTTGACCCGTGGCGGTTTCAGAAACCGGCAGCATGGCTCGCAACAACGTACCGTTGCCGGCGGACAGGGAACAACCCCCCTCCACCATCGAGACGCCCGTGCTTTCCCACGGTGTGGTGGACCACTCTCGTGGACCGAAGTCGCTCTGCATGCGGCTTGGTTTGACCTGACGCCACTGAACGACCGTGTCCTTGGTGCTGTAGGGGAACTGGTTGGACACACAGAGTTCAACCGGGATGTCGCCCTCTTCTGGAATCTCGACCATCGACGGTTGCTTGAGGTAGTTTTGCTGGGAGATGTTAGCGATTTCAAGGTCGGCACGCTCTCGTGGATTGTCGGCGATCTCGGCGATGTAGAAGCCAAGACCGAGGTTGCGAACGGCGATGTGGTCGATGTCCTCGGGTCGCTGGTGGAAGGCCGTGCCGATTTCGGACGTGTAGCAGTACGAACCGTGCACGCCGTAGTGCCAGTCGCAGAAGTCGCCCGAGGTCGGGTAGAGGGAAGAGGATTGGAGGTTGGCGTACTGCGTCATGTCAGCCATCTGCTGGCCGTGGTACTCAAGTTGTGCATGGTCGGGGCTCTGACAGTCGGTGCAGTGTCCCCACGGCCACAGAATGAGTTCGGAGTAGGAGTGGTGGGTCAGCGTGGATTTGAATTCGCTGGCACCGTCGCCGGTGTCGTCGTTCATCTCGGTCATGTCCTGGATGAACTTGGTCTCGGGTTCGGAGTTACCACCCCACCAGTCTTCGTCGGTCACGCCGTCAGCGTCGTCGTCTTTTCCGTCAACGTGGTCTTCGTTGACCTGCCCGTCACCGTCGTTGTCCCGGTCGTCCACCGGTCCGTTGTAGACGTCGTTGTTTGAACCGTCCAGTTCGCCTTCGGCCGGCGAGCATGTACCCGGAATCAGCGGTCCGGTCGCGCCCAGCGGCGCTCCCCATTCGAACTGATAGTTGCGGTTGAGGTCCACGCCGTCGCAGTCCTCGTCCACCTCTTCGTTCAAATCGGGGAGGGGCGTGACGCCCGTGAAGGTGTTGTCCCGCAGGTTCTTTCGCCATCCACCGGAGGGGCAGGATTCCCAAGCAGGGGCAGGACAGAACACCTCTCGGTCGTAGATGTTGCCGTCCACGTTCAGCATGGGGATGAGGTAAATCTCACGGGAGTTGACGAGGTCGGTGATGAACTGTTCTGAGTAGTCCTCGTCCACGCCGAGGTCGCCGGGTCCGCACGCCGTGCCGTCGCCGTTGGAATCCTGGAATTCAGCCGCCATGGCAAGGCAGTCGCCGTCGTCGTCGAGCTGGCCGTCGCCGTTGGAGTCACCCCAGGTGTCCTCGTCCACGAGGCCGTCCCCGTCGTTGTCGTAGCCGATGTTTTCGTAGGAAAACGCAATGACTTCGAGTTGCATCATGGGCACTTCGTACGACATCCACTCGCGAGCGTGATGGTTGCCGACGATCATCACGTCGTGGCGGTCAGCGTAGTTGCCGTTGTCACCGACGAAGGCGTTGTAATCGCCGCCCTGCACGTCCTGCGTGATTTTCATCCAGGGCGAGGAATGGCCGTAATACCAGCCTTCGTACGCATCCGCCGTCACTTCTTCTCCACGAGCGTTGGTGCCGCCGTTCATGCCTTCGTGGTATTCGAAGATGTCCGGGTTGTCCTCGGCCAGGCGCATCATCCGCGTCTTCATCGTCTCGTAGGTGTGGTATTGCTTGAACTGGAGAATGTCATCGTTGGCGGGCGCCCACGGGAAAATCATGTTGATGTAATCATCCGACCAAACGTCCTCGGGCGTGTCCCCGGTGACGGGTTCCTGTGCGTAGGCATTTTCAGCGACCGGTGCTGCAAAAGAAAGCAGCAGCGGGAGAACGATGAGGAAACCCAAGGTGGGACGAGGAGCAGTGGAGCGAAGTGCAACGGGCGCGGCGGTCGTCATGCTATCGTTTGGGCCACTTCGTTTCACTTCTTCAAGCGTTCGTGCCAGCGGAGAGAAATTGCTTCAGCAAACGAGCACCCAACTGAACCGCTCAAAGCGGAAAAAACAACCCAAATGACCCGCTGGGCTCACCATGGACGGCCTGTGGAACCCCGCTGCTGATTCAGCCCTTCGAAACGAATTCTTCGGCTTCACGAACTACACGCTGCTGGCCGTTCTCGGTCTGCTGGTGATGATTTTCATCGTTCGCGTGCTGACCATGCGGTTCGCTCCCACCGTCTTGGGAACCATCATCCGCTCCGAAGCCATCAAGGGCAAGACCGTTCAAGACTCGGACAAAGCCTTGGGCACCGCCGTCGGCGTCGGCTTGGCCTACGTGCTCATCGGCATCATGATCGACGACATGGAGCGGGTGGGTTCACCCGTGCTCATGCCCGAGCTCGCCGCCAGCTTCCTGCCGGGCATCCTTCAGTTCGTCGTGGCCATCGCCGTGGTGGTGTGGGCGTTCCGTTTGGTCAACATCGTTCACGACGTCGTGATGATGTTCGAC
>CAXGZM010000139.1:0-3832 GCA_964014165.1 uncultured euryarchaeote | reverse complement strand
GGCAGCCTTGCACCGAGGAGCCAACCTCAACGGGCTGGTTGGTGAAGTGGACGATGACGTCACCGAACTTTTGCGTATCCAGCACCTCAACGGTTGAGTCTCCCTGAACCAACGTCCCATGGTCGGCCTCTTGCCCACCACCTTCGGGATAGAAGAGCGTTGAGTCAAGGACGACGGCGTGGGTTGAACCTTCGGGCCCCTGGCCGTCGGAGGCCATGCACGCGAGGACCTTGGCGTCGAAGACCGGCTGGTAGACAGCATCGTAGTACAGGCTCGCCGTCGCTGGAAGAGAGGCGACGTCAAGGGTGCTGGTCGATCCTGAGGCAACGCTGGCGGCTTCCTTTGCCAACCGGGCATGGCGTTCGGCCATTTCTGCAGAAAATCCAGTTCGCAGGGCTACATGCGACCAACCGGCATTCCGTGCGAGCGTGATCGCCATGTCGGGTGCGAGACCGTGGGAGTCGTTCATGGTGAACAGGTGTTCGTCGGGGATGGACTCACTGGATTTTGGAACCGATTTGAGTTGAGTTTGGATGACGTTGGTGCCCTTGCGAAGCATTTCCGCATAGCGCTCCTCTTCAAGAGCAAGAATCGTGAGCAGCCCCCCCTCTGTTTGTTTGTTGAGCTGGCCGCCCAAGTTGACCTTCAGATGATGGCTGGCCAGATCGGGTAGCGAAACATCGATGCCAAGTTCATCTCGCATCCGCAACACGCGACGTGCGAGCATGCGTGCCAAATAACCGGCTTTGGCATTGGAAGGGACCAAGCCATCACCGAGCATGTTGCACAACGCGTGGAGATGATCGGGGATGGCGTAGATGTTCGCCAGCGGTTCAGTGACGGAGGAGAATTGTTCGGCCGTGATGTCCACACCGCGCTCGTTGAGCTTGGTCAAGAAGAGGTGGACAAGATGGTCGCCGTCAACCCCCGCTTCGATGTTCATGATGCCGTTCAATCGCGACATCTCACTCAGCAATCCGTCGAGATCCAAGGACGGCCAGCGGTTTGCAACTTGGTCGAATCCAGCGAGTTCTTTGAGCCAAGTGACCGTTTCGGGATAGATGGCTTCGTAAATGGTGGGTGTACCAGCAGCAGCCCAGCAAAAGCGTTCAAGACCGTACCCGGTATCGATGATTTGCAACGGCATGGTGCGGTACATATCGCCCTTCAGTTCGATGTCACCGTCGGGATGTTCTTCCATGTCCATGAACACCAACGTGGCCAGTTCGAGCCCACCCACGATCACCTCCACCGCTGCGCCGGCATTGCCACCACCGCACCATGGATTTTCAACGTAGGTGACTTCACCAGCATCAATGCCGAAGGTCTCGGTGAGCATGCGATGGCAATGTTCTACACATGCCTCCATCCAATAGATGTTCAATCCCTCATCGGGGCGGTTAAACACGTGATGCGCCATCATTTCGAACGTGGTCAAATGTCGCCCGGATCGACCTACGGCATCCACATCCGTCAAACGAATGCACGGCTGGGAGACGGCCAGAGGATTGGCGGGCGGATCAACGGCACCGGAGGTGACGTGGGGTTGAAAATCAGCGATGGAAGCAATCGTGAGGTGTATGTCGTCACGCCATCTTGCCAATACCGGATAGGGGTCAATCCGGGTGTGTTCCTGGTTCTCAAAATAGCCAAGAAACGCCTCCCGCATGGCGTCTTTGAGGGCTTTTCCACGTTGGTCAAAGCCGCTGATGAGCGGTGCGCCGATGAAAGTGTATTCGTCTTCCGAGGTGTCCCCGCAGGTGTCCCGGTCAGCGTCGGTGGTCCAAAACCAAAGGGATGTAACACGACATTGCTTGCGAACGTAGCCGTTTTCGTGGAAAACAGCGAGGTCAATGGCTGGCAACGACATGGAATCAACTCCGAGAGGTGAACAGGCTTGCCAAGTGGAGGCCCCCCTTCAAGGCTGTGTTGGCAGGAACCGTGAATCGTGAGCAAAAAGCCTCAAATCTCACACCTTGAAGGCATCACCATGGAACCCACGTGGCGCCAACACCTCGTCGATGAGGGTGACGGCACCATGCGCATCAAAGCCCACGGCATGATGAAAACCGATGCGAGGTTGGTGACCGATGCTGCCCACATGAAGCGACACGCCGACGACCGAGGACCGGAACAACTCGTCAACACCGCCGCTCTACCGGGCATCGTGGGGGATGCATGGGCGATGGCTGACTGGCATTACGGCTACGGCTTCCCCATCGGTGGTGTGGTCGCCACCGACATCGAAGCGGGTGAACTTGGAGGTGCGATTTCTCCCGGCGGCGTGGGCTTTGACATCAACTGTGGCGTTCGCTTTCTTGCTCTGGATGCAACCGCACAGGACATCCCCAACCTGAAGAAACTTGCCGGCCGGCTCGCCGGACGAATACCAGCCGGCGGCTCCGGAAAAGGCGGGGTGGACATCAACCACCAAGACCTCAACGAATTGTTGCAGCGTGGAGCCCATGCAGCCGTTGACTTGGGATACGGTCTCCATGAAGATTTGAGCCACCTCGAATCCCAAGGCGTGCTCAACACAGACGAGGCGAACCTGTCGCAACGAGCAAGGGAACGAGGGCTTCGGTCGCTGGGAACCCTTGGGAGTGGAAACCACTTTCTTGAGTTACAAACCGTAGGCCAGGTGGTTGACGAAGCGACGGCGAAGGCGTGGGGCCTCTACGAAGACCAGGTCGTGGCGATGATTCACTCGGGTAGCCGTGGTCTGGGCCACCAGGTGTGCACGGACCATGTTCGGAAACTTGAGGCGTCCTACAAACTCACCGAAGGGATTTGGCAGAACGAAACATGGGGGTACGAACTTCCCGACAGACAACTGGCTGCAGCACCCGTCCATTCCAAGGAAGGTCAGGCGTACCTCGATGCGATGAACGCTGCTGCAAATTTCGCCTTCGCCAACCGAGCTGTGTTGGCCGACCGTTTGCGAACCGTGCTTAAGCTTGAGCTGGGCGTTGACGGTGAGGCGAGAACCCTGTACGATGTCGCTCACAACATTGCCAAAATGGAAACGCACGTCATTCACGGCAAGTCGTGCTCATGTTGCGTCCATCGAAAGGGCGCCACGCGGGCATTTGGAGGCGACCACCCCGACATTGGGTCTCAGTTTTCCATGACCGGCCAGCCCGTTGTTGTTCCCGGCGACATGGGCAACGGGTCGTGGATCATGGCAGGCGCAACGGAAGGGAGCAACGCAGCTTTTGGCTCATCGTGCCACGGAGCAGGACGAGCCCTCTCAAGAAGTCAAGCAAAGAAAACCCAAGACGGGAAGGCACTCAAGCGAATGTTGGAGGAACAGGGCGTTCGGGTTCACGCTTCGACGCCCAACGTGCTTTCAGAGGAGGCCCCCGACGCCTACAAAGACGTGGACGAAGTGATTGCCTTGACTGCGAAAGCAAACTTGGCTCGTCCCGTGGCACGAATGAATCCGCTTGCGGTCATCAAAGGGTGATCACATGCAGACTTGCATCATGCCTTGACCCGGGAGGGTCGGTGCTGCACCGCTGTGAACACCGTCCGGCTCCTCAACGATCACGCTCAACAGCGTGTTCACCAATTCTTTCAATTCGTCAACCTGGAGTTGAAGTTCCTTCACCCGTCGTTGCATGTCCTCTGTTTGTTGCTTTCGCTCCATGTGCATCCCATCTGAGAAGTTGCCTTCTCACAGGGAAATTTGGAAAATCACCTCTTATACATTGAGGTCTCAAGGCGAGGGAAAGCGCCGTTCCGCGAGTGTTCAACAAGAGGGAGTGTGGAGCCACCGGCGAGATTTGAACTCGCGACCTCCTCATTACCAATGAGGTGCTATACCCCTAAG
>CAXGZM010000138.1:0-3845 GCA_964014165.1 uncultured euryarchaeote | reverse complement strand
CCCGTCTATTTAACGCTTCATGCAAGACGGTTCTGAAAACAGGTTCAATCCTGCTTGGTAAGAACGGTGATGCCGTCGCCGGACGCCATCACGACCACGTCGCACATGTCGGTAAACAGGCCAACTTGAACCACACCCGCCAACGCCAGAACGGCAGCCTCGGTACGTGTTGGATCATCAAGGGTGGGTCCGGTGTGTGCATCAGCGATGTAGTTCCCGTTATCGGTGGTCAGCAGCGCTCCGTCTATTTCGCGCATCACGACCTCACAGGCAAGGAGTTCAGCAATGGCTCGCCGAGTGGTGTTGTGGGAGAACGGAGTGACTTCAATGGGAAGCGGAAATGCACCCAACGTGCTCACCTGCTTTCTGTCATCGGCCACCACGACCATCCGCTTGGAGGATTGTGCCACCACCTTTTCTCGTAGCAACGCCGCCCCGCCACCTTTGATGAGTTGAAAGGCAGGATCGAACTCATCGGTGCCGTCAATGACCACATCAAGCCCGTCAAGGTCGTCCAAGTCTGCAAGCGGGATGCCCACTTCCAATGCCAGGTCGCGTGTGGCGATTGACGTCGGCACGCCAACGATGTTGAGACCCTCATCGCGCACTCGGCGGCCCAGCTCAAGAATGGTGTATTTCACGGTCGAACCCGTTCCGAGGCCGACGTTCATCCCCTCAGCGACGTACTCGCATGCTGCTTTGCCCGCTTCCGCTTTCAATGCTTCAACGTCCATGCGCGTACCTTTGGTCCGCCATCTATTGACTTTCGCACGGAGCAAGGCAAGACCCGGCGGCCCAACCCTTTAGACCTTGAAGGGGCGTGGTCGCAGTATGAGCACCCACCGCCGCGCTGGCACGCTGGCCTTCGGTTTGGTCCTCCTTTTCCTCCTGTCCTTGGTTCCGTTGACTCACCCTTCCCAGCCTGCAGCGCTTGCGACCCCCGCCGTGGAGTCGTCCACGCCGCTTGGACAGCTCCAGACCCTCACCATCGGTTCATGGCCTGACGGTGCCAACCAACGGGTGGAGGTCAGTGTCCCCGACGGCCACGCCATCAAATCCCTCGACCTTGACATCGAAGCCAGCACGCTCAACAATCCCATGGGCTCCGTTTTGACGGACGTTGGTGACTTTGACAGGAACGCCGTGTACGACGGCATGGATGTCAACAAATCCTCACTTCAAATCCTGCCGCAGGATTGGTCCTATGATTTTGAAGCAGGGAGTTTCGGACCGGAATGGAGTCTCACAGGCACCTCCAACTGGGCGGTGCGTGCAGACACCCGTCTAGGTGGTGCGCAACTCGCCAAGGCCGGAACCATCAGTCACAACCAAGAATCCGCCATGACGCTGGACGTGTCGCAGTTGCCCGCTTCAACGGGGACCTTCCACTACAGTGTGTCGTCCGAAAGCAGTTTTGACTACCTGCTGTTTTGCATCGACAACACGGGTTGCTCACGCTACAGTGGCTACAGCTATCGCTGGTCGGGAACCGTAAGCAACAGTCAGCAAGCTTTCAGCATCCCTGCCACGGCTCAAACCCTCACTTGGAAATACGTCAAGGACGGGAGTGTCAATTCCGGTTCGGACACGGCGTGGGTGGACGACATTGTCATCACGCCCAGCGGTGGTTCTGGAAACGGCGAGGGAAACTGGACATCCGACGTGTTTGGCCCAACCCTGCTTGGCCGAGGTGAAGCCTTGGCTCACGGCCTGTTGCACATGGACGCCCGAATTTATCCCGGTTCGGTGTTTGAGTGGCAGGTCCTTGATGCCACCACGTCCAATCCCGTTCCCGGGTTTGAGCGGCTAACGAGCACGTGGGCGGATTTGGGCATGATCGACGTGAACGCCCACCCACTTCTCCGCTTCAAAGTCCACATGAAAGAGGCACCCGACGGAGAAACGTCGGAAATTCGAAGTTGGTCGCTGAACGGCCATCTCCACAAGTCCTTTGATAGCGACCCAACCGACGAAGGATGGACCATTCAGGGTGGCAGTTGGTCAAACGGCGCCATCTCGAGTTCAGCGACGGTCTTGTCCGATACATACCACCTTCGGGGTGGGTTTTCAGCGATCGATGTCAACAGCACTCACACCGGGACAGGCATCCTTCAGTACAGCACCGACGGGGGGTCGTCGTGGGCCCCGCTCGATCCCGTGAGTCAACTGCAGCTTCAACGACCCGCCTACTTGGTGCAGTTCCGGATGATCAACGCCACCGGTGGCAGCACCTTCACATGGAGTGATTTCCAAGTTGAATTGGTGCGAACTTCCGTCCCCGATGGCGTGCGCCTTGATGTGGGGTTGGACGGTGCCAACGAGTGGTCGCTCGACGGGGCCGGTCATGGCGTTCTCGGCCT
The DNA here is from genome assembly GCA_964014165.1 of uncultured euryarchaeote. Lineage (GTDB taxonomy): Archaea > Thermoplasmatota > Poseidoniia > Poseidoniales > Poseidoniaceae > Poseidonia. The sequence continues at coordinate 1,485 of CAXGZM010000138.1, read as the reverse complement.
CCAAAATACCCTGGTCACCGATGAACAGTGGGTCATTCAGCCCATCGAGCCTGCCAGTGCAGCCTCCCTTGAGGTGGCCGTGCCCACCCGAGGTGTGCATGCTTTTTCCTTTGCCGTTGCCTCGCCTTCCGGTACCCTTGCCAGTCCCTTCCTGGCCATGGCCGTCAACGGTCAAGATATTCTCAGTCGTAATCTGCCCAACATCAACGATTTGGCGATCGTTTCTCTAACGGCCAACGAACTGACGACGCTCAACAACGCGCTTGGACAAGCCACTCCCGAACACGGTCCTGCTGGACTCCCAATGGCCACCGTTGAAGTTCGCATCGGCTCCTCCCTCTCTTCCGAGGACCTGCTCTTTGGTGGTGTATTTGCACCCTACGACGCTGAAGTCAGCATGAGCCTCAACGCAGGGCATCCGCTCGTCTTGGGCCTCAATCACGCCCTTTCGTCGGCCATACCTACCCTTGGCCAACGCACCGTGAGTCTGCCCCTTCGTCTTGACGGAACAGGATCGGTGGCGTTGGGCGTCATGGACATGGCATCCCAAGCCTCGGTCAAAGCCCTCGATCTCGTGGTGAACAACGTCACCGACACGCTGGTGCCGGGTGTGGACTGGATTGAATCAACCGCCAGTTTTGACTTCACGCCGCTGGGTATCACCGATGCGCTAACACACGCCAAACAGTCATCTTGGTTGGTCGAGTTGCACGTTGCGGGTGCTCAACAGCAATCCAAACTCCGATGCCCCGTTGCGTCGCTCCCCATCACGTCAACCTCCATCGCTGCCTGTGCGGCTTCCGGCACTGCGCTGCTTTGGTTTGACGAGGGCACCTCGGGTTCAATTTCCGTCGTTGGCTCGGGTCAATTCCTCGAGGTCAGCCACCATTTCCGCTTCCCAGACGGATGGGACGACGAAGCGGCTGCGACCATGTCCGTGAGCTTGATTTCCTCCTCAGGGCCGCTCTTGCCGGTCTCAAAGGTGTTCGGTTTGGGGCTTGACAACGGCGTAGAAAACGACGTGGAGATCAAGTCGTGGTCCATTCTTTCCAACAGCGGCATCCGTTCCTCCGCTGAGTATCCTTATCTACGGGCCGGTGAGGTGGTCCACCTCGAAGTGGAATTGGGCTTTGAGAACACCACCGAAGGTCTACCGAGATCGGGACAAACCCTCGTTCGGTTCCTCGTCGACGGCAACGAATATGCGACCACGACATTGCTCCAAGACGGTGTCGCCCTGTTCCCCTACACGGTTCCAACAGGGCGAACGTCGATGACGATTGGGGTTGAGGTGGTTCCGCTCCGAGGCCAGAGCGTGGTCAGTTCGCTTCCCAGTTCGCTCACCTTCCTGTTTGACAACGTCCCGCCCACGCTGGTGAGCAGTTCCGTCGAGGAATTTGACAGCCGGGATGTCGCCCCCCGAACACCGCTCACCTTCACCGTGGCCGACCGCCCGCATCTTCCAACTCACGCCAACCTCCACCT
>CAXGZM010000137.1:0-3872 GCA_964014165.1 uncultured euryarchaeote | reverse complement strand
GTCGAAAGATGGTCCACCCACATGGGATGCAAGTCCCACATCTTGAGTTTCCGCCCGATGCGTTTCACACCGCTCAAGAACGCATGAAGCATGTCCCTCAGCATGTGGCCACCGTCAAAGGGCACCATGGGGATGAGGTTCGTGAAACCCAGCAAAATGTTGACCCACATGAGCCAAAACAAAAGATGGGTGAAGAACATCAAGACGTCGGTTCCAAGGAGGCTGCCGACGCCACCGTCCCCTGCGACCATCAACGCTTCTTCGAAGGGATGAATAGCGACGCCACCCATCTCAAACGGAATCACGAGGACCGTGAGAAGGTGGAACGGCATGGAAAGGGCTCGTTGACCCCACGTGCCTTCAAACCGTGGGGACAGGGGTCCGGCGAGACGATCAATGCCAGCCGTGCCCTCAGAAAGGCCCTCAACCCCAAGGAAGGGATCACCGGGCAGCACGTCAAGGCTGGCAAGCAGCTCCTCGCTGTACCCGAGGTCAAGGTAGTGCTGATGTTTGTCGCCGAAGGTGGCCTGAAGGGTTTCTCGCTCTCCGTTTTGATGGACGACGACGAGATCGACGGTCTGGTTGCTGGCATAGCCAGCCAAAATGTTGCGGAAGTCATCGGTGGTGTGCACGGGCTCGCCGTTGATGGAGATGAGCGTGTCCCACGGCTGCATGCCGGCCTGGTCGGCACCGCCTTCCAGCACGATGCCTTGCACGTGGACGTACTCCTCTTCCGCAACGAGTTGCGTTGCAAGACCGCCCAGCAGCAGAAACATCACGAACGCCGCGAACAGGTTGGTTGCTGGACCTGCAGCAAACATGCGAAGTCGTTCTCGGCGAGGTGCGCGCATCAGTTCGTCGGATTGAGGCTCAGCAAAGGCTCCCAGCGGCAAGGGGCCGAGTTGAAGCAGGCCAAACGATCGAACGCGCATGCCGTGGCCTCGGGCGAGCAAACCGTGCCCGAATTCGTGAATCACCAGCGACACGACAAATGCGACGACGCCCCAGCCAAGAGGTATCACCGGGTTGATGCCGGGGACGGCAACGAGTTCGCTGGCGGACGGCGGTGTGGCGGTCGGCGGAGAGATCAGTGAAGTGATGAAAGCCAACAGCACAACCAACCCGACCATCAACATCGCCACCGAACATACCCACAGGGAAACTTCGCCGTACGCCCTCCAAAACGTCCTCGGCCGGGCCATCCAGTCAAGGAAGCGTTGTCCTCGTTGGGTTCGGACCATCAGAACGATGCCAAGGGCCCGCGTGGCGTTCCAGCGGTCAAGCGTTCCGTTTCTCTCCCATGTTTTGATGAGAACATACCAGCCAATGAGGAGGGCAAACACGAGGGTCCAGTTGGCCTGAACCGAACCCCAAGAGCCCACCATGACCCACCGACGCGCTGTTCTGTCTTGAACATTGATACCGTCGCAAGGCAGGTAGAAGGGACAAACCTTGATGGAGGGTTGGCGTCGCTAATCAACCATGCACCCCCACAACATGGCGATTGAAGTTTGGTGTGAGGAAACCTGGGGCGAACGCCCGGTTCGCATTTCAGATTGGGCCAACCACGACGACATTGTCCAAGTTCTCATTCGTCTCTCTTCCAGCGTGTTGGTCGCTGATTTCCTCCTCGACAGCGACGGTTCGTTGATCATTCAGCAGCACCTGCACGTCCCGCTTGAAACGTGGAACCCCGGGTCCATCCAGGGGATTCGGACGAGTGACGGGAAGACACGGTTTCAACATCGCCGACAAAGCATCTACCTCTCGAGTGAACTTCGGGTGGCCGAGTGGGGCGCTGCGCTGCTTGAAGAGTGGTTGATGAGCATGCGGAGCGCTGTCAACCGTCCCAAAGACCGAACGCAACGCATCAACGAAGTCAAGCGCATGAAACTCTCCGTTGAACGAAACCTCGAAAGCGCTTCCCTGACGAAAGTCAACGACGAACGAACGTCCCTCGATGAAAAGTTGGACCGAATCGATTCTCGATTAGCGTCCTGAGTCCTGCATCGTGGTGTCCACGCCGGGGAACTGATCCTCACCCTCGCGATAGACGGTTCGCATGTTGCTGATGAAGTTCTTTTCTTTGACCACGATGGTGTAGTTTCGGATACCGTAGTCCTTCTCGCCGTCCATCATCTCCAGCAGCACCTGCAACGTCAGGCGAGCGCCCTCGCGGTGAGGGTAGGCGAACACGCCCATTGAGATCGGCGGCGAGACCACCGAAGCAACGTCGCCCATCTCTTCGATGGTGGCGAAGAGGTTGGCGTAGGTTTCTGCAAGGAGTTCACGGCGAGATTCGTCTTGGTTTGGGCGACGGCAGTCCGGGCCCACGACGTGGATGATTTGCTTGTAGTTGGTTTCCAGAGCGAACGGCTCGGTGACGACGTTCTTGGTGACAGCGCACGGTGGAGCGTTGATTTTGCGCATGTCCAAACAGATGTTGCGGGTGACCTGCGTGAGTTCTTTCCCCGCTTTTTGATGAATCATGGCGTCCAAGCCTTCGCGCCCAGAAAGGCGGTTGTTGGCGGGCGTGATGAGCACGTCGCCGCTGTGATTCCAAACATCGCCACCCATCACTCGGAGGACGCCGTGCTTGCACGTTCGTGCCATGTAGAGTTCGGCCATCGGTTCTGAGATGAGGCGACCCTACATATTATCTGCGCCGGAATCTCATGAAACAGGCCAAAACACGGCGGCCGAGCGCTCCGAGCAAGCGGGCATCAAGGCGATACGGCTAAAATCAATCTCGCGGTGCAAACATCATGTCGACGAAGGCGCTGAGCATCGCTTTCGTCGGGCTTCTGCTCTTGTCGCTGGTCCCGCCAACTCCCACGGCTCAACAACCGCCTTCGTCATCTGCTGTGCTGGACGAGCAGGGGATGTTCAGCGGTTTCTTGGTGGGGGAACAGCCGGATGTATGGAACCGGACGCCCTGGCCCACCGTCGCCGTTCCCGAGGGGTTCACCTACGAGAGCGTCATTGACTACAGCGACGTCGGTGTGCTGATCAACAACCTCTCGGAGGAAAGCAAAACCATCGGGTGGGCCTTCGTTGCTGCGAGGAACATCACCCTCGACCGCGTGTTCGTGTTCAACCAGTCCGGTACACCGACGGGAGAAACCGTCAACCGCAATCAGTTCAACACGTACTTTGCGACGCCGTTCCTCGAGATGTTGCAAAATCGGAGTTCAGTGAACAGCCTCAACTACCTCGTCACCACAAAGGGGATTCCACTTCGCGTCTCAGGTGGAAACGACAAGGCGAGCTTTGACCAAGAACTGTCCCTGCTCGGAGGCGCCTACAACGGCACCATCGGCAGTAACTACTGGGGAACCCACGACTACGGCCCCTTGGCTGGTAAGGCCATGGAACCGTTTACCCGGTCCAAGTACGGTTTTTTCCTCGTGACACGCCTCACCGGCTACACGGTGGAAACGGCGCTCGACCTCATTGAGCGCGCCAACCAAAGCCTCGGTGAACAAGGCACCTTCGTGCTGGACCTGGCCACCAACCGCAACGATTCCGGCTACAAGTTCTGGAACGACGACTTGTACGCAGCCAACACCACCCTCGGCGCCATGGGCCTGCCCGTTCTCTTCGACGAAGAAACCGAATTTGTCACGAACGTCTCTGGCGTGATGGGCTATGCTTCGTGGGGCAGCAACGACGGCAATTGGAACCGAAACTACCTGCCCAACAGCGGGTTCGACACGCGGGACGCTGCATGGCAAAGCGGTTCACGCTACTGGAGCCACACCTCACCGACGGTGGCGCCCGAGGACAACTTCACCTGGACGTACCAAACCGACACCAAGCAAGGAGGGAACGGGGCGTTTGAGGCCAGCCTTCGGACCGATTGCGACCAGGAC
>CAXGZM010000136.1:0-3977 GCA_964014165.1 uncultured euryarchaeote | reverse complement strand
ACGACCGTGGAGGACAACGCCGGGAACAAGGCGGCTATCGCAACGATCGAGGCGGCCGTCAACAAGGTGGCTACCGAAACGACCGAGGTGACCGAGGCGGCGATCGACGTTCTTCCAACGGTAGCCAACGAGGTGGTGGAACCTTCAACGACAACGATTGGACCTGTTCCGGTTGCAACAACGTGAATTTCTCTTTCCGAACCGAATGCAATCGGTGCGGTGCTCCACGACCCGGAGGCGGAGGCGGAGGCCAACGCGGTGGAGGACGACCCTCGTACGGCGGCCGAAGAGACGACCGGCGCCAAGGCGGCGGGTATCGAAACAATCGAGGCGGCCGTCAACAAGGTGGCTACCGAAACGACCGAGGTGAACGTGGCGGCGACCGAAGAGACGGTGGCAGCAACCGTGGATTCCGAGGTGGCGACCGAAGAGACGGTGGTGATCGACGTTCCTCTTACGGTGGTCAGCGTAGCGATGGCGGCAACCGCGGGTTCCGAGGCGGCGACCGGAGAGCAGGTGGAGATGGCCAGCGCACCGGACGAAGCCCTCAACGCCGTGGGCCGTCAGACGGAGGCTTCCGTCGCGCCAAAGGGAAGCGCTCAGGTCACGCACACAACCGACCCCCCCGAGATTTCAGAGCACCTCGTTCGTTTGAACGCAAGGAAGATTGAGTGGACGTGAATTCATGAGCGCAGAATCGCATTACCTCAATGCGCTTGAAGCCCTTGATGAAGGAGACCGAGAGCGAGCAAAGGCCGAGTCAAAAAAGGCGACGTCGCTTGACCCCGAACACCTTGAAGCGTGGTCGGTCTACGTTGAGGCTTGCCTTCCCCCGGCACCGACCCCACCCACCATGACCCAAGCCGCGCAGGCCCTGGCTGCGGTGAAGAAGATCGTAGCCGCTGACCCGAGCCGCATGGACATGTGGGTTCGAGGTGGACGCTTGATGGCCGATGACTTGGGCATGCTTCACGATGCCCTCCACTGGTGGCAATCCTGCAGGGACGTCGCTCCCGGCGAGGTCACGCCTGTGGTCGAGATAGCGTCGATTCTCGCCGACATGGGCGAGTACAGCCTCGCTCAGGAACGCCTCCAATCCATCTTGGACGACAACATGGACGTCGGCATGACCCAATTCAGGAAAATCAACAGTTTGCTTCAGTTGGTTCGGGCAGCTGCTGCGCAACAACCGCAAGACATCTTCAAGCCCTACGAACGGCACCACGATGGTTGGCAAGCCATTCGTAAGAAGATGGTCAAGCCACCGATGTCGCAGAATTTCATTTTCCTCATCACAACCCTTCCTTTCCTGCTCATTCTCATGATCCTCCTCCAGGGAATGCGGCCCGAGAGTTTCAACATCGTCAGCTTGTGTTTCAACACCCTTGCCATCCTCATCGTGATTCTGGTGTGTTCACGAAATGCCAAACGTTGGTTCCAAATCATCAACCGTCCCGCTTTCAATCTGCTCCGAGCCATGAATTTCGAGGCCGCCACCGGCTACACGGTCATGGACGAGGAAATTCGCACCTCGGTGCTCTACATGTACATCATGCAGCGAAAGCCCCTGGCTTGGCAGGAACGCATGCTCAAGATCATTGACAACGGCACGCGGCTGCCCAAGAACTGGCGGTTGCGCCTTCCGGACTTTGCGTCCCATGCAGATGCAGAAGGCGCTATTCCCATCGAGGAAGGCCCGCTCCTGGAAGCCTACGAAGAGGAATGACTTGCAATTCGCAGGTCTGTGGCGCTGAGGAAGGGACACCCGTTGCTGACGGACGGCCTCCTGCGGCCGACGCTGTGGATTCACAGCGATGAGCGGACGACGTAAACCACGCCCCCTGCGATCATCATGAGCATCGGCAACACGACCGCTGCTGTGCACCAACCAAAGCCGCGTCGGACCTTGGCATGGAGCGGATGATCAGGCATCGATGCTCCTTGTTCCCACACGTGATGGTTCAGCGCAAAGCCGAGCAAGCCGATCAGCAAGCCCGAGCCCATGACCGGTCCGAGGGGTAGACCCACGATGCCCATCCAAGTTGCGAGCCGTGCCTGTCGGCCCAGTCGCTCAAGGTCATCGGACACGGGAAACCCTCCCCGTCTCGTGCCTCATTGCTGCGATTGAGCGTATTGGATGGCGTACTGCTGTGCGTAGGCTGCAGCCGTCGCTGCGTCGTAGCCCTGTGCCGTGAACTGCTGGTAGTACTGCTCGTACACCGCCTGATCGTAACCGGCTGCTGGCTGCGCTGCTGCGGGTTGCGCTGCGGCAGGTTGAGCCGCTGCCGCTGGCTGAGCGGCGGCACCGCCAACGTACTGCGCTGCAAACGCTCTCGCTGTTTCCTCAGGATAGCCTTGAGCGATGAGTTGCTGCACGTACTGCTCGGTGGGGTCCAAAGCGTCGGCACCAAAGGCGCCTTCCATGCCACCAAAGGCATCTTCCTTGTCGTCGCCCTTTCGCATGAACATCAGCGAACCACCGACGATCAGCAACAAGATAGCGCCACCAATCACGAGCATCATGGGGTCGAGACCGCCAGCAGCGTCATCGCCGTCGGTGTTGGTTTGGGTGTTGTCCGTCCACTCACCGGTAAGCGGGTCGTAGGACCATGCACCCTCCCACTGACAGTCGCCGTTGGCGTCGAGAACAAACTCGCCACCGGCATCGATGGCTCGTTGATCGGCTTCAAGACCCTGACAGGCAGGGAGTTTGAGTTCAATCGACTTGACGGTGACCCATCGCTCGTTGGGGTAGGTGCCCTCGTAATACTTCAGGAACACCGTTCGGGTGACGGGTTCGTTCGTGTAGAAGCTGCTCATGTCGAGCGTTAACTCGAAGTTCTCACCGTCGCTGAGGTTGTCGCTCTTCTTCCAAAGGTCCTGCTGGCCCAGCTGGTACTTGATGGCAGCAGAAGCACTGAGGTTGTCCAGGAAGAACGCCGCTTCAACGTAGACTTCACCGGTCTCCGATCCCGAGAGGACCTTACCGGTGAGGGTGATGGTGTCGTCGACGAACTGGGTGCCGTCCAAGTTGGCGTTGTCCCACTGCACGTCGGGCTCCTCGTCGCCAAATCCATCGGGGACGACGACGAAGTACATGCGGTGCTTCTCGGAGAACTTGCCTGCGCTGTCGTAAACGATCAGTTCAATGCGGATTTGATTCTCGGTGGTGCCCGTGGAATCGACGGTCACGTTCTGGAACTTGTAGGACCACTGGCCGCCGCTTGCTGCGGTTTGCGTGAACGTGTGTCCGTCGAGGTTGAACGAGTCGTCGCCGTACGGAGCGTCAAACAGAACCTTCCACTCGTAGGTTTCAATGCCGTTTCCTTCAAGGGCGTCTTCGTCCGAGGAAGCACTTGCATCGAAGTGGAGGATCAGTTCCGCGTCATCGCCTTCGCCTTGGAGGATGAGACGGTGAACGTCCCACTCCTCGTTGGAGACCGTCTTGGTGCCCATGAACTCGACGTTGTCTTCGTAGTCCGTTCGCATGTCAATGACGGCATCGGCCTCGGGCCTGAATGCATCGGCATACACGTCGTTGGTCTCGACAACCACGTCGATGACTCGAGCGTGGCCGTTGTCGTCGTGGAGCATCAGCGTGATGTGCCACTGCTCCCCCTGCGCACAGCCGGTTTGCGAAGCAAGGTCAGCCTTGCAGAAGGTCATCGTCGGGGACGCCTCCGTGGTGTGTCCGGTGACGCCGGATGCAAGGGTGCTGCCGTCCCAGCTGGTGGGGCCGTCAATGATCCAGTCGGTCTGGAGCGGCTCGGTGGTCGAAGTCGTGTAGTCGAAATTCAAGGTGGCATCGCTCTTCATGTAGATGAGCTCGTACTTGCCGGTGCTCGGGTCAATGCCGGGCACGGTATCATCGATCTCCAGATCCAGGCCGTTGCCCAAGGTTCCGAAGCCCTCGGGGTAAGGGCTGACTTGGTACTCGAGAAGGTTGCCAAGCAACGGGAACGTGGCGCTGTCTGCTC
>CAXGZM010000135.1:0-3992 GCA_964014165.1 uncultured euryarchaeote | reverse complement strand
CCTGCTACCACCGAGAATGCGATACGATGGAGACGATGATCGAGTACATGGACACCGATGATTCCACGGGCATCAACAACCTGGTCCATTCATGGGACATCGCAACGTGGTGGGCCGTCTATGCCTTCTTGCACATGGACCAAACGCCCGTGCCCAATGAACTGTGACGAAACAAATCACTCGTCGTCTTCGATGGTCGTGTACGTCGGCGGGTAGAGGTACCGTGCATCACGATCCTCGTCCATCTGCACCACGTAGACGCCTGAAACCATCTCTGAGATGAACAGGTAGCCGCGGGGGTCGTATTGGAGTCCCCAGTCAAACGGAATCATGCACGATGCCCAACAGTCTGCCATGTCGTAGCCCAAGGTCTCCTTCGGATTCTCAATCCACGTCGGGCCCGAGGGAAGGTAATAGCCCATGGTGATGGTTTCTGCAAATTCCTTGATGGCAGGGAAGCCAACTTCAGGCGCTGGAACACCGTCAACCCAGACCGTGTCCTTCCAAATGTTGCTGTGGTCGGTCACCCAGTTGCCAGCGTGATAGTGGGTCCAATAGACGTGGCCGTTCGTACCCGTGTCGCCGTTGTGCGGACTGTAGATGTAGCCGCCGGGGATGTAGTGGTGCTCGTGAACGGTACCGTCTGGCAGGATGCTCTCACCGGGGAGTTTCCACTTGCTCAAGAGGAAAGGTTTGGCGGGGTCGGTGGTGTCGATGGTCCAGATGTAACCCGTGTGGTTGGTGTTGGTGCCGTATTCGGGGGCGATCATGGTCAGGTGTCGCCAGTTGATACCAAACACGGGGTCTTCGGGCCCGGTGCCGCACGCTGCGTCCCACGTCTCAACGGGGTCGGTTTCAGCTGCCCCGTTGCAGAGGAGGTGGTCGTACGGGATGGCGTAGTGAATCCAGCCGTTCCCGTTGAGGGCTCCGGTGCTGCCACCCCATTCTTCAGGCGTCATGTTGGCGTGCCCGCCGCCGTTGGGTCCGTACCAGCCGTCGTCTGCACTGGGACAGCCAAGCCAGCGGCCAACTTCGTAGTCCTGCGGCCACGAAATGCCTTCGGGGTCTGGGATGGTTGGAGGATTGGAGACGTCAACGATGCGAAGACCTGCGTCCCAGTACGAGATGTAGAGGAGGGCTTGCCCGGTGATGGGGTGGATGTGGAACACGTTGTCGTGGTTGAAGAGTGAGCCGCCGCACGTGGTCTCGGGTTCGGGGGAGTAGCCGCCCCAGCGAATGATTTCACGGCTCGTGTTTTGGTCTTCATCGTTGACGTCGGGGCGCCACGACTCAAAGCCGAGCGGGACGTAGAAGATCTGCGTGCCTTTGTAGAAGACACCGGAGTCGCCCTCAACCATTTCCGGGTAGGGGTCTGCGCCGTACAGGAAGAGGTGGCATTCTTCCTGAGCGTAAATGGGAGGGGCGTCTTCCCAATCGCAGTCGACGTGCAGGTCTTGGTTGTGGAACCCTGCGGGTGGGTTGTTCCACTCGGCCACTTTGATGGGTCCGGTTTTGTCAGAAACGTCGATGACGTCCAGGCGGTTGGCACCGCTGTTGGCGTCATCGTCTTGCGGAATGGGATCCAAATCGCTGTTGGTCAGTTCATGGTTGACGAGTACCCAGTTGTTGTCGGGGGTCACCTTGATGTCGATCATGCGGCCAATTTCGGCATAATAGGTGGAAAGAAGAACGATGTTGTTCGGTTCGGAGATGTCCAAAATCTCGAATTGGTTGTAAGATGACACATAGGCGTAGCACCCACCGGTCCCGTCGGGTTTCTTCTCACAATCTTCCAGGAAATTCCCTTCAATGGAAATTTCCGAGGAGTCGCCCGGCGTGGGTCCGACGTTCTTGTACTCGGGGTAGCACGGGCGGCCGGCCACGTTGTCCAATTCTGCGGGTGGTGCAACGTTGCCGTCGCAGTTGAGGTTATGGTAGTCGATGAGAAGCATGTTTTCCGTCTGCAGACGATGAGCAAGAAGGTCGCTGTGACTGTGGTTCTCGTCCTCGATTTCCACGACGGGATCAATCCATGCTGCGGTTTGGCTTCCATCGTTGTCGTCGCCGCCGTCGTCGAGGCTCATGTACGCAAGCCCGGAGATCAGGCTGATTGTAAGTAAAGAAACCAAGGCAATAACAATGACCTTGTCGGCCGCTCGCTCGTCTTCTTTCAATCGCTCTGTTCGCATGATGAGTGCGTTGGTGGAGATGTATTTCAAGACGAGGGAGGATGTGTTCGTCACGTTGATTTGTTTTATGTATCCGGCCAACGTAGGTACGCCTGATGAAGCGCCTCCCGTTACTGGTGTGCCTCGCTCTGCTCTCCTCCATGGCCGGAACCGCTGCCGTGCAGGCCCACTCCGCCGACACGTTCACGGTCGTCATCAAAGAGAGCGGTTTGATGCCGGGCTCGTCACAAATCACCTACAACGATTCGGTGGTATGGCACAACACCGATGGACGTGAAAACATCACCCACCGCATCGTGTTTGATTTCGACGGTGACGGTTTGTTCAACGGAACCGATGATTGGGATTCCGGCGAGTTGGTTGCCGATTGCAATACCACGTCAAGTGAAAACGAGTCGGGGTCGACCAACGAGTCCGAATGCAACATCACGTTCATGGTTTGGTTCAACGGCACGTGGGGAATTGGGGAATACAACTACCAGAACATGATTTCCGACGGCACCGTACGCAACGGCACCATCGTTGTGGTTGAAGACGTGCACGTGGAAAATTCTACCGCACCCGACATTGGAAGCACGTTTGGTTCATTTGAGGACAGAACAAACAACGTCGACGACGCCCCAGGAGAAGAAGACGATGAAGCACAACGGCTGCTTCTCATGATTGGGGTTGGATCAGGCTTCGGTGCCGCGGGCCTGCTGGTGCTTCTGCTGATTCGCCGATCCTGACCGTTTCCTCACAACGTGTTGAGGTAGCGAAGGTCTTCAACGAACAGATCGAGAACCCAATCGTTGTCGCCCCACCACACTCGCTGGTAGCCGAACCGGTCGACCAAGATGGTCCCCGTCTCGTGATTGACGGTGTAGTCGTCAGGATGGTGCCGTGCTGAAGAGTTCGTGGAGTTGTTGGCGTTGTTGGCATCGTATTCCTCGATGGTCAGTCCTACACCAAAGTTGATCCAGACGTCCTGAAGCGCCTTCATGGACGGGCTTTCTGAGTCGTTGCTCGAGGACGTGAGGTGAGCCCACTCGGATTTCGTACCGGTTTTCCAGTCGTGCAACACGGTGACGTTGTCACGCCAGGGGTCCACCGTGATGGTGATGAACGTGGTCTTGTTGAGTTCGTCCTCGCTCAACTGTGATTTCACCCACTTCATGTTGTGCGTTACGATGGGGCAAATATCGAGGCAGTTGGTGAACAAGAAGGCAATCGCTAGGGTGGTGTTGGCGGCTTCTTCGGAGTACGTCCAGTTCGTTCCCTCGCTGCTGGTCAGCGTAAAGTCGAGAACCTTGACGCCTTCCAAGGGTTCACCGTGAGGTGTCCATGTTTCCCCCTCTCCGGGCGAGGTGCACCCTGCAAGAACAAGAAGCAAGCACATCAGAACGGCAGTGACTCGGCGTAGCATGGTATCACATCAAATTCGGTAGGGGAGGTCAATGTCAAGTTGAACGAGGTAGAGGCCGGTCGAGATGCACGAGGCGTAGGTGATGCCGTCGTGGTGCTCAACCGCCCAGAGGAACGGCACCCATCCAAAGTCGTAGAAGCTTGAGTCCAACGGCGTACCGTCCTCACCGTGCGGGAGGTAGTAGGCCACGGTCGCTTCTTCGTGAACGGCGATGCGGTCGTCCGGGTTGGTGGGGTCGACCAACGTCTCAATGTCCACGACCCACAATCCTGCGTGATAGTGGGAGATGTAGAGGCGCCCGTCCCAGCCACCGCCGCGGCTTTGATCGGTGCTCTCGTCGGTCTCAAAGTAGGTGCTGTCAAGGTTGTGCGGTGAGAACAGCAGCCATTCATCCTCGT
>CAXGZM010000134.1:0-4003 GCA_964014165.1 uncultured euryarchaeote | reverse complement strand
TGGTCGACACCATACGCGTCGTCACGCTGCTTGCGGGTATTCGCCCGAGTTAGTCGACCAGTTCGATGTCATCGTCATCCCAGGCCACGTCGTTGGCCAGCACCTCGGGCGCCGACCATGACACGGCCTCGCCGATGGCATCAGCCGGCCCGTCTTCGTCCGAGGATGCCTCATGGTCGGTGGGCGCTGCCGTGACCTGTTCCGCATTGCTATCCGAGGATGCCTCGTCGGGCGAAACGGCCTCGGGCGTTGACTGCTCCGAGTCGTCAGGAGTCTCGGCCGGTGATGGGGCGGGGACGGCCTCGCTCACCACCTTCTGGATTCGTTCTGTTGCCACCATGCCGCCCATGGTGGCCTCGAGCATCCTCGGTTGCATCCACAAAAAGGTCAAGACGACGATGAAGTGGCCTGCCATCATCACGTTTCGAACATCGTTGAGGACGGTTGTCAACATCGCTACGCTTCCGGCATACGCATAGCCGAAGGCCAGACCCATCGGCAAGGCGTTCCTGACGTTCACCAGACGCAGTGAGGATCGGTAGGATTTCGAGGTCAACCCCCAAATGGCCATGACCACGGTGAAAATCATCAGCAGGAATTCCTCGAGGAACAACAGTGCATCGCCTGGGGCAATGGCCCAATGACGCCACACCGTCAACAAATGCCACGAAATCATAAGTTGGGTCATGAGCATCCAGCGTTTCGAGAAACGGTGGAAATCAGCCCGAGAGGAGGCCCGCAGGCGCGCAACCCTCGAGCGACGCCACGACAGCCCAAACACAAGGAGAAGGATGGCGAAAAATGCAACGTTGCTGATCAGCCCGTCAACCGCCGAGGTGGTTGAATCCGCAAGCCACTCAAACACAACCAGCAAAACCGCAGAGAGGAAGAGGACCAAAGCGAGGGCTGAGCCGCTCGTGCCCAACGACAGGCCTTCATCACGCGGCGAACCATCGGGCAATTTTGAGGCCGCAACGGAAGCGAGCCAGCGGCCAAAGCCCCTCCCTTGAACGATGGCCCACACAACAAAACACGTGGAGAGGATGAGGGGCATGGCTTCCGTGAAATCGCCCAACGCTCCCTGTTCGCCAACCAAGGCCATCAACGAAGCAAACACAACGCCCGCCATGAGAAGGGGGAAGATGCAAATTCTGAACGACAACAGCAGTCGCTTGAAACGGCCGTGGGCATGCTCATCCGGGTCCTCAGGCAATTGAATCCATCGCTGGACAGGCCCATAACCGGCCATCAAACCGGTAAGGAGGTAGCCACCCGAGAGCGATAGGAAGCCGAGTGCACTCATCACGTCGTTCCCGCTGGAGGCGAGGAGCTGAAACAGGCCCGTCAGCAAGGCGATGAGCACGAGATGAGGGAGCGTTTTCCCGCTGAGAAGGATGCGAAGGAGGCTCAGGATGGAGGATTCTTCTTCACGAAGGGCAGCGAGGGGCGTCGCTTCCATCGAGGCGCCCACCTCGGATGGCATCTCATCCATGGTGTTTCCTAACGGCGACCCGTTTTGAGGCTATTCCCATCCAGCAACATCAAACATGATGAAGAGGAAACCGCTGCGAAGGCTGATGGCCAAGCGACTCACGAAGGCGTTGCGTGAGAAACGACGCTGGCTCGGGGTCGTAGTTGAGCCCGCATGCACCAGCAGAGAGGACGTCGTAGAACGCATCGCTGCGCTTGCTTCCACAATTGAGCCGAGCCCTCATATTCGGTTGATGGATTTCGTCAACGCTGCAGAGCGCGCCCAACTTGAGGAAACAACGGAAGCCTCAGAACTCAACGGTGGCCTGGCCATTCTGCGCATTCATCTCAAGGATTCACCCTCGCTTCGACCCCTCCTCCAATCACAAGATGCCCTTCAGCGCCACGGTATGTCCAGCGTGACCACGAGCGGAAAAATACGATTGGTCAGGCAGCGACTTGGCCTTCCAACACCCAAGGCGAAGCGGTGAGCGTTTCTCGCACGGTAAGAACAGTCATCACGAAGCGCCGCAGGCCTCAAGTGCCATCGTTGCGAGGGCCAAGCATGGGTGGAGGTGGAACGGCACCGAAGATGAAGATGAGCGACGCGTTCATCCTCACCGGACTCACGCTCCTGCTGGGTGGCTTGTTCATGCACGCCTGGGTGACACCCATCAATCACAAAGCGTCCGATCCGCCGTATGCCAACGGCGCATCGCTGATGTGGGGCGATCAGTTCAACCTCGACATCACGGTCGAGAACGAAACCATCCTTCGCATTGTGTTCAAAAACGAGGCAGGTGATGTCTTGTCCGCCGATTCTGTCGTTCTCGCAGCCGGACAGTTCCATCAGCAATCCTTGGCTGCGCCCGAGGCAGGCTACTACAGTTACGAGATTGACACCAAGGAGACGGACGCCGTGATTTACGTCGAAATCGAACGCAAACTGATGCTTGACATGCTCCCGTTCCCGCTCGGTGCGACGATCCTCGCCATGGGTCTCTACCAGCGCGCTGCCGCACCGCCGCCAAAAGAAGAAGCCACGTCTTCACGGGATGTGCTCGACGCTGTCTTGGACGACTGACCACTGAATCAACTCCGGGTCGTCCACCGGCTCGCCCTCGCCTTCGAGGATGAGCGCACCGCTTGGAGAAAGGCCAAGAATTTCAACCGGTTTATTTCTATAGAATAATTCACGAAATCGCTGTGAGCCGTGAAGAACCGCTGCGGAGAGTCGATGGAAATCATCAACGGGATTCGCAAGGCCCATCACCCTCTCAAACAGCGAGGCGACCATGGCATGGACGGTCTTGTGAAGGTCGTGAGGCGTGATGTGGACACCCAGGTCGCCAATGCTTCCCCAGTCATTGCCCTGATCGACCGCTGTGTTCAATCCCACACCCAACACCGTACGTGTTCGAGAACCCTGTGTAACGGCCTCGAACAAGACGCCACCTGCCTTCGAGAGCCGCCCCTCCTCGGTTTGAATCCACAGATCGTTCGGCCACTTCAGAAAGGCTGCGTTGGATGCCCGGCTCGACAGCGCACCCAACAGACGAACCAGTCCCTCGCCAACGCGAAGCTGATCGATTGTTCGATGGCTCGTGGTTGTCCCGTCCTCGACCAGCCACGACGCCATGAGCGCTTCTGGCTGCGATTCCCATGAGCGGCCATGACGACCTCGCCCACCCGTTTGTCGGCCGGCCATCACGGTGGTGCCGACCTGGCTTGCCGTGCTGAGGACATCGTCGTTGGTGCTTTCGGTGAGTGCGAGGTTCGTCACCGGGGCTCCAGCGTACGGCCGCCAAACGGCGAGAACCTGAAGCAGTTCTCCGTCCTCGAAGGTTTTGCTTGCAACCATGCGACCTGCCAGTCGGTGACTCCAGGCCATGGCTTCAGCATCTTGGCCCACGCCGTTGGAAGAGACCGTGAGAAACGCCACACCGTGGCTGGTGAGCAGACGGCCGCTGCTGACCAATTTCAAAAAGCGTGAGAGCAAACCGGCCGAATCGGTGTCCGTCAAGGCTGCTTCTTCCATCGGACCGAGCGCTCCGCCTTCGAGGACATCACCGGAGAGGTAAGGCATGTTCCAGACGACGATGTCGTAAAGCTGATCGCCGCCCCACTGGTGGAGATCTCCGTCGATTGAAGGGCCGGGGCCTCCTTCGTGAACATCTGCCCGGAGGTCGTACCGTGAGAGCAGAGCACGCGTGCAGGCCACAGCAAGTGGGTTGACGTCGCATGCCGTCACTGCGCAGCCCTGCGTGGCAGCCCACCATGACAGCACGCCCGATCCGCACCCGATTTCAAGCCAAGATGCCTTGGGGTTGACCCGCTGTTCGTTGAGGACCGACAACAACAGTTCGGTGTCTTCACGAGGGGGATACACGGTGGGCGGGAGGGTGAGGTTGAGCAGTTCGCCCGAAGGCGATGACCACTGCATGTTCAACGGCTCAGAATGCAGGCGCTGAACTTCCCGCTCGGCATGGGCAGAATCGAAGGGTTCCTTTCCTCCCATAACAGCAACCAAGAA
>CAXGZM010000133.1:0-4092 GCA_964014165.1 uncultured euryarchaeote | reverse complement strand
GTACTGGTGCCGCTGCCCGGATGGCCCGAGACGGTCACCTTGACCATGCTTACAACACCCATTCGTGGAAACAAACGTTGCAGCGCTTCGTTCGTGGACCGTCGTGCGTGATGACGTCGCTTCCGCATGCCGGGCATTCAAGGGCGACACCAGCCATCAAACCGCCCGAGGACGCCGTAGCCGCTGGTTTTGCAGCGGCGGTGCTTCGCTTGCGTTGTTGTTGACTGCGCTTTGAGCGCTGTTGGCGCTTCTTGGCTTGATTGGAGGTCGCAGCGGGTTTGGTTGCCACCAAGTGAAGGAGAGGTTCCTTGAGCACCTCACCGGCGACGACCAGCGGGTGGGACTTGTACCGTGCGAGTTTGATGTGCCGGTCGAGCGCACGACCGTATGCAGCACTCATGCAGATGTAGCAGCAAATCCATGCGGGAAAGAACAGAAATTTGCCGTCGAGAAGGTGCCACTCCGGCGCCCAAGGCAGCGAAACATAGTCCACGCGAAACGTCTCAACTTTGGTGGTTAACCAGGCAAAAATACCGATGATGAAGATCATCGTGAACATCATCGGCTTCATGGCACCCATTTGCACTTCGAGCTGCTCTGGCATCATTTGCTGCTGAAGCGTCATGGCTTTCTCTTGCAAAATCGGGTCCCGCGACATGCGTGCCTCGTTCATCATTTGACGCACTTGGCCTTGGCGATGGCCGATGTGGGCTTGGTCCATGGGGTCAACGAAAAAATTTCGAATCACGGTGTTCAACGTCATCGAGAAGAAACCGAGGATCATGACCGTGATGACAAAGAAGGACTCTTCAGGCAGCAAAGGAGACAAAATCGGGTCCGCAGTCGTGCCGAGTGATGTCCTTATCGAGGGGGTCATGATGAGCACGGTCATCAGGATCATGAACATCAGCATCACGAACATGGAACCGCCGGGTGGAGGCGGCGGTGGTGGCGATGAACCGTTGGCCATGCGTCAAAGGCGACAACGGTAGGGCATGAAGGTTAGCATACCAAACGGTCAGATTCATGCGTCTAAACGGGGATGCGTGAAGTTCAAACCTCTCGGCGCCTACGGCTCATCATGCGACAGAAAGAGCCACTCGATGTGTCTCCAACATGGCGCTACCCGCTCCCCATGCCCATGCCCGGACAACCGGTGTGTGCGACCGAAATGGAAGCCATCGATCAACTTGCACGCCTTCCGGTTTCACCAAGGGTGTTCTTCTGGACCGATTCCGAACGGAAGTGCCCCGATGGATGGGATTTCATCGCCAGTGTCCGTCAAGGCGTTCCTCCCAGCGGCATTGAGGCCGAGTTGAAGGCATGGTCGGAGCAGTACCCCAAGGCTTGGTTGACCGTTGACCTTCGAGACGGCGCGATTCCCCCTTCCACCGTTCAGCCGCTGAACGACGTCCTCGCTGGGCTCAAGCGACCGGTCATCGTCATCGTGAGTCGCTCGCCCGAACACGAGGAATGGCCGCAGTGGGTGCTTCCTGCTTGAACATTGATGCATGCTTGCGCTCATGCGCTCCATACCCACTGAGAGGGATTCTACAAATCCTCACTGTGTGAAGTCGTAATCGCAAGCCATGCAGTTGTCGCTGTCAGCGGCGTTCATGGTGCCACAAATGGGACAGGCTTTCTCTTCAACGGCCTCGGTGTCCTCGGCAGGAGGCTCTTCCGAGGGCGCTTCTTCGGTTTCTGCGCCGTTGGCTTCGTTCCAACCTTTGGCAGCGTCTTCGAGTTCAGCCTTCTTGAGGTAGCCGTTGTCGTCGTGATCGTAGTCCGCAGCGAAGGCAACGAAAGCATCGCGGTGGGCGGCATCAATGCCTGCAGCGTCCATGACCCGCAGGAGCATGTCCTCACGGAACTTCATCTTGGGTGCTGCATCAGCGGCTTCTTCGACAGTTTCCTCAGCGGTTTCCTCGCCGGCGTCAGCCTCGGTTGCTTCTTCAGCTGCGGGCTCTTCGGAAACTTCCTCTTCGATCGATGGCAGATCGTCGGATTCAATTTCATCACCGAAGTGGACGCCATGGAAGCGGTTCAGGGCCTCAGCATCGACCTCACCGGAGCCTTTGATGTCAAAGGAGACCTCGAGGCGCTCGCCCTTCTCGACCTTTGGCACGTGCCAAACGAGGTGGAGGCCACCTTCGCCGTCTTCGGAGGTCATGGTGACGTCGTCTCGCTTTCCACTGCCGTTCTTCATTTCCCAGTCCTTGATTTCGAACTGGGGAGGAAGAACATCGTTGATGTAGAGGTCGCTCAGGGCCGTGTCGCCGTTGTTCTCAAACAGGATGAGAACCTCGTAGCGTCCCTTGCCACCCAGCGGGATGGCTTGCTTGCCGGCGCTGAAGTTTCGTCGGTTGTGAACGACCTTGATGCTCGGTGTTTCGGAGGGTTCCCGGGTGCAGATGGGGCCAAAGCGCTCGGCACTGAACTCAACTCGGGCAGGAGCATCAACACGCTCGTTGCCAGGTGAGGGGTCGGGAGCGGTTAGCGGGTAGCTGATTTCGATTTTCTTCCCTGGCTTCAGTCCAATGGGTCCGCGGGTACCGACGGTGAGCATCATCGTGTGGCCCTGGCCGTCGGGCGACCGGTGTTCCTTCTCGATGGTGATGCCTTCGGAGATTTCAGCCTTGTACTGGTCGTCATCGATGGCTTTGCCGTCGATCTTGATGGTCATTTGCTCGGGCACAGGAGCCTCGAACATTCCGGGAATGTCGTCGGTGATGCGCATGAGGTTGATGGTCGAGGAACCTTTGTTGACCAGGGTCATGGTTGCTTGGACCTTCTGCGACCTGTAGGAGCGGAGGCTTCCCGTGGAGTAGGTCTTTGCAACGTCCGCCTCCAAGACCTCGAGTTTCTTTTCCTCAAGGGTCATGGTTCCTTCTGCGGTCTGGACGGCCTTGGGAAGAACCGTGTACGACAGCTGGTAGGTGAAGTCGGGCTCGGATTGGGCCATCACGGTGCGCTCTTCAGACTCCCACTTGCCGTTGGGCGTGACGTCCTGATCGACGTCGTGGACGTCGAAGAGAAGGTCGTCACTTCCCTTCATGCTGACCTGAAGTTTCGTCAGGTCGACAGCAAAGGACGAGCGGTTTTCGAAGATGGCCTGGCAAATCCAGTTGTCGGGGCGTTCGTCCTCTCGCACTCGCATGTAGGTGAACCCTCGACAGAAAGCATCGAGTTCACGGAAGGCCATGCTTGAAACCGTTGCGTCCGCACGGTAGGTGGCGGAGGCCTTGCCGGCTTTGATGGCCTTGGTTGACGAGACGGCGATGGTTCCTTCCAACGCGATGGTTTGCTTCTCGCCGGCACCCAAACGACCGACGGTCCACGTGATAACACCGTCATCGAGTTCTGCACCGCCGGCCATTTCGAAGTTCATCTCCGAGGCGAGCGGGCGAGTGACGACCACATCGTGGAGGTCCACGGGCGCGAGGTTCTCCACTTCAAGTTCCATGGAGATGGCACCGGGGTCTTCGCTGATGGCCACCGACATGGAGCGCTCTTGCGAACGGGCCGGGTTGGTGTCGAGGCGCTCTCGAAGCGTCATCATCTGCTTTCCGTTGACCTTGTAGGCCATCGTGTGGTTCTTTGATGGTTCAAGTTCGTCAACGGAAACGTGTTCGCCACCGATGTCGGTGGCATCGATGTTGTCCAGCAGGACGTCGATGTCGTAAATTCGGTCGTCAGCCGAGGGGTTGTTCACCGTCAACGTACCTTTCACGCTTTGCTTGATGATGTTGCCATCTGCGTTCAAGGTCGTGGTTTCAACTTCGTGCAGCGTACCTTCGAGTTTGTCGCCAGGGACGGCTTCAACTTCAGCCCGGCTGCGAATGGTCGCACCCGCTTGCTCACCGGTCAAATCGGCAACAACCGTGTCGGCCGGTGCGTCGGCTGGCAAGTCGAGGGAAAGGCCAGCGAGTGGGTCGGCAGGAGCCTCGTCAAGCGCAGGCGGTGCGGGAGGCGCAGCCAGCGGGTCCATGAGCGGGTCAGCAGCGGGCGCCTCGGGCATGGGTGGCATCGGTGGCGCAGGAGGCGCAGCCAGCGGGTCCATGAGCGGGTCAGCAGCGGGCGCCTCGGGCATGG
>CAXGZM010000132.1:0-4218 GCA_964014165.1 uncultured euryarchaeote | reverse complement strand
GCATAGGTTAGATCTCCGTACACGGTCATCGGCGAGCACTCCCTAATTTATGCCGCAAAAAGCATCAAAGAAGTTTATCTAATTTTACGATGAAATCGGATTATGGAACAACATCAAAGGGTTCATGCACGAACCCATTGATTCGTTTCGAGCCAATCAATGGGCTCGCAGTGGGCTTTGTCATGGCCTACCCTGTGCTTACCCATCCAATCAAAGGGCCCCTCGATACGGCCCAATGGAAAGGCTTGCAGTGGTTCTGACGGAACCAGGTCACCGCAACATCCCATATCGTAGCGATGCTTCGGCAAACGAACGACCAAACGTTCAGCAGGTGGTGGTGACGCCGTCGCCTTTCGCAACCGTGGGTTCTGCTTGCTGATCACCCGATGACAGGTCAATGTCCCAGCTGTATTCAGAGGTAAACACGGATTGATCGCCGAGCGTGTTCGTGATGTCTACCGTGAAGGTGTAACACCCCGCACCGTCGTAGAACTCTGATTTGTCGAGATAAAACACGCCGCTGTTGTCGGTTCCCGACCCCGTGAGGCCGAACCAACCTGCGGTGGATGCAGTTTGGGTTCCGCCACTGGCCGGTGACCACGTGGCCATGTCGCCATCAACAGAAATTTGGCTCTCCGTCCAAGTGTCGCCACCGCTGACGGTCACCTGAACCTGATAGTCCGCACTCATGGGACGGAGCCCGACGGCAGAGAATCCCCCGCCGTTCATGGCGTCTTCGTTGGGCCCGAGCAGTCCGACAAGGACTTCCATGGTGATACCGACGTATTCGTCGGCGTCGTTGCTGTCGTGAAGTTCAGCGATGCGGACACCAGCGTTTTGCGCCTCGCGAGTGGTGAAGCGCGAGGGAATCTGAATCTCGCCTTCCTGGCCGTTTGAACCGACGCCCTTGATGACGTACTCAACAACTTCGTTTCCGGCGTAATCTTCACCGTTGCCAGCAAAGAAGTCGGCAAGCGGAACCTTGAATTTCTTCATGTCGTTGCTTACATCGCCCGAACCGGTCCACATTTCAACGCCGTCTGCCTCGATGGAAACGTCAACAGAGGACATGGTGCCACGGACCTTGAACGACAATTCGTTGGTGTCCTCGTTGAGTTCGACCTCGGAGATGGCCATCGAGGCGTTGGTGGGCACCAGCATGACGGCCGCATAGGGGGTGGTGGCGATCAGCAAGGCAACCACAATGCTGGCGCCAAGTTTGACCTGATTGATCCTTCCCGTCATGCGTTCGGCCTGCACGATGGCTCCGATACCGACCACCAGCACAACGACAACAACGGCAAGACCCCACGCTCCGCCTTGGAGGGAGAGAATCGCCCCGAGGAGAATCGTCACCCAACCGGCCAGGCTAATTTTGGTAGCAAGGTCGGGAGAACCACCCGGGGACGCACTTTTCGCAAGCAGGCCTGCATCGTTCGCTGGTGCGGCAGCAGCAGCCTTGACGACCACGGTTTCGGGTGCGGCAGCTTCTGTTTCAGGTTCTTTTGCGGCGTTGGCTTTGTCCAGTAATCCACCCATGGTTATTCCCCGTTAACGGTGTGTTTCACGAACGGTATTATCAATTCAACCCCTGTATGTGTCGCAGGGAGTGGTTTTGATGGCCGTGGGTCAAAGGCCGGGAGCGGATTCTCGCCAGCCTTCTTCTTCGTCCTCATCGTCGGTGTTGAGGAACCGCCGACCTGCGACGGCGCCAGCGAGGGCGATCATCGAGATGGCTGGAACCACTTCAAAGCCGGGCAGGTAAACACCACGAACGTAGACAGTGATCATCTGCGACTCACGGTTGCAACCACCGTTCTGACAGGCGAATTCGGATTCGGCGTAGAACTCGAGGACGTGATAGGCATCGGACCAGCCCTGGTTCTTCGGCGTGCGGACCATGATGCGAGCGGTCTCAGGAGCGGTGTTGGGCTCGATGGTAACAACGGTCTGTGGAAGGTTGACGGTGAAACCGGCTTCTTCGAGGGTCTCACGGGTGTTCTCGGTCACACCGATCTTCATTCGGTCAATTTGGTTGCCAAAGTTGTAGACCTTGAACTGGAAGTTCTTGTCGGTCTTTGGCATGAGTTGGACGAAGGGTTCAACGGCCTCAACTTGGACGATGCTGAACTGCATGATGTTGATGAGAGCGTTCACTTGAGATGAAGCGGTGTTGGGCGGTGGCAAGTTGTTGATCTCCTGCACTTGAGCGGAAACGGTCAACTGACGAGATTGCATTTGCATGTAGGGGTTGGCTCGCACAACAACCTGGAAGTCAACTTCCTGACTGGCGCCGACGTACATGTCGCCGGGAGCGGCGGTCGCAAGGCCGTCGCTGGTCACCTGAATAGCAACCTTTTCGACGTAGGCCGTCGGGTTGGAAACGGTGCACGTCGTGTAGCCGGTAAGGGTGGCACCGGGTTTCACTTCAACTTGAATTTGACCGGGAGCACAGGTCATCGAAACCGCTGCACCGGACACTTGGGCGGAGGCAGGAACGGCCACCATCATGAGTGAACAAAAGTAGATTCCCAACAAGGCCACGACTCGATTCAATGCCGACATTGTCTCACCTATCGTTCTTCCCAACCCCCCCCACCTCATAACCATTATGGGTCCGTTGTGCGAAACGAAGGCAACCTTGCGAGCCTGCCTTGAGTGGGCCCGAAGGGAGTTGAACCCCTGACCTCCCGGTTATGAGCCGGGCGCTCTAACCAACTAAGCTACGGGCCCTTGCAGTACGGTCAAAAGCACGCATCATGAACCTTCTCATGCTCAATCAAATTGAGCGAGCGAGGATTGAGAGGGCTTGATCCATTCACGGACGCTTCGCTCCAGTTCATCGCGAATCGATTCGGGGACGAAAATCAAACAGCGTTCGTTGGGCTGAGCCAAGGAACGGATCAGCGCAGAATGCTCCGAAGCATCGCGCCCGTCTTCGAGCAAAATGCCACCGTTGTAGGGCAAATAACCACGCTTGCGTATGGTGGCTTGAATCAAGTCAAGCGAAGGGTCGTATCCACCAGCGGAAAGGGCATCGGAGATGCGGGGCATGACCACGTCGCACATCTCAACCGTGAGGGGGTCGATTCGGAGGGATTTGTGGAACCCTTTGCGGGACAGCAGGCGGCTGGCGTACCCCGAGAGCCGAGCATCGTGATGTTGCGCCCATGTCGGAAGGGCGACCTTGATGTGGGCATCGTTCAGAAGCACGTATTCCTGTGGCGAAAGGTCATCGTTGAGCAGCATGTGTTCCAGTTCCGGCGTCAGGGGGAGTTCGCCCGCCGTTGCGAGTTCTCGTGCACGTTCGAGCATGTTCACCAGATAGGCCTGCGTGAGCATGTTGACTTTGTGGAAGTACACCTGCTGGTACATGTGGTAGCGGGTGACGAGGTAGGCCTCGATGGCGGGCAACCCCCAACGCTTGACAAACATCCGGCCATCGTCGCCCACACGAAGCGCACGGATGACGCGTGCGCTGTCAAAACCACCGATTTGCGCGCCGGTGTTGGCTTGATCGCGAATCATGTAATCCATGCGATCCACGTCGAGCTGGCTGCTCACGATTTCCTTCATGAACCGTGGAATGGGCTGGCCGTTGTGTTCATCCTCACCGTTCATCAGGGCGAACAGCCGGCCGAGGCGCTCTTCTCCCAGGACGTTTCGAACGGCTTGACCGATGGCCGTGTTTTGGGACTCGAGAATATCACGCCCCCATGCTTCGTGAGAACGGAACGTGGCATAGACGCGAGGCGTTTCGAGGAGGTGAGAATAGGGCGGATGGCCGATGTCGTGGAGCAACGCAGCGAGCTGCACCAGTTCTTGATCATCCTTGGTCATCAAACCCGGGTGAACCTCGTTGAGATGCGAAGCCAACTCGCCCGCCAGATGGTACGCGCCCAAAGAGTGAGCGAACCGGTTGTGGGTGGCGGCCGGGAAAACATACTCGCACGTGGAAAGTTGTTGGATGGCTCGCAATCGCTGAAACTCAGGCGTATCAATGATGGAGGCGTGGGCGCCCGGCACCAAAATATCGCGATGGATTTCATCCCGAATGACCCGGTCCCTGAGATTCATGATGATGCTCGGTCTTCTCGTCTCTTTATAGCCCTTGTCGGAGGCAGGCGGAGCGACCACCAAGACAAGGCATAAGCGTGGTCATCGTTAGGCGACAGCATGGCCGATGCGGTGAAGGGACTGATGGACCGAATCACCAAC
>CAXGZM010000131.1:0-4242 GCA_964014165.1 uncultured euryarchaeote | reverse complement strand
CGAAGAAGTTGGTCTTGCCCTGCATGGAGATCATCTCCATCCACGGGAACGGGTTACCGACGTTGTAAATCTTGGAGCAGTTCAACTGGGTCAAAAGGCGGTCAGCCACGAACTGGATGTACTGGGTCATCAAATCGGCGTTCATCCCGATGAGGTTCACAGGCAGTGCCTTGGTGACGAACTCGATCTCAATGTCCACGGCCTCGGCGATGATGCGGCGAATGATGTTCTCGCCGGCGCCGCGCAGCAACTTGTTGTGAAGCAGGCAAGCGAAGTCGCAGTGCAGACCTTCGTCTCGGGAGATGAGCTCGTTGGAGAAGGTCAGACCGGGCATCAAACCTCGCTTCTTGAGCCAGAAGATGGCGCAGAACGAACCGGAGAAGAAGATGCCTTCAACGGCTGCGAACGCCACCAGGCGCTCAGCGAAGGAGCCTCGCTTTCGAGAGAGCCACTTCATGGCCCAGTCGCCCTTCTTCTGAACGGATGGCACCGTCTCGAGCGCCTTGAACAGGTGGTCCTTCTCCTTCTCGTCTTCGATGTAGGTGTCGATGAGGAGCGAGTAGGTCTCTGCGTGGATGTTCTCCATCATGATCTGGAACCCATAGAAGGCACGGGCTTCGGGCCAGCACACTTCGTTGGAGAAATTCATGACGAGGTTCTCGTTCACGATACCGTCGCTGGCAGCGAAGAACGCAAGGATGTGCTTGATGAAGTGCTTCTCGTCTTTGTTGAGGTTCTTCCAGTCCTTGAGGTCCTCGGCGAGGTCGATTTCCTCTGCCGTCCAAAAGGAGGCTTGTTCCTGCTTGTACATGGCCCAAATGTCATCGTGCTGGATGGGGAACAAGACGAAACGGTCAAGGTTCTCCTGGAGCATCGGTTCAACGTGCTCCTTCGTCAAGTCAATGTTCATGCCGTCGTCTTTGCTGTGTTCAATTACCATTTTCATACCCTCCGTGGATTACAGACGCGCTGGATTTTGTCCTCCTTCGTCGGACGCCTATAATATATCCCCCCTCGGCAGGATTAAACTGAACGGTTTTTGCGGCGTTTTGGAGGGCGCACGCATGGACGCAGTACAACGGTTTAAGTGTGAGAACATGCATGTTATTTTTTTCTTCAAAATTATGATTTTCATCTCAAAAACACCTTCTTTTCCAGTGGAACCGAATGTCGGTGAAATCTTACATTATCCCAACAGTCAAAAAGGGATGTATGATGAGTTGGCTCATGGACCGAATTTCGCTGGAAATTCCGTTTGCCCGGCTGGACGAACGCGCCGTGCTGCCGACCCAAGGTTCAGCTCAAGCGGCGGGCTGGGATCTCTATGCCATCGAGGAGACCGTGGTGCCCAAGGGAACGACCGTGCTCATCTCCACGGGGTGGGCCACCGCCATCCCCGAAGGTTGGGAGGGTCAAATCCGATGCCGCTCCTCGTTGGGCAAAAAAGGCATGATCATGCCCAACGGGCTCGGGACCATCGACTCGGACTACCGAGGTGAACTCAAGGTGCTCGCCACGTGGATCGGCGAGGGCGATTCGTTCACCGTAGCAGCAGGTGAGCGTGTGGCGCAGCTGCTGTTTGCCCCTGTTCCCCTCGTCACGCTCCGAGAAACCACCGTGGACGGACTCGACCGTACCCAGCGAGGCGAAGGCGGCTTTGGCTCGTCGGGCAAGTTCTGAGGGCGTGACCACATGCTGGACGTTCGCATCCTCGGTGAAGTACCCTACGAGGAAGCCCAAGCGCTCATGAAGGAACTTCAACAACAGCGCATCGAAGGGGCCGTTCCCGACACCTTGCTCATCCTCTCTCACCCCGAAGTGGTCACCGTCGGACCCCGCGCCCGCAACGACGGAATACGACCTCCCGCCGACTACACGACCGTGGCCGTTGACCGAGGCGGCGGCTTGACCTGGCACGGTCCCGGTCAGGTGGTAGGCTACCCCATCGTGAAGTGGGGTGAGCGAGAGGGTGAGGCTTCCGTGGCCGACATCATCCACATCATCGAGGGTTGGCTCATTGAGACACTGGCAACCTTTGGTGTCGAGGGGGAGCGCGACGAACGCATGCAGGGCGTTTGGGTCGACGGACGTAAGGTCTGCAGCATCGGTCTCTCCTTCCTGCGCTGGGTCAGCCGCCACGGGTTCTCCGTCAACCTCAACACGCCAGCAGGTCGAGTGGAAGGTGTGGCCGGGTGTGGACTGGCCGCCGACACCACGACCTCACTGCGCACCCTCGGCTACGACATATCAACCGATGAATTCGTTGAGGCCCTCCTTCCTGTCGTTCAGCGCGCCCTGGCATGAAACGCCCTTTTTGTGTTGGAATCGGGCATTTTCCCCCTGCGCCACTCAAATACTCACCGTTTGATGCATCAGCATGGCCCGGGTCGTCATTGAATGCGATCGCTGCGACCAAAAACTCAGTGTTCCCAGTAAAAACGGACAGGTGGAATGCCCCAAGTGCACCAACCTCATCACGCTCAAATTTCAGCCGAAGGTGGTCAGCACGCCCGGTTGGTTCAACAAGAAGCTCGGGTTCCTGCTGATGTTCATCGCTGCCATCATCTGGAACAACGAGATGGTGCTGCGGACGCGCATCGTCGACGCTGCCGATTTGTTCGAAGGGTTGGCTCAATTGTTCTGCTTTGCCGGCATCCTGGTGGTGGCGTTTGCGGACTTTATCCGGCATCGCGGCCGTCTCACCGGCGACCAAGCTTACCCCGTTGCCGGTGAATCGGAGACGTCCACGAACGGCACCTCCGGGTCGTTTGACGCCTACGTTGCTCCTGAATTCGGAACCAAGTTCTACCTCTCCATCGTGGTGCCGCTGCTGATGACCCCCGTGTCCTTCATCGTCCCGTCTGTTCTTGATTGGTGCCGTCATCCGGCGTTCCGAGAGTGCAACGAAGTGGATGAAGGAGCGTACATCTTCATGTTTTTTCTCCCGTTTGCCACCGCCCTTGCAATCATGACCATGGGGGTGCGGGAACAGGGCCTCCCCGAAAGTGAAGTCCTTGCTGGCGCCAAGATTTCAGGGGTGCTGACCTTTGCCTTCTTTGCCATGATGTCGTTTTTGATCATGACCATCCATCCCTAACCGAGGGCGACTCGCGTCAGTCCTTCGACAGCGAGGGCGGTCGGCTCGACCAAATCGCCCACGTGCCCGTCGCACTCGCCACGAGCCGTTCGCCCACCTTGACTTCGCCCGCGAGGTGCGCGACGTTCTTCCCGCGTCGCACGACGCGCCCTTCCGCCACCATGCGTTCACCGGGCCGGGCGGCAGCGAGGAAACTCGTGGAGAGTTGCGCCGTCGCACACCACTCTTCCACCTTCAGGGACGCCACGAGCGCACTGCCCAGTGCTGAATCGAGCAGCATCATGTGAATGCCACCGTGGGCCACGCCCCCTTTGTTGAGGTGCGCTTCGGTGAGCGTGAGTTCCAGGCGAGAAGCCCCCGGTGTCCACAGGGTTCGCTCCACGCCCAAGTCCGCCATGTAGCCGATCATCTCCGGCGGTGAAGAGAGCGTCACTGGGCCATCACCCCAACGACCTTCACCAGAATGCGTTTGTTGCGCTGTCCGTCAAATTCGGCGTAGTGAATCTGCTCCCACGTCCCCAAGTGCAAGCGTCCGTCGCGCACCGGCATCGTGACCTGCTGACCCAGCAATTGCCGCTTCAGATGAGCATCCCCGTTGTCCTCCCCCGTGCGGTGGTGGTGGTATTCCTCCCCCTGCCGACCGTCGCTGCCGTGGAAAGGTGCCAGCTTCTCGAGCCACGTCATGATGTCGTGGTGCAAGCCATACTCCAAGTCGTTGACATAACACGAGGCGGTGATGTGCATCGGGTTGACCAAAACCAAACCGTCCACGATGCCGCTCTCCGCCACGACCCGTTCGACGTCTCGGGTGATGCAGAGGATTTCGTAGCGCTTGTCGGTGTTGACGTGCAGTTCTTCCACGTAGGTGGCAGCGGTGCCGGTTACAAGGGTGCCCATGTGCACGGCTTTTCCCTGCGGTCAAAGAACGATTGGGCGAAATCAACCCTTCATAAGTCCAGCCGAGCCCATCCGTCCATGCGCACCGTCACGCTCGTCCTCCTCGTGGCGGTGCTCGCTCTTCCTCTTGCCAGCGCCGAAACCTACCGGATTTCAGGCCAGGCCACCTACAGCGACAACACGCCCGTGATGCTTCGCGACGTCTACGTCGAATGCCGTCCGGGCAACGTCGACTGCTACCAGTACCG
>CAXGZM010000130.1:0-4246 GCA_964014165.1 uncultured euryarchaeote | reverse complement strand
GACGGGCGACTCATGCTGGATTGACGCGCAATCCGTCCATCAGCAGCACGTCCGGTAGGTGCATGCTGCCCGAGGAGTAGGAGCCTTGCCGACGTACATCCGAGCCCAAGTGCACCGCACCGTTGAGGGATTTGGCGAGGTTGCCAGAAAGGCCCGCCTGCTTGAGCGACCCAACGATTTCCCCGTTTTCCACCTTGAGGATGGAGCTGGTGGTGACCGAAAAATCTCCGCTGCTCGGGTTGGCTGTGTGCGCGCCCATGACGCTGTTCACCACGTACCCGTCGCCCATGTGCGCCAAGAGTTGATCCATGGAACGAGGCGCCTCGGTCGATGTCAGGAACAACTCCGTGCATCCGGTGGTCGGGGGTGATTGATGGCCGCCGGAACTGGCGGATCCTGTGGAAGCCGCTGCCTCTATGCGTCCTTCTGCCACCTGTTGAGCAGCATCTCGCGTGGACCACAACATGCTGCAAAGCCGGCCCTGTTCCACGAGTGTTCGTTGTTGGCGAGGTACGCCCTCTGCGTCCCGAGAACCAGAGGACATGCCGCCTTCGAGCAAACCGTCATCACGAATTGAAAGAGCAGGATTGATCACTTGCTCACCGAGATGCTCAGCCCAGAACGATTCCTTTCGGACCATCTTTTCACCCGTCATTGCAGGGGGGACGACCATGGAAAACAGCGGCGAAAAACCCTCGCTCGTCATGAGGACCGGAGTATCAACCGCCTCGCTCTTCACGTCAAGTGGGTTTTGTGTTACTTGCGCCCAGTGGACGGCTCGACCAACGCAGTCGGGTACATCCTCAAGCTTTGTACGGCTTGATGCACCCTGGTAGGAACTCGTCAATTCACCGTCGACATCGAGGGTGACCTGAATGCCGATACCGTGCGAGGTCGTCATCCCCGTGGACAGCACGCCTTCGCTGTTCATCATGCAACCCGCCGTCGCTGAAATGCCGACGCCACCGCCGGTGACGACGGCTCGCTCATCGAGGGACTGTACAGCGGAGAGAACAGTGTCTGCCTGCTCCAAGAGGTCTTCTGGACTCAAGTCCAGCAGTGCGGTGTCCATCCGCCCCCCGACCTTGGAGGCAGGTTGCTCCGAGGGGAGCACAAAGCCTTCGATGGACGGCGATTTTTTGGCAATGGCTACCGCTTGTTCCACGGCACGGGCTGCGCCCGAGACGTCCACGAGGTGTGCGAAACCAAATCGGCCACCGTCGACCACCCGAACGCCAAATCCACCTTCTCCGCCGCCGGCGGCCATGGTGATTTTTCCAGCCTCAATGTCGAGTTGTTGTCCGTAGGATTGGAAACCCACCAAGTCCCACTGTTGAACACCGCTGGCCCTGCAAGCATCGGCGATGATGTTGGCACTGGCCAACAAACGATCTTCCGCACCGTCCGGCAGCATCTCATCCCACCAACGCTTCGCTGATACGCATCACGGGGCCACCATCACCAACCGGGACGGTCTGCCCTTTTCCACAGAAACCGGGGGACGCAAGTGAGGCATCTCGTGTGAGTCCGTTGACGTTGTTGAGGATTTCAAGTGTCAACCCGCTGACGCTGACGTCCTTGAGAGGACGGGTCAACTCGCCGTTCTCAATGAGCCACGCTTCTTGTGCGGCAAATTGGAACGAACCACGACCGGTGTCCACCTGTCCACCGCGGGTACCGCAAGCGTAAACGCCGTACTGGATGTCTTCCATGAGTTCGTCGATGTCGGCATGGGTGCCGCCTTGAATCATGGTGTTGCTCATCCGAACCAGCGGGTGATGAAGTCCGTCCTGTGCGCGTGCACCGCCGTTGGGGTCAACGTCGAAGTGGTGTGCAGTTTCACGGTGATTGAGGTATTCGGTCAACACGCCGTTTTTGATCAGAACTTTCTCTCGCGTGTTGACGCCTTCGTCGTCAACGGGGTACGCCCCGTAGCCACCCATCATGGTGGGGTCGTCAACCACAGTGACGAGTTCGTTTCCAATTTTTTGTCCGAGTTTTCCGACCAGGCAGGAGTCACCCGCAGCAACCAAATCTGCCTCGCAGGGGTGGCCCAAAGCCTCGTGAATGTAAACGCCGGTCAAGTCTTTGTCTGCAATCAGGGGGAGTTTACCCGACGGTGCCCGTTCGGCGTTCAGCAAGCGGAGCGCTGCCCGCTGGGCAGATTCACCCAAACCAACGAGATCACAGGCGTGGATGACTTCGAGGCCACCTTGACCGCCGTGGCGGGTTCGGTACGAAACGACTTCGCCGTCCCTACGAGCGGTGACCATGCCGTGTATGAGGGAGCGCTGGAACGACCAAACACGGTCCATGCCCTCGGTCGTCATGAGTTCGGTGTGGATGTGCTCGTCGCTCCAACCGGTTCGGACAGAAACGATGTCATCGTGACCGGTGGCGCCGCGATAGAGGTCATTCATGAGGTTCATTTTCTCGTCGAGTTCCGTGTGGCGGACATCGAGGGTTGAGCGCCAGTGCGTCTCATCCTCAATGATGGGAACCTCTGCAAGGGCCTTCGGACGTTCGCCAGGTGAGCGACGCTTAGCGACGGCTTTTGCAAGCCGGGTCGTGGGTTCGATTTGATCGGCTAAGGAGGCGATGTCCGTGGTGGAGTGAACGCCCCAGGCGCCGTCGGCGAGCACGCGCAACGTCATCCCAAGTTCTTGCCCTGGGATGGCGCGTTCGAGCACGCCGTCGCGCATGGCCACCGTCGACTCGGTCAGTGCAACGACGCGAACCTCTGCGTAGCTTGCGCCATGGGCGGTTGCCGCATCAAGCGCCTTCCGCACTTTTTCTTGGTCCAAGTACCGCCCTGTGGACGGGCGGTGCCCTTCGTTTTGTTTCGCTGCCATGACCATGCTTCGGGGACGGCGAAGGAGCCTTTCAACCCTCCCATCAGCGATGGGACGAACTTTGGTCGTCTGCCATCAGCACGTGGGCGACAAGCGATTCCGAACGACGTTCTTCAGCCCAACCGTCGAGATCCGCGCCCAGCCTTCGGGCGCCCTCTATAGAAAAGGACATTGGATCATCACGAAATGCCCAACCGAGCCGCTTAACGAGTGCCTCAAGGCCCTCTTGAAACGTTTCATGAGGCCCCGCCACGGGCTGAACGTGTCCAAGGTCGTTTGCTTCACCCCTCGCCGTTGGGAGGTGGAGAACCCAGGCCGCTGTCTGGCCGTCCTGAAGGCCCGCTCGTGCGAAGGCTTCGGAGATGTGGTGCGTGCCAGCGAGGTAGCGAAGGAATTCGGCATCGATGCTCCGAGCTACCATGGCCCCTCTCAACTCGTTTCGCGTGGCTTGGATCCATGCCGTCCACAGTTGGTCCATGCTCTGTGCTGCATGACCGCCGAGCAAGACCCATCGTTCGTCAGCCCGTTGTTTGAGAAACCCGTCAATGGCCCGACTGGGTTCTGTCCCGTCAAGTTGAACGCCCGCAATGGGAAAAGGGGGGAAGCTCATCGTTGCTCTCCACCAAGTTCCCTGTTTTCAATCATGCTCAGCACGCTCACCCTCAAGCGGTGCGTCATCGCTTCTCGGTGAAGGGGCTGATGGGCCTGCTGCCCGCTTGAGCACACGTTCGATTTCAACGAAGATCTTGTCCAATAGCACCGGCCCCCAACCCCGTTGGGCAAGCAGTGTGGAACGTTGTTTGGATGACATACGGAGCACATCGTTGGGCTCGCGCATGCCCAAGGCTGCAAGTTCTCTCGCCCGTTGCCGACCGACGTGGCGGATGTTGACGAGTTGAAGGAGGTCGGTCTTGCAGCCGTGGCGCACACGTTGCTGAAGCGTACTGATGCGCTGAACGAGGTCAGCCACCACGGGGAGGTGCTCTTCGGCAAACACGTCATCCGTGAGCAAGACCTGTTGCGCACCAGCGAGAAGCCAGCCCATCAGGTCAATTCGGTGGTGGACATCCCCGGGAAGAACATCGAGTTCCTTTTCCAGTTGCCTCAAGGTGGTTTCTTCCGTCCATTCTTCGACCATCCATGCCGATTTGATATCGCTCAACATCGCTTCTGCGTAGCCGGGTTCAACGAGAAGTTCATCCTCTGTGGCGTTGGCCTTCAGCCACGTCGGCGAATTGACCTCAAAATCTGCTGATTTGGCCCAGAGTGAAACGAAATCGGGCGTGGCAACGGCAAGATGGAGGAATCCAAAATCAGAGACGGGAGCATCGTTTCGGACGCAACGACGAACAGCTCGTCGTAAGCCACGGCGGAGAATGGACGCTGAAAGCGGA
>CAXGZM010000129.1:0-4246 GCA_964014165.1 uncultured euryarchaeote | reverse complement strand
TACACGGCTTCGGGTCTGCAGTTGACCACCACGCTCTACTTCACCGTGAACGATGTGGCTCCGAATTCACTCGAATACGTTCCTGACAACATGACCCTCGAAAAGGGCACGGCGATGACGCCGAACCTTCCATCGGTCAGCGGTGGAAGCGTCACGTCATGGGAGATTGAACCGTCGCTGCCCAACGGACTGACGTGGGGCACGTCGGACGGGAAGATCAGCGGTACGCCGACCGGCTTGCAGACCACGACCGAGACCTACACGGTCTGGGCCAACAACTCGGGTGGATCAGCCTCGGCCCAGGTGAACATCACCATCAACGACGTTCCACCAGGCGTCACCTACGGGACCACCGAGATCACGGCGACCAAGAACGTCGCCATCAGCCCGAGCATCGGACCGACCACAAGCGGCGGAGCCATCACGTCGTGGGAAATTTCCCCGTCGCCCGGCTCTGCGTTCCACTTCAACAGCGGAAACGGCTACATCAGTGGAACGCCAAGCATCCTTTTGACGCGAACTCAATACACCATTTGGGGGAACAATTCGGGTGGCTCGGCGGTGGCCTACGTCAACGTGACCGTCAACGATGTTGCGCCAAACACCATCGTCTACTCCTCCCACGACCTCGTGTTGGAGAAAGGCACGGCCATGGCCACCACCACGCCTGCCATCAGCGGTGGAAGCGTCACCCTGTGGGAGATCGACCCGGCGGTTCCAAGCGGTCTGTCCTTTAGCTCAACCACCGGGGCCATCAGCGGCACGCCATCCATCCTGCAAACATCGGCGGTCAAATACACCGTTTGGGCGAACAACTCTGGCGGCACAACCTCCACCGAAGTGAACATCACGATCAACGACCAGGTCGCCTCCATCGCCTATCCCTCGATCGTCGAGGTGTCGAACGACCGCGCGATGACCACGGCCACGCCAACAAACACCGGTGGGGCCGTCACGTCGTGGGAAATCGACCCCTCACTTCCCTCAAGCCTCTCCTTTGGCAGCACCAACGGAAGCATCTGGGGCACGCCCACCGGTCTCTTGGCCAACGCCACCTACACGGTCTATGCCAACAACAGCGGGGGCTCGAGCAGCGCCACCTTCACCCTCGGGCTCAACTGGACGCTGATTCCGAGCGCCGAAGGTGCGTACATCACGCGCAATTCGTCCATTGGCAGCGACATCACGTTCCGACCCAAGGCCTTGGGCTGGAGCAGTTCAGCCTCCGCTTACGCGAACAACAAAGTCATTTCAAGTGGTCATACCTGCTCTATTCTTGATAACGGCGACCTGAAATGCTGGGGGAACGATGCCTATGGACAGTTGGGCACCGCAGGAAACCCTTCAAGCTTGAACACACCTCCATCAGCGGCCATTGATCTTGGCACGGGCCGAACGGCTGTCGCGGTCACAGCCTCGTTCTTCCACACCTGCGCCCTCCTTGACAACGGCGACGTGAAGTGTTGGGGATACGATGCCAACGGGCAATTGGGGGACGGTGGCGCGGCCTCTGGCTCGTCCAACCACGCCAGAACACCCTCATCGACACCGATCAATTTCGGCACGGGCCGAACGGCCGTTGCGGTCTCAGCTGGGAGTTACCACACCTGCGCCATCCTTGACAACGGCGAGCTCAAGTGCTGGGGGCGCGACAATTACGGCCAGTTGGGCGACGGGGGAACCAACACCGATCAAAGTACACCTGTCTCGGTAAACCTCGGCACAGGTCGAACTGCTGTTGCTGTTTCTGCTGGTAACTGGCACACGTGTGCTGTCCTCGACAACGGGGATTTGAAGTGTTGGGGACGCGACAACCGCGGACAGTTAGGCGACGGAGGAAGCAACACCGACACCAATGCCCCCTCGTCCACGCCGATCAATCTTGGTACGGGTCGTACGGCCGTTTCGGTGTCGGGGGGGGAAGCCCACACCTGCGCCATCCTTGACAACGCTGTTCTGAAGTGCTGGGGGCAGGCGAACTACGGACAATTGGGTACCGGTGGAGGTTTTGATCGACTGGCTCCGTCCACGGAGGTCAACCTCGGTACGGGGCGGACGGCCGTCGCGGTTTCGACTGCAACGTTCCACACCTGCGCCATCCTTGACAACGGTGATGTGAAGTGCTGGGGGAATGATCAGTATGGACAGCTCGGCGATGGTGGAACCAACGTGGGACAGAACTATCCCGTATCGGTAAACATTGGCACAGGCCGAACAGCGACTGCCTTGGCTACAGGTGTGTACAACACCTGCGCCATCCTTGACAACAGCGACTTGAAGTGTTGGGGACGTGATAATCATGGACAGTTGGGCAACGGATTATCCAGTTCGGACCAAACCACACCCGGCCTTGTCTCTGGTACCAACAGCTGGGATTCCAATACAGGGTTGCTCAGCGGCGCGACGTGCGCCATCTCTCCTTCGTTGCCCACCGGCATGAGCCTGACCAGCGGCACGTGCACCATCACCGGCACGCCGACCGTGACGGCCGTGAACGCCACCTACACGGTCTGGGCCAACATTTCTGGCACGTCCTACAGCGGACAGATTTACCTCGAGGTCGGCCTCAATGCTCCGATTCCCACCTACTCGCCTGCTTCGTACACCTACACGAAGGGCACCACCGTCTCCACCCTTTTGGCGAGCAACACCGGCGGCGAAGTCACCACCTGGGGCATCAACGCAACCCTGCCGTCCGGCTTGTTCTTTGGGACGAGCAACGGCAGCATCTGGGGCACGCCGGACACGGTCACGCCAACCACGACCTACACCGTGTACGCGAACAACTCCGCGGGGTCGTCTTCGACGACGATCACCTTCACGGTGAACGACCCAGCGCCGAACTTCGATTACGCCAGCGGTGGCACGCTCTTCCTCGTCCTCTACGTGAATCAAACCATCAATCCTGTCACACCCATCTCCTTCTTTGGTGGCGGCTTGCCGACGTCGTGCAGCGACTCTCCTTCGCTCCCGTCGGGCTTGATCCTCAGCTCGAGTTGCGTCATTTCCGGCACGCCCAATGCCACGGCCGGTTTTGCGCTGTACACCATAACCGGAACGAACACAGGTGGAAGCGATACGGGCTCAATTTACATCCAGGTTCGCGATTTCGGTGGGGTGCTGACCGTCACACCGACAGGCCGCGAAGGCGAGATCAACAGCACGCTTGCCGACATCACCATGTCCTACAACCACCAAATCAGCAATTACGGGTGGACGTCAGGTGTGTCCAACGCCTCCAGCGTGGTGAACAACGCCGGTACCGTGGCGGGTTCTGACATCGTCACCTGGGACAACGGTGATGTGGCCATTGCATGGGCGCGTCCAATTTACGGCCCCGGCTCAACCGTCAGCCACGTGCTGGCCCTTTCCGTGTATTCGGGCGGCTCATGGAGCACGCAGGACATTGACACCGCCTCCCGGACGGGCTACAAGCCGTCCATGGAGATCGACAAGGACGGTGCCTTGCACATCGCCTACATCGACCGCGACAACACCAGACTTCGTTATGCCACCAACGCCACCGCGACCGGGGCATGGAGCCTTTCTACGCTGGATGAGTCTTCCCCCAATCCGAACAACGACTGGGTGCGCACAGGTTTGGTCCTCGACACCAAGGGTCACGTCCACATCATCCATCCCGTGCAGGGAAGCGGCGTGTGGCTGCTCAATTACACCACCAACGTGTCCGGCAGTTTCGTGAGCACGACCATCACCGACACGACAGCTGACGATGGAAAATATGCATCGCTGGCCATCGCAGGTGACGATTCCCTGCACATCTCGGTGTACCGTGACAGCGGCGGCAGCGACTTGCGGTACTACACGGACGAAACCGGAGTGTGGACCAACGAAACGGTTCACACGGGCAGCAATTACGGGAAAGACTCCGTCATCGCCCTCAATTCAAAGGACGAAGTGGTGATCGTGTACCGCCATGACGACAGCAAAGACGACATCTACATGTCGGTCGGAAACCGCGGAAGTTGGACCTCGTCGCTCGTCGCGGCGGACCGTTACGCGATGTGGCTGAGCATGGCCATTGACTCCAACGATGACGTGCACATCAGCAGCCACAACGGTAGGCCCAGCGGTGGCTCCTATTGTTGCTACAAGGACTTGGAATACTTCACCAACGCCAGTGGAAGTTGGGTGAAGACCGTGATGGACCAAATCGGTGGCGAACATGCGGCCATGGTCATCGATGCCAACGACGATGTGCACATCGCCCACTCCGACATCCCCG
>CAXGZM010000128.1:0-4264 GCA_964014165.1 uncultured euryarchaeote | reverse complement strand
ATTTACTGCCGTCCCATTGGTAGCGTCCATCAGGGCTTATGGTTCCGATATCCGTTGCGTGGGCTTGATCAACTGGCTTCTCGCTTTTCTCCGGAAATCTCGGGGTTTGAACGAATTGATTTTGAACATCAGGTTCCTGTTCTTGGTTATCACTTGAGATTTTCTTTTTTACTTTCTTTCGCGGCTGCCATTCGGAACCATCCCATGTCCACTTGCCGTCGTTGCTTACCTTGACAAAATCGGCCGTTTTCCGACCATCCCAACTCAAGAGGTCATCTGGGCCCGACTCTTTGCTGTCCACATTTACCCCATACTTTGGTTGATATTATTCCTTCTGCAACTTTCTAAATTCCTAGGTTGTAGTTAGCCAATACAATGGATTCAATAATCAAATTACACACATTCACAAGGGTTCCCCATAGGGCCCTTTGATACATTTTGTCTGCACACATGGGCTTTCAGTGGGCCCTTCACAACGCTACCGTTGTGTTCACGGGCGTGTACATGCGGCACCCTTGTATACGCTTGTAGTTGAGTCTGATCTAAATTCGGTGTATTTTGAAACAAACTTTTTGTTTGTAATTGTAGAGACAAGGATATGGGCAAGAAGGTAATTGACGATCTCAGTGA
Organism: uncultured euryarchaeote; assembly: GCA_964014165.1. Lineage (GTDB taxonomy): Archaea > Thermoplasmatota > Poseidoniia > Poseidoniales > Poseidoniaceae > Poseidonia. The sequence goes on along the minus strand of CAXGZM010000128.1, from coordinate 3,634 downwards.
TGACTTTCTTGATGGATTGAAGGATATCGGGCCTGGGGGCGGAGGTGATGGAAACAATGGCGGTAGCCTTGTAGGAAGTACATTTCGGGTCGGAAGAAAAACAGTTACAACCGTCATTGCGCTTGGTTTATTGGCTGTAATCGGTTTTGAAGGATATGCGATTTACGACACCTCTCAATCAAATTCTGAATCTTATTTTGCCTTAAGTTGGACGAGTGGTTACAACAACGAATCGAAGGTGTTCAATGTTTCTTCGCCATTGTTTGTTGAAAACCCAGGAATGATACCTAAGGAAGCAAACATTGCTGTGACAATTTCGATGACGTGTGAAGAAAATGAATTGATCTCGCAGAGCGACCATGATTATTCACTCGGTGAAGAAGTGACTTTACAGTTTGAAGCAGATGTTCCCCAACCCATGGCTGATTGCATTGACGAAGGTAACGACTCCATGATTGACGTAACAGGCACTGTAGGGCTAATGTTGTTTGGATTTGAAGTGGTTGAAACAAATATCCCTGCCGTCTCATTTGAGTGCTCAAAGAATACTGAAGAAGGCGGGGGCGAGCCCACCTTGCAGGGATGCGTAGCGTGGCCAAAATTGTGAGATTTACTTACGAGCGCATGGGCGGCAGGAATCAGTTCTCAGGAGCAAAGCAAATTTTGCATGTTCTCGACGTGGCTCGTGTAGAACGCTTCCCAATGCGATGGTTTTGGTCATCCCATGCTTGAGAGCGGCCCCTTCATGAACTCACGAAGCAGCACCGTAGCGTAGCTCCCCGAACCCAGCGTGAATCGGAATCGAACACAGGCACCTTCGGGGTGCCACCGGTCATCCTCGCCGGGCCCTTTCTCCCAGCGCTTGCCCAGCGTGCTTCCTTCAGCAATGGGCACGGTGTCGACGGAGAATTCCTTGAAATCAGCCACGAGGCCTCGGCGCGTCCCCTTGCTGGACAAGCGGGGGATGGCTTCCACGTTCCACGTGACATCGGCCAGGCCTTCGCTGTCAATCGTCGCTTGCTCAAGTTGGCCGGGGTGGTCTTCGCAGGTTGAGATCTCGCTGCCCGGCAGCGGGCCGGTCGTCGCCAGACGGCCGAGGTCGCAATTTCGTCCGATGCGGTTGAGGGTGCGCTCTTGAACCACGACGCACGAATTCACGTCGAGCTGGCTCTTTTCATCGATGCGGCCCACGATATCACCGACCACCGGGCGCGACAGCGGCAGTCCTTCTTCCAGGCGGCGCTGGAGGGACTTGTTGAACACGATGGACTGCAGCGCATGGACCGTCATCAGTTGGAGGTTGGTGGGTAATTTTCGGAACGCACCGACATGGTCGTCCGGATTGGAGAGCAAATGTTCGATCATTCTGCGCTCAAAACCCATCCATCGAGGAAGTGCTTCCAACAGGCTTTCGTCGATTCCGTTTTCACGAATTTGCTTGCGAATCGCTTGGGCTTCGTCTTCCTCGTTGGGCCCTTCCATGGACAGGTAGGTCATCACGGCCTGTTCCCAATCTTCGTTGACCACGTGCCGACCGACGTGCGGGGTTACCGGGCGCCCGGAACCGAAGCGCTGCGGCCCAATCCAATTCGGAAAGCGATGGCCCCCCAGCGAGGCTTCCATGTCGGTCTGAATGCGCTCGACTTCAGCCATGGCTTCGTCGTCGGTCATCGGCGTGCCGTCGGGGTGGCAGCAACCTCGCACGACGATGGTGAAGCGGTTGCCGCGGTGATTGCCAAAGCCAATTTTTTGATGGGTGCGGCCGAGCACTTCGATCTCCACGTCGGGCAGCTCAACGTCGGCCACTTTGTTCATGGGGGCGTCGATGACAAACAGTTGCGATGTCACGGCGCGCTTGTCTTTGGTACCGGCAAAGAACACGCGGTTTCGAGGAATGCGGAGTTTTGCCGAAAGCTGGTTGCAAAACCGGTTGGTCTCCCAGTTGGTCAACGTGATTTTCGCTACGGTGAATCGGCCGCGGTTGTCGAGGTGAACGGGGGTGGCAATCTCCTCCACACGAAAATCGGTCACCCGGGATTTGATGATGCCACCGATGCCTTCGTGCGGCGTAGCGTACCCCTGCAAGCCAATGGCTTGTGCGATGGGGTCGGACATGAAAACGACCTGTGCTTCAAAGCGATGCGTTGTCAAATTCGTCGGCCATGCCGCTGATGATGGCGGTCAGCACCTTTTCCACGCCGGCTTTGGACGTGGTGCGAATGTAGAATTCGGGGTCATCGAGTTCAGGATGTCCGGGGAAGTAGTTGGCGTAATCAACGTCCTTGTGATTGTTGAGCTGCTCTCGAAGCACCTGGAGAGCGGTGTGGCTTTCGCCGATAATGCGGAGGCGAAGTTCGTTTTTCTCTTTCAAAAGCACGGTGACTCCCATGATAACCGGCTTTGCGACCTGCCCTCTCGTTTTGAACCTTCTTATCCGACGGTGCCGTGATTGGACTTGAAGCAGCCACCTGAGGACCACACCGCACCTGTTGGTTTTTATGCTCCATGGCCAACGCTCCCTCATGGATAAGGTGGACCTTGAGGAACGCCTTGCCCAAGCGGCGCCGGCGTTCAGTCGGGCAGCGCCGCTCATCGTCGGTGTCTTCTCGATTTTGACGTTGGTTCTCGCAGGCAACCTCTACGTTTCTCCACCCACGTTCCAAACCGATCTCAACGATTTCTCACCCGAAACGGATGCTTCGGAAGCCCACGACCGCATTCACGCTCACTTTCCCAACGAGATGAGGCCGCTCTTTGTGCACGTGACCTTGGACGACGGGTCCAACGTGCTGGCGCTGGACGCCATGAAGTCCATGCAAGACGACCTCGCCCATTTCCAGGCAGAGGCCGAGAAGCGAGAAAGCATGGTTGAGGTTTGGACCACGGCCCCGGGCATTCTCCAGCTGGCCCTTGACGAAGAAGGCGGGGGTGCTGCCCTCGCTTCGTTCAGCGAATGGTCGGGTGTCATCGACGCCCTCTTCGACGACAACGAAACGTGCGGGCTCACCGCCGACGACCAACTTCTCTCCGCTGCGACGTACGCTTCGTCTGCGCTGCTGCACAGCGACCTCGATTACGAACCGGTGTGTGTCTACCTCGACGACGGTACGGGCACGGCCGCACCGACCGCTTCGTCGACGTTGTGGGTGCTGGAGATTGACCCTGACCTCGAGGAAACCCCCCGAAGGATGCTTCAAGATCAACTTCGGGACGTCTTTTCCGAACGTTCAACGACTTCGACGCTGACCTACGAGGTCATTTCCAACGATTTACTCGCCCACGACATTGACGAGGGCACCTTTGACAATTTGCTGCTCCTGGTGTTGCTCGCCTTTGCCGTCGTCGTCGTCATGCTCTCCGTTGCGTTCCGTTCCCTTTCCAGCGTGGCCTTTCCCCTTGTGGGGCTGACGAGTGCCCTCATCTGGACCTACGGGATTCTGAACATCTCCGGCGCTCGCTTCACGGCGTTGGAGGCCACGGTTGCGCCGCTGGTGCTCGGCCTCGGCATCGACTACGCCATCCATCTCCAACGAGCTCAGCGTTCCTTTAGGGACCAATACCCAACCGTAGCAGAATCGTGGCTCCGAGCTTGCGGGCACCTCTCGATGCCGCTCTCGTTGGCCGTGGTCACCAC
>CAXGZM010000127.1:0-4296 GCA_964014165.1 uncultured euryarchaeote | reverse complement strand
ATGACATGGTGTCTCGTGGGCTCGGAGATGTGTATAAGAGACAGCTTCAAGCACTTGACGACGGAGAAATACTTCAGGATGAAATCGATTTGCTCGATACGTTTCGGGTCCACTTTGGCATTGACCAAGTCACGCACAACGCCTTGCTCAACAAGGCTCGAACAACCCCCTCACTCTCCGAACACCACCACACGTATGCTGCAGCGGTAAAAACCGCCATGAAAGACAACATCATCACGGCGGACGAACATGCCATTTTGAAAACACTACGAGGAACGTTGGACATCACCGACGCCGAACACGAACAAATCATGCGCGACCTAACGGGCGAACAACAGAGGTGAAACCATGGGAATGACGGACGAAGAAGCAAACCTGCACGATACCCTTTCTGAATTAAAACGCCACCTCCGGTCCGACGAAACCGGAAAAATTGTGCTCATTGGCGATGTCATGATGGATTGCTACATTCACGGCTACGCCAACAACCTGAATTCAAGAGCACCCGTTCCCGTCCTGCGAGAAACGTCGCGGGAGGAAGACGTGGGTGCTGCCGCACACGTTGCCCGAGGTTTGCGTTCCATGGGGCTTGAGAGTCATCTGTTTGGCGTCGTTGGCGATGACGCTGCCGGGCTTGGCATCATTGAGTCCCTTGAAGCCGAAGGCGTGACCACGCACGGAATTGCCATTGTGGAAGACCGGACCACCACCGTGAAAACCCGTATGTTGGCTTCCCGTGAAAGCTTGATTCGCGACGAGCAGTTGTTGCTCCGTTGGGACATTGAGGAAGATGACCCGGTACCCGATGAGGCCTCCAGCGCCCTTTACGAACAGGCGATTGACGACCTGAACGGGGCTTCGGCCTTGATTGCATCCGATTACGGACAGGGCGTGATCACGGACAGGGGGGCTGAGCGGCTGTTTGAGGCTGCGAAGTCCAACGGCGTCCCGGTGATTGCCGACCCAAAACTCACCGGGCTTCATCGGACCGAGGGCGTTGACTGGACGCTGTTTCAATCACAGGGACTGGAATTGATGCGTCGACGTCTCGGCGCCACCACAGGAGCCGAGGCGGCTGAAAAACTGCTGGCTCAATACCACTGGAAGCATTTGGTGGTCCTCTCCGGTGAGGCGGGTGTCACCATCTACTCCGCCGATGAAGACACCGTTCATGCACCGTGTGGACTGGTTGATTTGCGTCAAATGATCGGCCTCATCGATGCTGCTGCTGTCGCCATTGCATTTTCGCTGTCCCGTGGATTGGACGTCCACTCAACGGCACTCCTCGCCAACGCTGCGTGCGAGTGTATTCTGGCCGCAGAGCGAACCGACTCCTTCGTCTTGAGCAAGGACGATCTGATTCATCGTGTCGGCGAGCACGTCTGGAACTTGCAGGTTTCAAAGCGATAAGGTGAATCCATGAGTGCTTGGTTGTGGCCGACCACCGCTGATGTTGGCATGCGTGTGTTTGCTCAAAGTTTCCCAGCCTTGCTCGAAGAGGCAGCAACGGGCATGCAGTCCTACCTGTTGAGTGAAGCAAGTGCTCGTCAACTCAACGGCTTCATTCGAAAAACCGGGGAATGGAGGGTGAGTTCTGAACACCGTCCTGAAGATGAGGAATTTCTCTTGCTCGCATGGCTCGATGAAATCCTGTACAGAGCTGAAGTTCACGGCCAGTGGTACGTCGAAGGTCAAGTGAGCATCTTGAAACAAGACAACAGATGGACGGCCGTGGCTCAAGTGTCCTACATTGCGGCGGAACGTGTCGAACGTGAGATCGAAATCAAAGCCGTGACAACGCATCAATTGGTGGTGGATGAAGTTGCAGCGGGCGAGACGCTCTTGAGCTCATGGGAGGACGTTCCCTCGTTCGAGGGACCTGGCTGGTACGCCGACGTGGTGTTCGATATTTGAGGTGGGAGTGCCAAGGGTGGACGTGCGCTTCGCAAGGCCAAATCCGCAAGCTTCCTCCATCCCGGATCCCCACAGCACCCATGGCCCCAGGTAGGGCTGCTCCGTTCCCGGCCTGACCTAGTCCCCCGGTTATTCATTCCCCGTTTCCTTCCGGAGACGGTTCATGACACCCGAGTCATGTGGGGGCGAGACATCAACGTCCGCCTACGGGAACCCCACGGCCGCTTCCGCCGCCCCAAGGCGTTCGGTCCACCATGACGACGATTTGTGATACAGGGTACGCCGAGCTCCCCACCTATCCCGTTCACCCGGCGGCTGCCAGCCTATATCAAGGCAGCGCAGCCGGTCATTCTTCCTCGCTGGCTGCTTCTTCGTACTTCGAGGGGCACGATGTTTTGATGATGTTCGCGTCGAACACGTAGGCACCTTCCTCGTAGCGCAGGGTGCCTTCCGCATAGACGGTTCGATTGTCGTCAAGTCCATTGGATACCATGGCGTCCGTAAAGCGAACGGTCAGGGTTGAGGTGCCACCTTCCAGGACAAACGTCATGCTGCTGTTGTCGATGGTGCCGTCGCGCACTTCCCCTCGAACGGCGACTTCTTGATCGAGATGGTCCGCCGGCGACGCCATCAGTTCATCGACGGTTTGCGTGGGCGCTGGCGATTGAAGCAAAACGGTGGCCAAGAGACCGAGTGTCAACACGGCGCCGATGACGAGAACCCGTGTACGCCTCGCCCACATGCAGTTTCCACCACGCGCACCCTTAACAATCCTCTTTCAGGGATACGCCGACCCAACGGCCTCTTCAATCGTTGAATGCGCTGACGATTTCAGGCGCTTCGCAAGGCCATGAACCACGGCTTTGGTCAGCGCAGGGCCTTCGAAAACAAAACCGGAGTAGGCTTGAACAAGCGTGGCGCCCGCACAAATTTTCTCCCAAGCATCGTCCGCACACGAAATGCCTCCCACGCCAATGATGGGCCATTCAGGTCCTACCGCTTGCCGGACGGTTGCAATCATGGCCGTGGAACGTTCTCGTAGCGGCCGACCGCTCAAGCCCCCGGTTTCCTGGAACACGCTGGTGTCTTTGCTCGAAGTGGAAGGTGGCCGCTCCACCGTGGTGTTGGAGACAACGATTCCATCGGCACCGTTGGCCTTCGCCGTCAGCGCGATGTGGACGAGTTGTTCATCGGTCATGTCGGGTGCGACTTTTACCAGGAGAGGCTTCAACGGTAAACCGTGAAGTTCCGAACACTGCTGGTTGATTGCGCTGCAGTGGGAGAGGATTCGAACAAGGCCTTCGTCGTCCTGCAACTCCCGGAGGTTGGGTGTGTTGGGTGAAGAGACGTTGATGACATACACATCACCGTGAGACCAAAGCCGCTCAAGCGTTGTACCGTAATCCAAATGCGCGTCGGACAGCGGTGTGACCTTCGATTTCCCAAGATTGACCCAAATCGGTATGCCGGGTTTGCCGTAGCGCTTCGTGTGATGGTCGAGAGCGCGTTGAATTTTTTCGCTTCCGTTGTTGTTGAAACCCATTCGATTGACCAGGGCCTGGGCGTGCGGTGCACGAAACATCCTTGGTTTGGGATTCCCGGACTGCTCGAGCATGGTGACGCCTCCAATTTCAACAAATGAAAGCCCCGTTGCTTCCCATCCCCGAAGGGCCTTGGCGTTCTTGTCCATCCCCGCCGCCAACCCAAACGGATGGGCATAGGTGGTACCAAAGAGCGAAACTGGAACGTCAACCCTCGGCCGATACAGCAACTTCAACAGGCCACGGCTCAGTGGATTGTTGGATGCGATTCGCAACAAGCGAAGCGAGCGGGCGTGGGCTTTTTCGGAGTCTTGGAAACGAAGCAATGGCCGCCCGAACCACCTGTACGCTACGCCCATGGTGATGAGTGCTCCGACGACATCCTTCAAGACTTGCCTCTCGCACGGCGGCATGATGCGTATATCCGACCCGCGCTGGCCGGCCGTCAGGGAGTTGGCCCGCATCATTCTGCGTACCGAGGAATTGGTGGTGAACGGGCCCGAATGGCTGGAAAGCCACATCGTAAACCTTGGACTTCGGTTGGCCGATGTTCAACCCGCTCGAACGACGTTTCCGGCGTTTGTTTCAAACACGGAGGGCGAGATACAACTGGTCGATCCTGCATCGAGCGAGATCTTGGCACAGTGTTCGCTTGAACAACCCGAACCGACTACGGTATGGCTTCCAATGTCACCCTCTCCTGCATGGGAGGCCGTATTCAAGGTCAGCGACGATCTATTACGGGCTGGTTATCCGGGATGCCTTGGCTGCGGTGGACCCCATACCGAGGGTGACTGGGACGAGGCCGCAAGCCGCCGCAACATGTTGAATCAGGGTCCAG
>CAXGZM010000126.1:0-4405 GCA_964014165.1 uncultured euryarchaeote | reverse complement strand
TGGTGAAGGTCAACACGTTGGTCGTTTCAAGTGGCGAGCGTTGACGACCAATGCGTTGGGGACAAGCGGTTGGATCCAAGGCACGGGCTACACCGGCGAGGCGGGGTACGAAATTTTTGTTCCCAATGAATCGGCACCTGCCGTATGGCGTGCGCTCGTTTCCAACGGTGCAACGCCGGTTGGTTTGGGCGCGAGGGACACGCTGCGCCTGGAGAAAGGCTACCTCTTGTCGGGGGTTGATTTTTGTTCACCCGACCTTGCACCCGAGGGTGACGATGGCTTCCTTTCCCGTGATTCATGGGAAACCAACGTCCCGTTCGGTCTCGACCTCGAACACGACTTCATCGGCAAGCATCGCGTTATCAACCACGACGATACTGACGAGCGATGGTGGGGGATCAAGTACACCGAGAAAGGTCCTCTTCCCCGGCCCGGGAAAGCAGTTCAGTCCGTGGACGGTCAGCCCGTTGGCCGACTGTCTTCAGGTGCCCCATCACCGAGTTTGGGCAACATTGGCATCGGTATTGGCTACCTCGCTGGCGTGAAAGAAGGGGACGAGGTCATGGTTGTTGCCAGCCCAAGGAAATCCGTGAAGGCCGTTGTTGTTCGACCGCCGTTCTACTGAAGTTCATCCAGCACGGGTTTCATGGCAGCGAGCCAGCGTTGATGCTCTCGCTCTCCGGTTGCACTCAGTTCGACCACGGTGTCCTTCATACCAAGCAAGGCCTCGCCAACCGCCTGTGGATCGCCCCAAGGCGCTGTGGTTCCGAGGCCCTCCTCAACAGCAACATCGCCCATCAAGCAGTCGTGGTTGACCACGCTTGGAACGCCATGGGCCGCAGCGTCAAACATCTTGACGGGCAACGCACCCTGCAAGATGTTCCCTCTCAGCGGGCCGTACATGGCGTACATCACATCGATGGTCTCGATGAGTTCCGGGAGTTCAGATTGCGTGAAGGCGCCGGTGACTTCGGCTTCCATGGTGCCGTTCTCGACCTCGTTCATCAGCAACGTACGAACGCGGCTCGCAGCGGTTCCGTCTCCTGCGAGTCGAATCTTCGGGCGCTGAGCGGGCGGGAGCGATTTGACGGCCTCAACGAGCAGCTCAAACGCCTTGAGGTCACGGACCCGCCCGATGTAGCCCACGGTCCATGCGGTGGTGGGCTCAACTTTCCCCTCACCGAACGGAGGCAGCGGGCGGTTCTCAACGGCATGGCCTTCAAGGTCGTGATGAGCAAGCCACTCAACAAAACCTCGGTGTCCATCGGTCTTCACCTGTTGACTGGACGTGATGATGGTGGCTGCCTGCGACGCTCGCTGCAACATCCGATGCTTGAGGCGGCGGCTGACCATCGCCCGGAGCGTGGATTGAGGGGCCGCATACCGCACCCACGTGTGCTGCAGGTCGTGCATGTCAAACACGAAGGGAATGCCGTGTCCGTTCTTCATGGCGCACCCCACCTGCAGGGTGTCGGCGTCGTGACAATACACCAGGGCCGGTGGGTCGTTGGACAAGGTGCGCTCAACGACGCGGAGAAAACGACGGATGCCCCGGTACGTTGAGACGGTCCCGCCGTAGGGAACCTGACCGACCCGATAACGCATGATGCGGACACCCCGGTGGTTCTCGCTCATCGGATGGCGTTCTTCCCGGTCAAAAGCGTGCACGGTGACGCGGTAGCCGGCCTCTTGCATCCACACAGCATGGCGCAATACACGGGGGTCGGGGGCGCACGCATTGGTGACCACCATCGCCACCCTGACCATGCCGTTCCGAGGGGGGGCTGGATGATAGGCTGTTCCCCGTTTTCAAGTGGGGCGAAGCAATTCATTATGAGCGGTACGCGCATGGATTTGACCATACCCACCGTAAGGAGTGTGCGTGCCATGGTTGACCAACTGCCCAATCGAGGACGAGAAGCCGAAATGCTGCAAGAAATGGGGCTCACTTCCATGGAGGATTTGTTCGCTGATATTCCGGACGATGTGCGTTTCAAAGGCGAGCTTCCACTGCCAGGTCCGCAATCGGAAGAGGAGATCATCGGCGATGCGCGACGCCTGCTTGGTGCCAACGCTGACATGGGCAGTCGACCCTCCTTCCTGGGTGCTGGACTTTACCGAAACTACGTCCCCGCTGCAGTCTTCCAACTTGTCACACGCGGCGAGTTCCTCACGGCCTACACGCCCTACCAGCCCGAGGTGAGTCAGGGGATGCTCCAAGCCATGTGGGAGTTCCAAACCCTCATCTCCGAGCTGGTCGGTCTTCCCATCGCCAACCTCTCGCTTTACGACGGTTCAACCGCTGCAGCTGAGGCCTTGACATGTGCCGTTCGCGTCCACAACCGAAAGGCCAGTCAACCCAACACCGTCTACGTGTCAGCCCTCACGCCACCGGACAAGTTGTCGGTCATGCACAATTACTGTCAGGGCGCCGAAATTGAAATCCGTACCATCGCCCACAACGAAGACGGGACACTCAACATGGACTCCTTGAAGGAAGCAGCCGGTTCCTGCGGCGTCTACCTCGAACAACCCAACCCGCTGGGTGTGCTCGACGAAGGACTGACTGCGGTGAAGGCCATCATCGGTGACCACACCGCGCTCATCGTTGGTGTGCAGCCCGTTTCACTCGGGGTCGTTGAGGCACCCGGACACTACGGCGCTGACATCGTGGTCGGTGAAGGACAACCCCTCGGCAGTCCTGTCACCGGTGGCGGGCCGCTCTACGGCATCTTTGCGTGCACCAAACCCTACCTCCGGCTGATGCCGGGGCGCATCGTTGGCCGCAGCATTGACGTTGACGGAAAAGAGGCGTACTGCCTCACGCTCTCCACTCGCGAACAGCACATCCGTCGGCACCGTGCAACGTCCAACATCTGCACCAACGAAACCCTCATCGCGCTGATGGGTGCCATGCACATGGCCCTGCTCGGTCCCGACGGCCTGCGTGATTTGGCCCACCGCAACATGATGTCGTGTCAAAAAGCAAAGGAAATTCTCGGGGCCACGCCCGGGGTGCGGATCGTTCACGACGCTCACCATTTCAACGAGTTTGCCATTGAGGTGCAAGGCTCCGCCGCTGCGTGCTTGGATTACCTGGACAGCAACGGGATCATCGGAGGCATGGACCTCGGCCGCTGGTACGAAGGAACGACCAACCAGTTGCTCATCACCACCACCGACCAAACCACGCTGCGAGAGATTGAGTCCCTCTCAGCTCAACTGGCGTTGTGGGCTGTCCACGGGGAGGTGAGCGCATGAGCCAACTGTTCAACCACAACGGGGCAGAAAACACGGGCTACAGCCAGCCCACGCCGCTCTCTTGCGAAACCACACCGACGGTGCCCAAAGGCCTGATTCGTTCAACTACCGCACGCTGGCCCCGCTTGTCGGAACCTGAGATGGTGCGCCACTACACGTGGCTCTCGAAGCGAAACTTTGGCATCGACACCGGATTCTATCCGTTGGGTTCCTGCACCATGAAGCACAACCCGCGTGTGAACGAAGTCATCGCCCAACTCCCGGGCATTGCTGACATCCACCCTCATCAACCCGAACACCACTTGCAGGGGTTGCTCTCCATCTTCTACGAGATGCAGCACATGCTTGAGGTGTGCGCAGGCATGGACCAAGTCACGCTCCAACCCGTCGCTGGTGCACAAGGTGAGTTCACCGCCATTCGATGCATTCAGGAATACTTCCGGCACCGTGGCGAAGACCAGCGAACAAAGGTCATTGTCCCGGATTCTGCCCACGGTACCAACCCTGCCAGTGCTGCCATGGCCGGATTCGAAATCGTCGAAATTCCCAGCCTCGCCGACGGTCGGATGGACCTCGACGCCCTCGCTGCTGTCGCCGATGAAACCACGGCGGCCATGATGATCACCAACCCCAACACGCTCGGGTTGTTCGAAGCGGACATCAAGGCAGCCAGTGAAATTGTTCACAATGCAGGCGGTCAGATGTATTACGACGGTGCCAACTTCAACGCCATCCTCGGCATCACATCGCCGGGCCTGATGGGCTTTGATTCGGTGCACTTCAACCTGCACAAGACCTTCTCCCAGCCCCACGGCGGAGGCGGGCCGGGCTCGGGGCCCATTGGCGTCAAGGCTCATCTCGCACCCTTCCTGCCGGGACCGCTCGCTGCACGACGCGAGGCCACCGGCGAAGAGCGGTCGGCAGCGGTTGACGACTTTTGGTACCACTGGCACCAACCCGAGCACAGCATCGGTAAGGTGCAGCAATGGCACGGCAACGCCGGAGCAGTCATCCGCTGCTGGGCGTACTACCGTCGCTACGGCTCCGGTCTCAAGGCCATGTCCGAGCACGCCGTCCTGAACGCAAACTACCTGCGACACGCCATCCACAGGGAAGCCAAGAAAGCCGGCGTCGATCACCTCTT
>CAXGZM010000125.1:0-4406 GCA_964014165.1 uncultured euryarchaeote | reverse complement strand
CGAAAAAGGCCGCATCGAAAGCCAAATCAACCTCGAAGAAAGCTGCCACGGCAACCAAGGCAGCCACCGAAAAAGCCGTCGGAAAAGGACAGAAGGTCGCCGAAAAGGTGGTCCAGCAAACCAAATCCGCTGGGACCTCACTCAAGACCTCGAAAGACTCGGGTCGAAAAGGCAAAAACATCGCCGTTCCAAAGTCGGTCAAAGACATGCCTTGGTTCAAGAAGCGTTGATCTTCTCTCTCGGAAACCGCTACCTTTGAAGGCCGTCTCGCCGAGTTTCAATCATGCCAAGGCGAAAGTACGGACGTCTTCGGAAGACGGTCGAACTTCCCCCCAAAGGAAACTGTTCTCGCTGTCGAGCTGGGAAGCACTGCCCCATTGAAGGTCATCAAGGCCGGTCCATCCACCCTCATCGGGATTGGGCCGGACCCGAGCGGGTGGCCAAGCGCAAAAAATCCACTTCCTGATCACACGATTCCGTGGGTGCTGGTTGAGGGGGTGGTCTCCTCCACCGGTGCGTGTTCCACCGGGTGGTCGTCCATGTTCTCTCGCAGGGACTGGGCGCGATGGTACACTTCACGCAACGTTTGGTCCGATATTTCGAGGTACACGCGCGTGGTTGCGATGGTGGCGTGCCCCATCAAACGTTGAATCGTCACCAGGTCCGCGCCTCGCTCGAGCAGGCCGGTGGCGAAATTGTGCCGGAGCACGTGCGGCGTCAATTTTCCTTTGGGAAGGTTGGCTTCTTTCCCGATCGAATCCATCATCCGTTGGACGCCCCGTGGCTGCAGTCGGCGACCGTGTCGATTGACGAAGCAAGCCGATTCGGTGTCAGCAGCCAGACGGGTTCGAATTGGAATCCATGCTTGAAGTCGCTCAACCGTACGCTTGGTGAACAACACCAGACGGTCTTTGTCGCCCTTGCCGCCCAGGACGCGGGCGGAACCATCATCGAAATCGATGTCCTCCATGTTCAACTCACAGACCTCACTCACGCGCATGCCGGTGTCCAGCATCATGGTCACAACGAGCGAGGCTGCAGGGTCTTCACTGAGCGCTGCCACCTCGAGAACGGAGGTCAATTCACGGCGTGTGAGCGTTCTTGGAAGTCGCTTTCCGGTTCGTGCCCGCTGGAGATGGTCGGGCCAAATCAGGCCGAGCCATCGGATAAGGTGGCGGGCAGCAGCGATTCGAGCGTTGTACGTCGTGGGTTTGAGTCCAGCGATGCCGTGGGCCCACAGATCAAGGCGGCCGTTCATCGGTTCCATGCGTTCAGCAAGGGCTTCGATGGTGATGGATTCGTAGGAAGCCTCGTCGAGCACATCTTCTCCGGGAAGGACCGTTTCAATCAACGGCCTCAATCCGTAAAAATACGACTTCTGTGTGTTTTCCGACTTGTTCTCGGTTTGCAACTGCCGGCGGTAGCATTCCAACCAAGGGAGGTGGCGCAAATGAGTGAGCCGAGCGGGGAGGGTGAGTTGCTCTTGGGACAAGCGAAGCTGGCTTGGTCTCCGCGCTTGCGGCTGTGGCGTTCGCATCCCTCGTTTGTTCATTTGGCGTCACCGCCTCCCGCCGAAGCGGGTGTGCATCCCGTGTCCCTGAGGACATGTGGATTAGGCCGGCCGTGTTTATCAACTCGTCGGTGTAGAGGGTGAAGAAGGGTGGGGACCCGTCCCGTGCCTTGGCACAAGAGGGGTCGTTGTACAACTCAGAGAGCTGGAAGAAGGGTCAGCACAGGCTGCGATCCTCAATCGAGGTGCAGAATGCCTTGCTTCTTGACGTTGGCCTTCTTGATCTTGTCAGGAAGCCAGTCAGGACCGCCAGCGGGCTTGTCGACCATCGAAATGCTGCCAGTGAAGTGGTGAACACGCTTGGTGCCACGCTCTCGCAGTTTGATGTCGGTGTGTCCACGGGTTGCTGCCTTAAGGGCTGCACCGCGGGGTTGCTTGCTTGCAAATACTTGCGTCGTGTCCTTTCCGCCCTCCATGAGAACGAAGTATTTCTTTCCGTCTGCCATTTGGATTACCTCCGGTACAGCGTTCTACCCTAGAGCATATAATGATTTTGCAAAAAAACAGTGATACTGCGCCACATATGCCGTTCAGTACCCCATTCCGAGAGCTGTTTTTTCCCTGTGTCAGCGCAGTCCAACGGTTTTTCCACCGCCTCAACTCAGGTCCGCACCGGCCAGCGTCTTCGTCTCCACGACGCCATCCACGGACCGAATGTGTTCCACCACGGCTTTGGCAATGGTTGCCAGGTCGTTCGCCTCCAACTTCACGATCAGGTCGTGGTCCCCGAACAGCACCGTAGCGTCGGTGACATGAGGGAGCGAGCGCACCCCCTCGTAGACACGTTGTTCGGTCCCGGGTTGAACGTTGATGAGGACGTATCCAATGGCCATGGTGGCCACTGGGGTTCCTAGCACATCACCCTTCCGCTGCAGGGGAGGATGAACGTTCGGCTTTGGCGTCCTGTACGTACGTTGTCCACTGCTCGTCGGTCCATCCTTCCGGCGTCGGCCCGTCCAACCAAGCCGTGAATGCTTCAACCGTCCATCCATCGGGAACGCCGTTGGTCAGGGCACGTTCGATATCCGTCGTTTCTTCAGCGGAGGGTGCTTCGACCTCTGCATGTTCCTCGAACACATCGGACTCGGCTTCCGACTCAAACAACGCTTCGGTGTTCAGCAGAGGACTGAGATCATCTTCGCCCCATGCATCGTCGCCGGTTTTTACGTCTCGGCGCCGTAGGATGGCGGTTGTCACAACCAGCGCCAGCGCAAGAACCACCAGGCTGAGGGGAACCAAACCGAGGGATTCGCTCCCTTGTGTTGACGGCTCGGGCGTTGAGTCGTCCACGACGGCACAATCTTCGCACGCTTCAGCGGGTCCTATTGTTACCGATGCCGACGATGAAAAGGCCTGCTGAAGTTCATCGAGGCAGGTCAAATTGGCGGTCAGCGTGGTGTTGGCGAGGCCGAGAGGAACGGGGTACTGGAATTGGAGCACGTTCGAAAACATCCCTTCCTGGCCGCCGGTGACCACCGCTTGGGTCAACAACCCACCGTCTTCTGCGTAGAGGTTGTAAGCGCATGCCACTTGATCGAGGCCGTCAAGGTCGCTGACGGTGTAGTTGGCGAACAGGTCACTGCCCGGCTTGGCCGGAGAAAACACCACCTCGTCGACAAAGGTTGGCGCGTGTTGGAAGAGCAAATCGAGCGCTTCGGATTTAACCAGACCGTCCAAATCACTGATTGAGAAGATCGCTCTTCCTTCACCGTCCACCAGCGAGTTGTCCAACTTGAGGCGGAAATAGAACAGTTCGAGATTGTTCTCGTGCGATGTGAGGTTACACGCTGGGGGGGCAACTTCCCACGTTGGAGATTCAATGGCGGGGGCATTGATGGCCCATCCGGTTTGAGCGAGTTGTGCGCTTGCTGCCTGCAGCGGGCGGTCGCTTTCGACGGCAACGATGAGCGTTGCCACCTGGCCAAAGGTCATGTTCCTGACCGTTCCTTCACTGTCGCATGCCTCGAAGAGGACGACGGTGGGCGGTGTCAGAAGGAACGGCACGCTGAGGCTGATCGAAGCGGTGGCGCCGTGTTTGCCTCGGCCGCTGGCGGTCATCTGCAGCTCACCGCCCTCCAACGGAACCATCAGTTGATCCAGTCCGATGAGGGTCTCGTTTTCACCCTCAGCGATGTCGAGAGGGAGTTGGATGGGTTCGCCGCCGGGCCACTGAAGGGTCAGATCTCCAATGAACGATGTGGCGGGATCGTCCACGTCGTCAACGCTGATTCGGATACGCTCCTCACCGTCGCCAACCACACGATCGAGTTGCGTGCCGTTGATGGCTTCAACCTGGACCGTCAAAACGGGAGGGCGGTCGTCCACGGTCAAGGTCCGTTGGAGGAGCAGGGAGCCTGCAGCGGTCCGGACCTCGAGTTCCACGTCGTCAAGGTCACTGCCTTGTTCGAGCGTGAGGGTGGTGGTGTAGCAGTAGAGATGGGCTGCCGACTGCGGAACGTACGTGACGTTGCCAAGGAGGCCGCGGTTGGTCATGAACATCGGTTCGGACGAATCAAGTCGATAGTCGGCATCCATGACGCAGGCGGTCAGGGTGGTGGGTTCGTGGCGCAGCAGACCGACAGCGGGTTTGTTGGGCAGGAAGGATGCGTTGTTCCACGCAGGCGAGTCAACGCCGCTGGCGTGGGGCCCAAACCAGGTAGGGGGCGCGTCGACCACTTGGGTCACGTTATGGACGGTCGTGATGGCTGACATCATCTGTTCGTCCATGACCGTCGCTCGAAGCACCACGGCGCCCAAGGCGGCGTCAGCCGGAATCACCAGTGACGTTTCCCATCGCGTGTCGCTTACCGCTCCAAGCTGAACGTTGTTCCATGCG
>CAXGZM010000124.1:0-4456 GCA_964014165.1 uncultured euryarchaeote | reverse complement strand
ACATCATGCAGTTGACCATCATCGCCGGTGCAACGGTGCTCGGCTTCATGGGAACGTTCCGGCGCGACGCTCGACTTTCCCTCGGGAGCAACCTCTTGTTCATCCTCGCCATTCTTCGCTTCGCTTCATCAAAGACATCCCTTGCCCTTGATGTTGACATCGGCCCCACGATGCTCTCGGTGCTGGTGGTCGTCTACGCCGTCTTGCTCATCATGTACTTCGAGTTGAGCAACGGCGTGATTCGCTATTCCATGCTGGACACCAGCATCCGCACCAACGAAGTCTACGTCATGAACCCCAAGAAAATCGTTGGCAAGTACCACCGCTCCCTGGTGACCAACCCCATTTTGGCAACCCTGCTCGCCTGGTTCGTCCTTTCAGCCAACACCATTCTGCCAGCCATCGTGAGCATTTTCTCCGAAGACACGGGTCAGCGCATGCGCGAGTCGGTCGAGTTGACATCGGTTTACGGCGTTGCGCTCGGTACGCTGTTCGTGTTCATCACGGTCGGTATCCTGTTTGGGTTGAATCTTCCAACCCACCTGCAGCGGTTCCGTGAGCGTCAAGCAGACTGATTCTTCCCAGTGGAGATCAGTACCATCATTTCATCGAGCATGCGAGAGATGTCCACGCGGTCGGACAGCATGTGGATGGATGCAACCGATTCGTAGAGCAAGCCTTCAACGGGCGCTTTTGCGCCAAGTTGGCTGTGCAGGTAGTCGATGTCCCTGCAACCGATGAACGACAGCATCGATGCATGGTACTCGTAGACCACGGAGGATGCATGTTCCTGCACGATTTGGACACCGCGTGCGACGTCGTGCTGACGGAACACGAACCTCCATTGTGTGTTGGTGGTGTCAAAGGAGCAGATTCGAATGTCAGCCTCCTTGAGCGCTTGCAAGAGGGCGGTCAGCGCCATGGCAGCGTCTTGTGAATACCGGACCTCGGCATTCACGCAGGCGACACGCGGGATGCATGCGATGCCTTTGATGCTCGGCACAGCTTCAATGTCTGGACCGATGACCGTCTTCATGCCGTTGTCCTTGTAGCCCGTGAGGTGGCGGATCTCGATCGGGATCCCCATCTCGTAAACCGGTTCAACGGTGGCCGGATGCAAAATGGTGGCGTCTGCGTTGGCGAATTCAATGGCCTCCCCGTAGCCGAGGTAGGGGATGGGCGACGATTGAACGCCCCAGCGTGGGTTCACGGGGTAAATACCCAACACGTCTTTCCACAACACCACTCGCCGGGCTTGGAGGAGAGCGGCAAGGGCCGTAGCGGTATGGTCGCTCCCCCCCCGACCAAGCAGGGCGATGTCCCCGTCGGTGCCCTCACCGAACCATCCGGTGACCACCGGAATGCCGTGGAAAGCGGAACGGTCAAGTTTGGCTCGTGAGGCATCAAGGTCGACCCTTGCTGCCGTGCCGGCACCGTCGAGTTGCAGACCTATGTCCTCGGCACCGACCGGGTGAGCGTCCAATCCGCGAAGAGAGAGCCCGTGAGCGATGACCAGCGCTGAGAGGCGTTCACCCGAGGCCAAGAGGCGATTGTAGGCGCGCATGTCATCTCGGTCCATGGCCAAGGCGTTCAGCGAATCTTCAATCCCGTCCAGCACGCGCTGAAACACATCGTAGAGGGGCGACTCGACCAGCGTGGGAGAAAAACGAAGGTGGTGTTTCGCAAGGTCGTACACCAAACGGCCGGCGTAGCGCGGCTCCTGCGCAGCCCGCATCAATCGATCGGTGGTTCCCCACAGCGCAGAGACGACGACCACCACCGGTTGACGGGTGTTGGTCAGAATGTTGGCAATGCGCTCGAGGTCCGTTCCGTCCCGCAGGCACGAGCCTCCGAATTTGTGAACTTCCAGGTCATCATGCATGATGGAAGCCTCCTCTTACGAGCAGATCGGCGACGACCAAGAGGGCCATGGCTTCCACCACTGCAACGGCTCTCGGGCCGAGAACCGGGTCGTGCCGTCCTTTGACGAGCAACGGCTCTTGTTGGTCCGTGGCGAGGTTCAGCGTGTGCTGCACTTGCGGAATGCTGGACGGTGGTTTGAACGCCACCCGTACCTTCACCGGTGCACCCGTTGACAGACCTGCCAGTGCCCCGTCGGGTTGCTCGCCGAGCAAAACCGGGTCCTCCGCCGAGCCACCCCACGGGCTGTTGTGGTCGCTGCCGTGCATCGTCTGGACGGCGAATCCGTGGCCGAATTCGACACCACGTGCGGCTGGGATGGCCATCATGGCGCGAGCGAGTGCGGGTTCAAGTCCGTCAAACCATGGTTCGCCAAGCCCCATGGGGAGCCCGACAATGGCGAGGTCAACCCTTGAGCCGATGGAGTTTCGTTGCTTCCTCGTCGTTTCAATCAGTTCGGCCATGCTTTTTGCAGCCTTGGGATCGCGACATCGCAGCGCTTCGCAGGTTTCATTGGCCCAGCGAGGCGGGCAGCGGTCCGTGGGTTGCGCCTCGACTTCACCCACCGCCCCGAGATGTGCTTCAATGCCGATGCCTCGCTCTTCGAGCCACGGGCGAAGAACGGCGGCAACCGCCACCAAAGGGGCAGTCATCCGTGCGCTTGACGTTCCACCACCACGCAGGTCTGCTTCACCGTTGGTACGCTTCATCATGACCATGTCTTGGTGTCCCGGACGGGGATGATCGGGGAGAAAACTGTAATCGCTGGAGCGTGCATCTTGATTGGCGATGTGCACCTCGATCGGTTCACCGGTGGTGATGCCGTTGACAACACCCGTACGCCACTCAACTCGGTCGTCTTCCTTTCGCTTGCTGCTGTACGTGCCACCGGTTTTCCGGAGTTTCATGGCGGCTTCGACGAGTGCATCGTCCACCACCAGTCCCGCTGGCATCCCCTCGACCATCGCCCCAACAAACGGACCGTGACTGGACCCGCGAAGGGTGACACGCAAGGATTCACCAAGACCCATGTTCATGGTGCAACAAGAAGAGGACCCACTGGCCCTTTTAGAAGGTGTTCACGCATCGTTGGGCTCAATGCTTCGGGATAAGAATCGGGTTTCGATGACCTCGGTGTCGGGGTAGCGCATGCTGTACAGTGATTTGATGCGTTCAAGCGTCGGGGTTTGCTGACTGGGCACCACGATGACCAAGGCGGGACCGGAACCTGATATGCCGGCGGCTCGAGCACTGTTCATGAACGAGTCGTTGGCCATTTTTCTGCCTTCGATATCGCGCAAAGCCGCCACCGTGCCTCGTCCGTTCCAGGTCAAAGCGACCAGCGGATTGTTGGCTTGAAGCGCCCCGAGGGCCTCTTGGAAAGCCGTCATCTGCGATGCGAAATCTTCCAGGGTGGGTTGGACTTCTCGGGGCCCGCGCAGCACGAGGAGGACGATCCAATCTTCGGGTGAGAGTCCGGGTTCATCGATCAGCACACCTTCGGAAATCGGCGCTTGAACGTCCACCAGTTTCCATCCAGGGTGGAGGCAGGCCCAAGCATCATCGATGGATCCGGTCAGGGACGTGCCTGCTGCGAGCTGCGCTTCGGCGGCCAAAGCGACCATTTCTTCGTCCTCAAGCGATGTATCGGTGGCGGCGCACAAGGCCCGAATGGCAGCGATGCAAACAGCTGCTGAAGACTTGAGGCCCTGTTTGCTTGGAACATCGGATTTGACTCCCCAATGCAGATCTTCTCTTCGGAAGCCATCCGGTAGAGGGTGCCCTCCGTTGATCCATGCATCCAGAAGAGCCGGGAGCACACCGTCCCTGTCGTGCACTTCCCGTTTGCTGGGTTTGTCAAGCAGTCGAACGATGACCGGTAAGTCAAGCGCCATCGCCGCACCGTAGCCGGTGCCGGCAGCATGGAGCAGGCTGCAGGCTCCGTGAGCATGCCCCTTCCCCAACACCGCCATTTCTCAACGCTCCTCGATGCCTCCTTGAATCGGAACACCGATGTGCCGAGCATCGTGCCCTTCCCATCCGAGGACGATTTGACCTGGATGAAGTTCGGTTACGGCGATGGCGCTTGATTGTTCAGAGAGGAGGCGGACTGTTTCCGCTTGTTGGATAAAAAGATGACATGTATTATCATTTTGTTGAAAATTTTTGACGTTTTTTCCTACAATCTTGACCATTGGACGTTGTTCAATTTTGATACGCCCCAGCACCACGCTTCGTCCCACACCCGAGGTGGACACAGCGAGGATGCCGTCCCCCGCTTCGAGTTCAGCCATGTACTTCGTCGTCCCGTCGGCCATCATCACGTAGGCGTGGGGTGCACCTGCATTGACACGAAACGGCCGTGTGGGGACGAAGGTTGAGGGAATCGTTTCGCTGTGAACCAGAAACATTGTCCGGGCGCTTGAACCAACGAGAATACCCTCCCCCTGCGAAAAGGACGAGAGAAAGTCCAGGCAATATCGGTCGCCGAGACCCGCCTGCTCAACGGATTGCACGGTCAGTGGGATGAGTTCGA
>CAXGZM010000123.1:0-4494 GCA_964014165.1 uncultured euryarchaeote | reverse complement strand
CGGCGATGAGAGGACCCGAAGCGACGGTGAAGACGGCGCCGGTGACAGCGAGGAAAGAGAGCGCGATGACTCAGATGCATCCGACGATGAGGACAGGGCCCGAAGCGACGGCGCCACCGCTTGAACCCCCGTCGCTGCTGCGCTGCCATCATCACCCTCTTGAAGAACGGGGGGTTGTGCCGAACCATGCGCACAGCGGTGGCCACGTTTGGTTTTGGCCGACCGGACCATTTTGCGCGCATGATCAAATCACTTGGTACGTGCCCCGAAGTCGCCAGCGGCGAAGTGGATGTCTTCCACTACATTGACGGTGGGCCCGGTGCCGAGCAGGAAGCCTTGCGTGCCGTGATCGAAGGCAGCGGTGTCCCCTTTCTCGAGATCGTGGCGCGCCCTGACAACCTCGGCGTGGGGCGGCAACTCATCAGTGCGAGGCGGGAACTGCTCGACGAGCGAGGCTACGACCGAATGGTGCTCGTTGAAGATGACATTGAACTCAATCCAACCTACATGACGACACTTCTGCGCCTTGCCGACTGGGCCGAAGCGTATGCCGACGTGGGGACCGTCCAAGTCTGGAACGTCGAAGCTGGAACGAAAGAACAGTTGGAACCGCACTTGGAGGAGGTCGAATTGACCAATCGCCATTTTGTCACCTACTGCATCACCAAGCGGGCCTGGGACATCATCAAACCGACGCTTTACGCATACGAAGCCAATTACTTGCTCGGCAAGCCCTACGGCAAACGACCCCATTACCGCATACGCCGTTTCATGCGACGGCAACTCAAGGCAGGGCCGCAGCAACCGGCAGGCACGCGTCTTGGCCCCCCTTCAGCAGCGGTTCACAACCCCTTCCCAAGCGTCCCTTGGCGAACGGCACCGACCAGCCAGGACGCCATCACATCGCTTGCGCTTTACCTTGGCGGCCTTCATCGAATCACAACACGGGCTTCGCACGCTTTCTACTTTGGTGAGACCGGCGTTCACTGCACGCCCGAGGTGTACGAGCAAATGGGCTTCAACGATCAGGGGTGGTGGCAGTGGTCTCGCGCTCCGCAAACCTTCTCCATCCGATATCAAGACGAAAATGGGAACTGGCTCCGATCCAGGTACCGGTGAAGTGATTCCATGACACTCACCATCGGTTTGATTGGGTGCGGTCGTTGGGGAACGATCCACCACGCTACGCTGATGTCGCTCAAACAGGAGGGCTACCTTGACCGATTGATCGTCTGCGACATCGACGTCACCGCCCGCGACGCTGTCGAGGCCGACGCACACTACGCTTCCATCGATGCGATGTTGACCAGTGAGCAGCTCGACGGGGTCGCCATCGTGACGCCTCCGGAAACACACCTTTCGCTGGCTCGGCAGGTCCTCGCCGCCAACCTTCCCGTCTTCGTCGAGAAACCCTTGGGCTCGTCGGGAGAAGAGGAAACGTCCTTTCTTTCCGAACTCACGGACGATGTTACCGTGATGGTGGGGTACCTGTTGCGATATCATGCAGGCTTGAAACGGATCAAAGCAGCCATCGATGACCGTGCCATGAACATCGAAACCCTGAGCTACCGCCGCCGAACGACGCGTACGAAACCCTCGGGGGCAGACCCTTTGTTCACGCTGGCAGTGCACGGGCTCGACACTGCTCGCCACCTTACAGGGGGCATCCTGGCTGAGATGGAGGTTCGAAAGTTGGAGGTTACGGATGCCTCTGCTGACATTTGGCTTTGGGACCGGTCCACACTCATCACGATTGACGTTGCATGGGGGGCCGAAGAAGAACAACGAACGCTCGCCGTTCAGGGAGCGACGAGCGGTGCAGTGCTTGATTTTGGAACCGGAGAGGTCGCGTGGTACGCCGGCACCGGGGAGAACGAGGAACCGCTCGTTGAACACTTTCCGTCCCAACCACTCCGAGAGGAATGGTTGTCCTTCCTGCGCCGCATAGCGGATGGATTGCCGGGAATTGTTCCTGAGCCCGATTCGCTGTTGGACGTCAGTGCGTGGCTTTCACAACACGGACCCGTTTCATCGGAACCCCGCTAATCCCTCTTTGCGAGAATTGAAGAACGCCGTGCCCTTGGGAGAAGACATGGGCCTCTCGATGACCACCGTCCAACGCATGCTCGGGGCCAGTTTGGTCGCCAGTTTGGGTGTCTGGTTCCTTCAGGGCGCGGTCATGGATGCCGTGCTGACGTTCATCGCACTGAGCGCTCTGACAGGGGCTGTTTGGGCGCTTTCGGAACGGGAGACCACCTTCGCATACCTCAACCTGAACGGCAGTGGTCCGTGGAACATGCTGGCCGTTCTTGCCACCGTTGTGGTCTTCGCACAGGTCTCCATTTCGATTTGGGCGTTCCCGACCGTTGGGGCGTACATCCTGTCGTTGTCCTTCATCGGCTCCTTTTGGTTGACGGGCTACATGATTCAACCCAGCGGTGCTTGAACGACACCACCGCCCCAGCCTTCGTGCGAAGTGTCAAAGGCCTGCGTCATCGACCTGTTGACCGATGGCAACGCACGGCGACCACCCTTCGCTCCCGGAGCACCTCGAATCGTTGCTGATGGAGGACGTCCACACGGTGTTTCTCAAAGCCGATTGCCCGCCCCGGGTCAAGCGTGGTGCCATCGGTTCTCTCAAACTCGTTGAAGCGGAATCCTCCGTCAGCGATTGGGACACCCTGGCGCTCGAACAACTTGAGGAAGATTTGGTCGCACTGGTGGAGGAGCACCGCCATCGCAGCGATTGTTTCCTTGAAATTGACCGGAAAGGTTGCCGAGTGATTCAGCTGGGGGACCTTCGCATCACGTCGGCGTGGCCTCCGTTTTCCGATGCCCGTGAAATCACCGTGGTTCGGCCGGTGGCCAAACTCAGTTTGGGCGATTACGACCTCGATCAGCGACTGGTCGACCGGCTGCGCAACCATCATCGGGGCGTGTTCATTTGTGGGCGACCTGGTTCGGGCAAAACCACCCTCGCCCAAGCCATCGCTGAGTACTTGGACACCGACGTTGGGGCGCTGGTCAAAACGATGGAGGCCCCACGCGACTTGCAACTCGCCGATCGTATCACGCAGTATGCGCCGCTCGAGGGCGACCTCGAAAAGACGGCAGAAATCATCTTTCTCGTCCGCCCGGACTTCGTGATTTTCGATGAGGTGCGCCGCGCCCGAGATTTCGAGATTTTTGCTGACGTCCGGCTTGCCGGCGTGGGGTTGTTGGGTGTAACTCACGCCAACTCGGCGCTGGAGGCTATTCAGCGGCTCATCGGAAAGGTGGAACTGGGACTGGTCAGCCAAGTCCTTGACACCATTTTGCACGTGGAGTCTGGCAAAATTCAGCAAGTCTTGGAACTGCGGATGACCGTGAAGCCACCGACCGGCATGCAGGAGGAATTGGCCCGACCGGTGATCGAGGTGGTGGAATTCCCAAGCGGCAAACTCACCCATGAAATGTTTGCTTTCGGCTCAGAAATCGCCGTGGTTCCGCTCGAGGGTCGCACGACCACCAACGACCTGTCTCCCGTGAGGGCGATGGCCAAAGATCGCATTGTCGAGACGGTGCGACAGTGGGTTGGCGTGGAGTGCCAGGTTCGTTTTTCCAGCGACACCTCTGCCATCATCTATGCACCATCGAACATGATTTCCACGCTGGTCGGGCGCGGTGGCGAGAACGTCAAACAATTGCAAAACGAGCTGGGAGGTATGCGTTTGAGCATTGAGTCCTTTGACGACATGCCGGAAGGCATGGAGCAGCCCAACCGATTCTGGCAGGACAACCGCAAGAAGGGAAATGCTTGGGAGAACCCTCGTCGAAAGGGCAAGTCCGCACGCAGACAACAACGGAAGCGCTGAATTGACCGAGGCGTGATATCTTCGCTTCCTCGATGATACTGGGGTATCCTTTAAATGTAAAACATAGGAGGTCGGGCCAGTGAGGTCTCACCATGTCCGATGAAGGAACCCCCGCTGCAACCGGCCTGGCCGGGTTTGTGCTCGAAAACCGCTCGTGGATGCACGTCGCATCCCTGCTGATGATCGTCTACGCCGTGTGGGCCGTGATCGAGGTCTTTTCAAACACCTGGTTCCATGGCCTCCAGCCTTTGACCGTCTTTGAAACGGGCACGGAAACCAACATCGATCCGGATGACCTTCAGCGCAACAACAGCGGCCTGATCATTGCCTCCGGCGCCGTTCTCGGCCTGTTCGGCCTCTTCGCTCAATACGTTTACCGCGGCGCACCCATGGTTGACTCTTCCATGGCGGCTGCTGCTGCCATGATCCTTGACCAGGCTGCTGCCGACCGAGTTTCAGAGGAGGACATCATTTCCAAGGCTGAGGAAGCCGCCACCGCCGCCGCTGCAGAAGTTGCAAAGGAAACGGCGGAGGACACCGTCATCGAAATGCTCGACCCCGATGCAGACGCTGAGGACGACGATGACGACGATGACGACGATGACGACGACGACGACGACGACGACGACGACGACGACGA
>CAXGZM010000122.1:0-4537 GCA_964014165.1 uncultured euryarchaeote | reverse complement strand
TCTCGTGGGCTCGGAGATGTGTATAAGAGACAGGTACGGGGGCCTCGTTCGGGTTCAAACGCCTCAAGGCGTTCACCGTCAAGGCCAGCAAGGAAGCCGCCGCCGAGATGCGCTACGCCGAAGACTTCTCCATGGCCGACGCCATCAAGGAACAGCGCAAGGAAATGGGCAAGCGGCGCAAATACGGCGATCCGTTCTACGCATTCGGTACCAGCCGAGGCCCCATTTACGCTGCTGAAAACGGTCGCATGCCCACGGCCAACTATTCGTCAACCGACGCTCAAATTCCAGACCTGTCGGCGCTCAAAGTCGGCGGTGGTGCGGGCGGTCAAACGGCAGAAGCCGTCGCCGAAGGCGCCGCCGCCGTGCCGGTCTTGTCGGCGATGGACACCCACGAACTCTCGGGCGAACACTGGCACGAATCCCTGCCCGACGCCAAGCAGTCCGGCTGTTGCGCTCCCTGCCCCATCGCTTGTGAGGCGGCCGACCGACCGACGGTGGACGGTGTGAAAATGCGTGGACGGCCCGTTCACGTGAACCGTGTTGACCGTCCCGAGTACGAGACCCTCGCCATGCTCGGGGCCAACCTCGGCATCGGCTCGAGCCTTGACGTGATGGACGGTAACGACGCCGCCAACCGTCTGGGCATTGACACCATCTCGGGCGGGGCGGCGCTGTCGTTCATGTGCGAGGCAGCCCAGCGAGGCTGGCTGCCCGAGGGCTGGGCCGACCACTTCCACGCACCGTTTGCCTTCGGTTCCTACGCTGAGGGCGACGTCGTCCCGTGGGCCTTTGGCATTCCCGAACTGCCGCCCCTCGCCCTGCATCTGCTCGCCCATGCCACGCCAGGCGACGGGTCGCTGTTTGGAACACTGACCGCCGGCGCCGTGGCCGCCAGCGAACACATCGAGGCGGTGACCGGCCACCCCACCACCCGCTTGACCGCTCACTGCAAGGGTCTCGACCTGCCCGCATGGGACCCACGAGGCAAGCGAGGCAACGCCATGGCCTACATGACGGCCAACGTGGGGGCGTCCCACATGCGGGCCGGCTACAAAGCGCCCACCGGGCTGCCCAACCGCTCGGCCGTGGACCTGATGGAAGAGCTGGTGGACAGCCAACACAGCATCGTCATCCGCGATTCAATGATCCTCTGTGCCTTTGCCAAAGGCGCCACGCCCGATGACGTCATGGTTCAGGCCTGGAAGGCGACGACCGGTGACGATTGCACCTGGGAGGATCTGATGGACCGTGCCCGTGTGCAGTGGGACCAGGCTCGTCAGTGGAACGTGGAACACTGGCAGCGCCAAGGCAAGTCAGCGGCCCAAGAGGATCTTCTGTCGTGGCGACTTCGAAGGGAACCCATCCCGAGCGGTGTCGCGGCGGGCATGGTTTCGTTCATGGACGACGAGGACGAAGCGGCCTGCATGTCGGCCTACTACCAACTTCGCGGCTGGACCGGCGAAGGGGTCCCTGCAAACTGAAACATTCTCTCCGTGAAAGCGAGCAACAAGGCTTAACCTCACGAGGCCATGGGTCCACCATGCATCCCCGACGGGCGCTTCTGCTTGCAGCCCTCATGATTTCCGTCTCCCTTTCCGGCTGTTTTGGCGAGGCTCAAGTGGAAGAGGAAGCGGTGGTCTCGAGCGTCTGGACGTTTGAGCGTCCTGAACTCACCTGGTACCACTTCCCCGACGCCGTTGACGTGTGGGGCGACGACACCGTTGACCTGAGCGGACGCAACCTGCCTTATCCCGCAGAGGGCACCTACTACAGCATCGGCATGTCGACCTTTGAGCCCACGATGGGCATCACGCAGAGCGACACGCTGTTCATGTCCTCCTACGGCAACGGGCCAGCCGGTTCCACCGCCGTGGTGGCCTGCGACCTCATCGGGATGACGGAGACACTGGACTATTCGTGCGAAAACGTCTACGATCCGTTCTTTCCCATCGCCAACTCCAACGACCCTTACATCTACGTTGACCCGTGGACCAGTCGCATCATGAAATTCGACATGCATGCGCTGCTCGGCATGACCGTGGAATGGTCGGACGACGACGGCGCCACGTGGAACGGTCCAAGCGTGGCCACGCAAATCTACTCGGTTCAGGACCACCAAACCATTGCCAGCAGCAACATGCCCGCCATGTTCCACCCCACGACGTGGATGTTCTGCATCAACGGCAACGCACCGCACCCCCTCTGCTCCTCCAGCCAAGACGGCGGCGCCACCTGGGGCCCGGAAACGTCCGGTGCGCCGGTGACCTGTTCCTCCGGCGGTCTTTCCGCCCACTTGGTTGGCAGCATTGACGGGAACTTCTACCGCGGCAACAAGGGCTGCACCGGTGAAGGCTACTCCGTCTTCCGAACCACCAACGCCGGTATCTCGTGGACGGAGCATCCCTTGCCCACCGAAGTCACCGGGACGGCCGACACCTGGAACGCCGAAGAAGCACAGGTTGAGGTCGACTCGGCCGGCAACGTCCACGCCATGTGGAACGGACTGGACAACAAGCCCTACTGGTCGTACTCCCGAGACCAAGGCGAGACGTGGTCCAACGCCACGATGATCGCCCCGCCCATCAACCTCTCAGGCACCGGTTTCCCCGTTGTGGTGGCCGGTGATGAGGGCACCGTCGCCTTCGGTTATGTTGGCGAGACCGCCGGTGAGGATGAAGTGTGGAACGCCTACCTCACGTACACCACCGATGCGTTCAACGAAACGCCCTTGCTGACAACCGTCCAACTCAACGGTGCAGACGATCCGATTGACACCGAGCCGGACTGCGGCTACAACCGCTGCGGCGGCCTCGGTGATTTCCTCGACATCCGGGTGGACGCTTACGGTCGAACGTGGTTCTCCCTGTCCCACAACATCGGCGACCAGGGCATCTTTGGGACGTTCCACATCGGCCCGAGTCTCCGAGGCGAAACGGTGACCATGCTGGACGAAATGCCTCCGGGCGGAACCGCCAGCCTGTTGTGACAGAAGGACGCATCCTCAAGAAGCAGAACGGCCACCTCCGCTCATGGAGGGCAACAACCGCTGGCGGTCGGTGGCCCTCACCCTCCTGCTCATCGCCTCACCCTGGCTGGCCGTCCAAGGATGGATCGTCGCCGCCGCCCACGACCCCGAGCACACCACCATGCCGACCTGCCCGGACCCCACCGCCAACTGCGCATCGCTCTCGGCGCAATCCGTCGTTCGAATGGATGCCGGTTTGACCACGCTGATTCAAGCCAACGTCAGCGAAGTGTGGGACGCTTGGGTTGAGTGGTCGGAAGACAACGGTTTGCGAAAGGGACATTCGGCGTTGGGTGATGACGGTAAACGGTTTGCTCATGGCGTCGCCATCACACCGTTCTGGCGCTTCCCCGACGACGTCGTGGTTGAGTTCACGCCTCAGGGAGAGGCCACCGCCATCGCACTGTATTCCGCTTCCCGCCTGGGCGTTGGAGACCTCGGGGTCAACCCTGACCGATTGGAAGACCTTCATGCCAGCCTGGTTGCCGTTCAAGCGACCAGCTGAGCCGTCGTCCGGTCCCATCCAAACGGATAGCCCTCGTCGTCAACGAACACGATGTTGACCCCCACGCCCGACTTGTGGAAGCCGATGAGCTGGATTTCGTGAATGGCGTGGCCGCTCGGGGCGCGGCCGAGCACGGGAAGCGCATGGCGAGCGAAGAAGGAGCGTTTGCGCGGTTTTTTCTCCTCGGTGGATTTCAACGTGCGACGGGTCCCTTCCACGTCGTCAAACCAAGGCAGCGGGCCCTCGGGAGAAAATCGCAGGCCGAGGATCATGTCGATGCCTTGCGTTTCCTGAGCAGCATCGGCGTCGGCCCCGCTGGGAATCGCGGGAGCGTTGGGGTGCGTGTGCAGCCAGTGGGTGAATCGACCGGCCCTTGAGCCGCGGTCGGCGGAGAACATGTCGTCGGTCCAGTCCTCGGGCAGGTGGTGCACCGAGTAGGAATCACCACGGTTGACGATGTGGGCCTCCTTGATGACGTAGCCTTGTCCTTGGAACAGGCGGTCGTGCACCTCGTCCCCTTCGAAGTAGGTGTCGACTTCACGGCGATGCGGCCGTTCCCCGTCGATGTCAATCCCAACAAGAATCTCATCGGGGAGGGCCTGGAGCGCCCACCAAACGAGGGACTGGAACACATCACCGGGCATGTGAACCTGAGCGAGATAACCGCCTCGTTGTGCGTGCGAATCCCGGTTGTAGGAGGTCATGAGGTCCTCCAACCACGCCTCCACCATGGATTTCCCAAACATCCGCCCGTCAAAAGACCCGCGAAGGACAATCTTTGAAGAAGGGTCAGCCCAACCACACTCCATGGCGAAGAAGAGAGGTGGGTTTGGTCGGTTCCTCGGCGCCATCACCGGAACGCCGTACGAACGCCTCCTCAAGCAGGTCGACAAACTCGTCGACCAGTACGACGAGGACGACGATGAACTCGCCAACCAACTCGAGGCGCTGGTCGATCAGGCCGGCGACGCCTACGAAGAGGAAACCATCGACGAGGAAGAGCA